>NZ_BOPD01000014.1:0-188976 GCF_016863575.1 Micromonospora sediminimaris
GGCACCTGGCGGGACCTCACCGAGAACGTCAACCAGCTCGCCTCGACGCTCACCACCCAGCTACGCGCGATCGCCCGCGTCTCGACCTCGGTGACCCGGGGCGACCTCACCCAGCGGATCGCGGTGAAGGCGCAGGGCGAGGTCGCCGAGCTGAAGGACAACATCAACCAGATGATCGTCACCCTGCGGGAGACGACCCACAAGAACGCCGAGCAGGGGTGGCTCGACTCCAACCTCGCCCGCATCGGCGGCCTGCTCCAGGGCCAGCGTGATCTCGGCGAGGTCTGCCGGATGATCATGCAGGAGGTCACTCCGCTTGTCGACGCGCAGCTGGGTGCCTTCTTCCTCGTGGACAACTCCGAGGGCGTGATGCGGCTGCGGTTGACCGCCTCGTACGGCTACGTCTCCCGGGGGCACGACGTGACCTTCGGGCCGGGCGAGGGGCTGGTCGGCCAGGCCGCCCTGTCCCGGCGCACCATCCGGGTCGGAGCCGTACCGGACGGCCGGATCACCCTGCGGTCCGGGTTGGCCGACACGCCACCGGCCGACCTGGTCGTCCTGCCGGTCCTCTTCGAGGGCGAACTGCTCGGCGTGATCGAGTTCGCCACCGTCACACCCTTCTCCGAGCTGCACCTGTCGTTCCTGGAACGGCTGGTCTCCACCATCGGCATCGCGGTCAACACCATTCAGGCGAACCGGCGTACGGAGGAACTGCTCGCGCAGTCGCAGCGGCTGGCACACGAGTTGCAGGAGCAGTCGGCGGAGTTGCAGCGGACCAACGCCGAACTTGAGGACAAGGCCAAACTGCTGTCGGAGCAGAAGGCGAACATCGAGACCCAGAACCGGGAGATCGAACTGGCCCGGCTGGGCCTGGAGGACAAGGCGCAGCAGCTCACCCGGGCCTCGGCGTACAAGTCGGAGTTCCTGGCGAACATGAGCCACGAGCTGCGTACGCCGCTGAACTCGCTGCTGCTGCTGGCCCGGTTGCTGATGGAGAACTCCGAGCAGAACCTCACGCCGAAGCAGATCGAGTTCGCCCGCACGATCCACGGCTCCGGGTCGGACCTGCTGCGCCTGATCGACGACATCCTGGATCTTTCCAAGATCGAGGCTGGGCGGATGGACGTCGAGCCGACCGAGGTCCGGTTCACCGAGATCTGCAACTACGTGGAACAGGCGTTCTCCCCGCAGGCCGAGGAGAAGGGCCTGGACTTCCAGGTACGCATCGGCAAGGACCTGCCGCCGGCCGTGGTGACCGACGCGCAGCGGCTTCAGCAGGTGCTGCGCAACCTGTTGTCGAACGCGGTCAAGTTCACCGACAACGGTGCGGTGACCCTGCGGATCTCCCGGGCGCCGGAGCACGCGGTGTTCGACGTACCGGCGCTGACCAACGCCCGGCAGGTGATCGCCTTCACGGTGATCGACACCGGTATCGGGATCTCCGACGACAAGCTGTCGCTGATCTTCGAGGCGTTCCAGCAGGCGGACGGGACGACCAGCCGCCGGTACGGCGGTACCGGGCTGGGCCTGTCGATCAGCCGTGACCTGGCCCGGCTGATCGGGGGCACGATCACGGTCGCCTCGGCACCCGGCCAGGGCTCGACGTTCACGCTCTACCTGCCCGACGTACTGGCGCCGGACGCGGTGGTGGCACCCGCGCCACCGTCACCGCAGCGGGCGGGTCTGCCGTCGTCGTTGTTGATGCCGCCGATGGAGTTGCTGTCGGAGGCGCCCGAGGCGCCGAAGACCCGCCAGCTCGACGGTGCCACCGTGCTGATCGTCGACGACGACGTGCGTAACGTCTTCGCGCTGACCAGCGCGCTCGAACTGCACGGAATGACCGTGCTGTACGCCGACAACGGCGCCGACGGGGTCCGCCTGTTGGCCGAACACCCGGAGGTCGATATCGTCCTGATGGATGCAATGATGCCCGATCAGGACGGATACGAGACAACCCGACAGATCAGGCGTAATCACCGGTTCGCGGACCTGCCGATCGTGTTCCTGACGGCGAAGGCCATGCCGGGGGATCGTGAGTCGGCGATAGCGGCCGGAGCCAGCGACTACATCACCAAGCCGGTCGACCTGGACCAGTTGATCGAGCTGATGGGCACCTGGATCAGTGGCAGCCGTACCGAGGAGGGCTCGTGACGCAGGTGGCGAAGGCGCTGCTGGTCGATGATCGCCGGGAGAACCTGATGGCCCTGGAGGCGATCCTCCAGGGGCTGCCGGTGCAGTCGGTCGCCGTGGAGAGCGGTGAGGCGGCGCTGAAGCAGTTGCTGGTCGACGACTTCGCGGTGATCCTGCTGGACGCCCAGATGCCGGACATGGACGGGTTCGAGACGGCGAGCCACATCAAGCGGCGGGAGCGTACCCGGCACGTGCCGATCATCTTCCTGACCGCTGCCGACCGGGACGCTCAACTGGCCCTGCGCGGCTACGCGGCGGGCGCGGTCGACTATCTCACCAAGCCGTTCGATCCGTGGGTGCTGCGGGCCAAGGTCTCCGTCTTCGTCGAGTTGTGGACCAAGACCCGTCAGCTGGCGGCGCAGTCCGAGATGGTGCGCGAACGTGACGCCCAGTGGCGGCTGCTCACCGACGCCGTCGACGAAGCCACCACCCTGCTCCGCAACGCCGACGACCCGGAGGCCCACGCCCGCGCCGTAGCCCTCCTCGAACAAGCCCGCTGGGGCACCACCCCCGACTAACCCCCTACCCACCCCCACCCCGCCCACCCCGCCTCCCGCCGCCCGCCCGCGATCTTGCAGTTTTTGTCCCGACGAAAGGTGCAATTCGGGGCATTTGGGCGACCGAAAGTGCAAGATCGCGGCGGGCGCGGGCGCGGGCGCGGGGGTGGGTTAGGGGGTGGGGGTGTCGTTGCGGATCATCAGGGCGCTGCGTAGGCCGGTGATGTCCAGGACGCGTAGCAGGAACTCGCCGACGTTGGTCAGGACGAGCAGGCTCTGCGCGTGACTGGCCTTGCGGCTGAGGACGACCAGGGTGCCCAGCCCCTGCGAGTCGCAGAACGTCACGCCGCCGAGATCGAGGACGATCCGGGGCGGGGGCTCGGTGAGAACCTCGTTGACGACGGTCGATAGCTGGGCGGCCGTTTGCATGTCGATCTCACCGGCAAGGCGGAGGACTGCTTCGTCGCCCGTTCGGTGTACGGTGATGGACAGTTCGGCACGATCCACCGGGTCAGCCTATCGCGATCTCCGTCGACCGGCCTGTCGAGGCGTGCCGTCCCCGCGCAGCGTGCCGGGGGTGAGCCCGGTAACCCCTGGCCGGGGTGGCTGCCGATCCGCAGCCGGGCGCTGACACAATGGCGGCATCGTGACCGAGGTGTTTACCGCCGGATCCGACCGCTACCCGGTCGACGCGCCGGCCTCAGCGGCCCTGTTCGACCGCGCCTGCGCCATCGTGCCGGGCGGGGTGAACTCCCCTGTGCGCGCCTTCCGGGCGGTCGGCGGCACCCCACGCTTCATGGTTCGAGGTGAGGGGCCCTGGCTCCACGACGCGGACGGTCGCCGTTACGTCGACCTGGTCTGCTCCTGGGGGCCGCTGATCCTGGGGCACGCTCACCCCGAGGTGGTCGCGGCCGTGCAGGCCGCCGCCGCGCACGGCACCAGTTTCGGTACGCCCACCCCCGGCGAGGTCGAACTGGCCGACGAGATCGTCGCGCGTACCCCGGTCGAGCAGGTCCGGCTGGTCAACTCGGGCACCGAGGCGACGATGTCGGCGATCCGCCTGGCGCGCGGCTACACCGGTCGCTCAAAGGTCATCAAGTTCGCCGGTTGCTACCACGGGCACGTCGACGCGCTGCTGGCCGCCGCCGGCTCCGGCGTGGCCACCCTCGGCCTGCCCGATTCGCCGGGGGTCACCGGCGCGGCGGCCAGCGAGACCATCGTGCTGCCCTACAACGACGTGACCGCCGTCGAGGCCGCCTTCGCTGCCGAGGGCCAGCACATCGCCGCGGTGATCACCGAGGCCGCACCGGGCAACATGGGCGTGGTCGCCCCCCGTGACGGGTTCAACGCGCAGCTGGCCAGGATCGCGCACGCGCACGGCGCACTGCTGATCGTCGACGAGGTCATGACCGGGTTCCGGGTCTCCCGCGCCGGCTGGCACGGCCTCGATCCGGTCGAGGCGGACCTGTGGACGTACGGCAAGGTCATGGGTGGCGGCCTGCCCGCCGCGGCGTTCGGTGGGCGCGCGGAGATCATGTCGCGACTGGCTCCCGCCGGTCCGGTCTACCAGGCCGGCACCCTCTCCGGGAACCCGCTCGCCTGCGCGGCCGGGTTGACCACGTTGCGGCTCGCCGACGACGCGCTCTACCGCCGGCTGGACGACACCGCCGCCGTCGTGGGCAAGCTGGCCGCCGACGCGCTGGCTGCCGCCGGGGTCCCGCACCGGCTCTCGTACGCGGGCAACATGTTCTCGATCTTCTTCACCGATGCCGACGTGGTGGACTACGACAGCGCCCGCACCCAGCAGGTGCCGGCGTTCAAGGCGTTCTTCCACGCGATGCTCGCTGCCGGGGTCTATCTGCCGCCGAGCGCGTTCGAGTCCTGGTTCGTCTCGGCGGCGATCGACGATGCCGCCCTGGAACAGATCGCCGGCGCGCTGCCGACGGCGGCCAACGCGGCGGCAGCGGCAGGTCACGGGGGGTAGCGGTGAGTAAGACGGTGGTCCACGTGCTCCGGCACGGCGAGGTGTACAACCCGGACGGCATCCTGTACGGCCGGCTGCCCGGTTTCCGCCTCAGCGAACTGGGCGTCCAGATGGCCAAGGCCGCCGCGCAGGGGCTCGCCGAACGCGAGGTCGTGCACGTGGCGGCCAGCCCGCTGGAACGCGCCCAGCAGACCGCAGAGCCGATCGCCGCCCAGTTCCGGCTGCCCGTCGGAGTGGACGAGCGGCTGATCGAGAGCGCCAACTGGTTCGAAGGCAAGAAGGTCTCGCCCGGCGACGGTTCCTTCCGCGACCCGCGCAACTGGTGGGTGCTGCGTGACCCGGTCACCCCGTCCTGGGGCGAGGCGTACCGGGCCATCGCCGAGCGGATGTTCGCCGCGTTGCACGCCGCCCGGATCGCCGCCGAGGGCCGGGAGGCCGTCCTGGTCTCGCACCAGCTGCCGATCTGGACGCTGCGCCGCTACGTGGAGCGCAAGCGGTTGTGGCACGATCCGCGTCGCCGGCAGTGTGCACTGGCTTCCCTCACCACCTTCCACTTCGACGGCGCCAAGATCGTCGGCATCGGCTATTCCGAACCGGCCGCACACCTGGTGGCGATGTCGCCGACCGCGCGGACGGCCAAGGGGGCCTGAGATGGGCGTCCGGAGGCTGGCTGTCGGCCTGCTCGCCGCCGCGGCCACCGCGATGCTCCTGAGCGGTTGTACGGGCGACGGGCGGGAGTCCGACTGCGACAGCGCCGGCGGCATCGTCGAGTGTGCCCCGGAGCAGCGGTCCGCCGCCCCGAAGATCGCCGGTGAGCTGCTGGCCGGTGGGTCCTACGACGTGGTCGACCAGCGGGGCAAGGTCGTGGTGGTCAACTTCTGGGGCTCCTGGTGCGCGCCGTGCCGGGCCGAGGCCGACGACCTGGAGAACACCTACCAGGCGACGAAGGACGCCGGGGTGACCTTCCTCGGCATCAACGTGCAGGACAGCCGGGACAAGGCCATCGCCTTCGAGGAGGGCCGGGTCAGCTACCCGAGCATCTTCGACCCGGGCAGCCGGCTCGCCCTCGACATGGACATCCCGCCGAACACCATCCCGGCCACCGTCGTGCTGGACCGGGAGGGACGCATCGCCACGGTGATCCGGGCGGCGGTCCGGCAGGAGGGGCTGCAACCCATTGTCGAGCGGATCGCCGCCGAGGCGCCCGCGCCGGCCGGTCAGCGCTGATGGGCGGGACCTTCGGTCAGCTCGCCGAGTCCGGCCCGTTGCTGTTGGCGTTGGGCGCGGCTGCCCTGGCCGGTCTGGTCAGCTTCCTGTCTCCGTGCGTGCTGCCGCTGATGCCCGGCTACCTCTCGTACGTCACCGGGCTGGCCGGCGCGGACCTCGAAGGCCGGCACGCGCCTCCCGCGGTGGGCGAGATACCGGGCGGTGGTGGCGGCGTCGGCACCGCGGTACGGGAGAGCACTCGGGTCGCCCCCGCGGTGAAGGGTCGGGTGCTGGCCGGGACGCTGCTGTTCATCGCCGGCTTCACCGTCGTGTTCACCGCCACGGCAGTCCTGTTCAGCGGCGTCGGCCGGGTCTTCTTCGACCACGAACGGACGCTGGAGATCATCGTCGGCGGGCTCATCGTCGTGCTCGGTCTGGGCTACCTCGGTGCGCTGCCCGGGTTCCAGCGTGAGTTCCGGATCAACCGGCTGCCCGCCGCTGGGCTGCTCGGCGCACCGGTGCTCGGTGCCGTGTTCGCACTGAGCTGGGTGCCCTGCACCGGGCCCACGCTGGCCGCGGTGCTCGGGATGGCCACCACCAGCGGGCAGACCGACCGGGCGGTGGTGCTGGCGGTGGCGTACTGCCTCGGGCTGGGTCTTCCGTTCGTCGTCTTCGGGTTGGGCTTCAACCGGCTGCTCGGGGTGTTCCGCACGGTGCGCCGGCACAGCCGTTGGGTCACCCGGATCGGCGGGGCGCTACTGATCCTGATCGGGCTGGCGCTGGTCACCGGTGGCTGGACCAACGTGGTGATCTGGTTGCAGACCACGGTCGGGGTGGGCAACTTCGAGGTGGGCATCTGATGACCGCCGTGGACGACCGTCCCGCCACACCGGCCGAGGCGCCCCGACGCCGGCCCAACCCGCTGCTCGCGCTGCTGCGCAACTCGTGGCGGCAGCTGACCAGCATGCGTACCGCGCTGGTGCTGCTCTTCCTGCTCGCGATCGCGGCGATCCCCGGGTCGGTGCTGCCGCAGCGTGGGGTCAACCCCGAGGACGTACGCGACTTCTACACCGCCAACCCCGACCTGGCGCCGCTGCTCGACCGGGTGGGCGCGTTCGAGGCGTTCAGCTCGGTCTGGTTCTCGGCGATCTACCTGCTGCTGTTCACCTCGCTGATCGGCTGCATCACGCCCCGGCTCCGCGACCACGTCCGGGCGCTGCGGGCCCGTCCGCCGGCCGTACCGAAACGGTTGGAGCGGCTGCCGCAGCACGCGGTGGTGCCCGCGCCCGAGGGCGGCGCGGCGGCGGTCGCCGAGACGCTGCGGCGACGGCGGTGGCGGGTGGCGGTACGCGGCGACGAGGTCTCCGCCGAGAAGGGCTACCTGAAGGAGACCGGCAACCTGATCTTCCACACCTCGATGGTGCTGGTGCTTGTCGGTGTCGCGCTCGGCTCCTGGTACGGCTGGCACGGCAACCGGCTGCTGGTGGCGGGAGCGGACCAGGTCTTCTGCAACACCCGCCAGCAGTACGCCGAGGCGAAGCTCGGTCCGCGCGTCGGTGACGACCTGCCCCGCTTCTGTATGCAGCTGGACGAGTTCGACGCGCAGTTCCTGCCGAACGGCCAAGCGTCCTCGTTCAACGCGAAGGTGACAGTCGACGAGGACGGCGGTGCGCCCCGCCAGGCCGAGTTCTCGGTCAACGCACCGTTGCGCCTCGACGGCGCGAACGTCTACCTGCTCGGGCACGGCTACGCCCCGGTGATCCGGTACACCGACCGGTTCGGTGGCACCCAGACCAGCACCGTGCCGTTCCTCACCACCGGCGACATCGGGCTGACCGGCGAGGGCCTGGCCGCCTTCCCGGACGCCAACGTCGACCCGGAGACCGGCGAGCGGAACCCGGATCTCCAGGTGGCCTTCTCCGGGCTCTACCTGCCGACCGCACCGCAGCAGCCGCCGTTCGTCCGCTCGGAGCACCCGACCGAGCAGAATCCGCTGCTCGACCTGGTCGCGTACCGGGGGAACCTGGGGCTCGACGCCGGCATCCCCGGCTCGGTCTACCAGCTCGACCAGCGTCAGCTACGCAACGGCCGGCTCACCGAGATCGGTGCGAAGCAACTGCGGATCGGCGAGAGCTGGACGCTTGACGACGGCACCACCGTCGAGTTCGTGGGCACGGAGCGGTACATCGTGCTGTCGGTACGGCACGACCCGGGCACGATGCTGCTGCTGGTCAGCTCGATCGGGCTGGTGCTGGGGCTGATGGGTTCGCTCTTCGTCAGGCGTCGGCGGGTGTTCGTGCGGCTGCTGCCGGCCGGCCCGGGTGACCCCGACGGTGGATCTCCGACGGGCGGTAGTAGTTTGGTCGAGGTGGCTGGTCTGCCGCGTACCGAGCATCCCGGGTTCGCCGCCGAGTTCGCCCAACTGGTCGCCGCGATCGGTGGACGATCCGGTGACGCCGGCACCGACCCGGGCGCGTCGGCCCGGGCGCGGGAAGGAGCCGAGTGATGTCCGCACTCTCCGATCAGCTGGTGTCGATCGCCACGCTTGTGTATCTGCTGGCGATGATCAGTCACGCCGTCGAGTACGCCCTCGGCAACTCGCGCGCCAGGGTCGTCGTGGCACCGGCCCGCGAGCTGGTCGGCGCGGGGGTGGGCGCGTCGACCGTCGAGGTGACTGTCGGTCCGGACGGGGACGGCCTGGCGACGAATGGCATCGCCACGGATGGCCGGAGCGCGAGCGATCTCGCCGACGGGTCGTCGGCGCTCGGTGGCGCTGTGGTGGACCCGGCGACATCGGGTCGGGCCGATCGGACCGCGCGGCGGGCGGAGCTGGGCGGCCGGATCGCGGTCGGGCTGACCGCCGTCGCCGCCGCGCTGCACCTGGCGGCACTCGTCACGCGGGGCCTGGCCGCTGACCGGATGCCGTGGGGCAACATGTACGAGTTCGTGCTCACGGTCTCGTTCATCGGGGTCGCCGCCTGGCTGACCGTGCTGGTGAAGTGGCCGTTCCTGCGCCGCCTCGGGCTGTTCCTGACGCTGGTGATGGTGCTGCTGGTGGCCACCGCCGAGCTGGTGCTCTACACCCCGATCGTGCCGCTGGTGCCGGCGCTCAACTCGTACTGGTTCATCGTGCACGTGTCGACGATCGTCTTCGCCTCGGGCCTGTTCCTGCTGGGCGTGGTGCCGGCGGCGGCGTACCTGATGCGGGCCGGGTACGAGAACGGCAAGCGCAGCTTCCCGTACACCCTGGCGAAGCGGCTGCCGGCAGCGGCCGGGCTGGAACGGCTCACCTTCGTGCTGCACGCCTTCTCATTCCCGATCTTCACCTTCGCGGTGATCGCCGGGGCGATCTGGGCCGAGGCGGCCTGGGGTCGCCCGTGGGGCTGGGACCCGAAGGAGACCTGGGCGTTCATCTCCTGGGTGGTGTACGCCGGCTACCTGCACGCCCGCGCCACGCCGAGCGTGCGGCGGAACACGGCCACCTGGCTGGCCATCCTCGGCTTCCTGACCGTGCTGATGAACCTCTTCGGCGTGAACATCTTCTTCGAGGGCCTGCACTCCTACGGCGGCCTCTGACCTGCAAGACGTATAACCACACTTATAGTAACTGTGGTTATACGTCTTGCGGACAGCTCCGAGGCGGGGCCGACAGCGGCCGGTGCCGCCGTAGCGTCTCGCCCACCCGCAGGGTGACCTGGTAGGCGACCTCCGGCACATCGGCCAGCTCGATCCGCTCGGACCGCAGCCCGAGCTGCGCGTGCAACTCACGGGCGATGGCGTCGCGCAGCTCGACCTGCAGCGGCGACAGCCCGTCCGGCTCGCCGACGACGTACGCATCCGACATGCCTCAATGGTGTCGTCGCCCGGCATCCCGGTCCACGGTCGGTGAGATGTTCCCCAAATCCGTCGAGATCTTGGACAGTTCCCGTTCTTCGCTAACGGGAACTGTCCAAGAATTACTCGGTGTAATAGGCGTCGACGGTCAGCGGAGGGCTTCGCGGGAGAGGAAATCGGCGCGGCGGATCACCTCGGGCAGGCGGTAGCGCCGGCTCAGGTCGAGCGTGATCGTGGTCGCCTGGTTGAGGCTGGTGCGGTGGCCGACCGAGACGAAGACCGGCTTGACGTCGGTCTGCGTACGCAGCACCCGACCCAGCACCTCGTCGCCGTCGCGCAGTGCCGACCACTCGCCCCGACGGGTGCCCGGCTCGTCGTACGCACCGACGAAGGGCGTCTTGGCCACCCCGAAGGTGGGCAGCCCGGTCAGCACGCCCAGGTGGCAGGCGAGCCCGAACCGCCGGGGGTGGGCGATGCCGTACCCGTCGCAGACCACCACCTCGGGGCGATGGCCGAGCCGGCCCAGCGCCGCCATCAGGATCGGCACCTCCCGGAAGGCCAGCAGCCCCGGCACGTACGGGAAGCTCACCGTGCCCGGTACCACGGCCGACTCCACCTCGGCGCCGGTGGTCAGGTCGATGACCACGGCGGCGGCGACGATCCGCGACGAATCCTTGTGGTACGACACGTCCACGCCGGCGACCAGCCTCGGCGCGCCGTCCAGGCATTCCTCCAGGTCGAGGTGCCGCCGCAGCTCCTGCTGGATCCGCTCCGCCTCGGCCACGGAGGCCGGCGAGATGGCCGCCGCGCCCGGCTCCTCGGCGGTGGCCGCCGCGCCCGGCTCCTCGACTACCGCCGGCTCGTCGTCGGAGTGCGGCCGGTCGGCAGTGACGATCGTCATGAGGTGCGAGCGTACGACCAAAGCGGCGGTCAGTCGGTGGGGTGTGGGCGAGGAGCTCGTGGGGCGGCCCAGCCGAGGAACCGCTCGTGCAGCGCGGCGGGCTTCGGCGCGTTGTGGGGGTCGAGGCGGTACAGATCCTCGACCGCGTCGTACAGCAGCCCGGCGAGGTAGATCGACAGGGCCACGTGACTGTCCCGGTACTCGGCGAGGAGGGTGAGCCGGGCGTTGGCGCAGGGCCACGGTGCGGCGCAGGCCCGGCACAGCCAGAGCGGCCGGAGCGCGACGTGGATCTGCGACGTCATCTGCGTACTCCTGTCTGCCAGCCGGTTGGCGGCGGGGCCGTCCGTCGCCGACGTGCCGGACGGCCCCGCCTCGGTTGCGCCCGTCCTTTCTGCCGGATCCGGGCGGTTCCGATGGGGACAGTCTGGTGCGCCGCCGACTACGCTCGGAAGGCATCCCATCGCCCTGTGTGCCTGGTCTGTCCCCCGGTGAGGGCGGTGAGAAACGCCTGTCGTGCTGGTGAGGAGTGGTGTGGGTGGACGAGCGGTCGCGAGTGCTCATCGAGGAACTGCGACACATGCGGGCGGCACGCAAGGTGACGCAGGAGGATCTGGCCCGGGCGATCAACTATTCGCCGTCGACGGTGGCCATGGTGGAGACCGAGGCGCGTAAGCCGCCGCCCGACTTCTGGGAGCTGGCGGACGCGGCACTCGACACCGGCGGCGCGTTCGTCCGGATGCTGGCCCGGCTCGGTGCGCCGCAGTGGATGCGGGAGTGGGAGGCCAACGAGCGGCAGGCCACCGTGCTGCGGTCGTTCCAGCACACGGTGGTGCCGGGGCTGCTGCAAACCTCGGCGTACGCCCGCGCGCTGTTCCGCAGCGTCGGCCTCTACGACGACGCGGAGGTGGAGCGGCGGGTGGAGGCGCGACTGGCCCGGCAGGCGGTGCTCACCTGCGAGCGACCGCCGCAGCTGGTCACGGTGCTGGACGAGCACGTGCTGCGCCGGCCGGTCGGTGGGCCGGTGGTGATGCGCGAGCAACTGTGGCGGCTGGTCAAGCTGGCCACCGAGCACGCCCGGGTACGGCTGCACGTGGTGCCCGCCTCGGTCGGCGCGTATCCGGGTGTCGCCGGGGCCTTCGTGCTGGCTACCCTTCCCGGTGGGGAGGATGTGGCCTATCTGGACGATCAGCTCAAGGGCCAGGTGATCGACCACACCGAGGACGTGCTGGCGATCCGGGCCTCCTGGGAGGCGATCCAGGGCGAGGCGTTGCCGCCCCGGCAGTCGATCGAGTTGTTGACGGAGGTGGCGGAGTCATGGCGGAGCTGACCGACGCCCGGTGGCGCACAAGCACCCGGAGCAGCACCAACGGCGGAGACTGCGTCGAGGTGGCCGACAACCTGCCCGGCCTGGTCGCGGTCCGGGACAGCAAGGACCGCGACGGCGCGGTGCTGGTCTTCGGCCCGGCGGCCTGGCGGACGTTCGTGGCGGTGCTTCCGATCAGCCGGTGAACCAGCCGGGGATGTCGAGGCGGAACCAGTTGGCGGGGGTGACGGCCCGCAGGTCGTCCTCGATGGCGGCCACCCGGTCCGCGCCGAGCGTTTCCGTCCAGCGCTGTCGCAGCGCGTCGAAGATGACAGCCGACCGGCGTAGCCCGTCGAGCCCGTGCGGGGTCAGCCGGACCAGCTTGCGGCGGGCGTCGCGGCTGTCGTCGGCGCGTTCCAGGTAGCCGAGGGCGACCAGCCGGTCCACGGTCTTGCCGGCGGCCTGCTTGGAGACGCCCAGCCGGTGACCCAGCTCGGAGGCGGTGGTGCCGTCGGCGCCGACGGCCTGGAGCACGAAGCCGTGCAGCGGGCGCAGCTCCGCGTGACCCTGCCGGGCCAGCTCGGCGTGCAGGTCGTCGATGAGCGTCCGGAAGCCGGCAAGCAACAGCAGCGGCAGCACGAAGCCGGGTCGCTGCGGTTCAGGTGTTGGCAATTTCGACAACCTGGTTTACGGTTTGGTCAACCACGTTGACTAATCTACGGCAAGGGGCGCCGCCATGTCCACGCACGTATTCACCACCCACACCATCGACACCGCGCCGGAGGCTGCCCGCGCCACCATGACCGGCGTACGCCGCAAGATCGGTCACCTGCCCGGGGCGGTCGGCCTGATGGCCGAGTCCCCCGAACTGCTCAAGGGCTTCCTGACCGCAAACGCCAGCTTCGAGAGCTGCGGGCTGGACCCGATCCAGCGGGAGGTCGTGGTGCTCACGGTCGCCGGTCGGAACGAATGCCACCTCTGCGTCGCCATGCACACCGCCACCCTCGTCCGGCACGGCGCTGCCGCCGAGCTGACCGACGCGCTGCGCGCCGGCACCGACCTGCCCGACGAGCGGCTGGAGGCGTTGCGACGCTTCACCCTGGCCGTGCTCGACAACCGGGGTGCGGTGCGCGACGAGGAACTGGCCGCCTTCCTGGCCGCTGGCTACCAGCCCCGGCACGCCCTGGACGTGGTGCTCGGCGTCGGCACGTACACCATCTCCACCTTCGCCAACCGGCTCACCCGGGCGCCGATCGACCCGCCCCTGGCCGCGTACGCGTGAGCCGAGCCAGCTCGCCGAAGAGGCACGGTCGCGCAGGCGCAGGCGCAGGCATCGCAGGATTCGCCCGACCGCGGTGTCCCGTGACAGGCGGGGGTGGGGCGCGCCACAGGGCGTACGGCCACCCGGCGTGGGCAGCACCAGCGGACGTAGGACAGACTTGCGGGCATGGCGGCTCGTGGCTTCCCGTACACCGATCTGAAGGATTTTCTCGCGGCGCTGGAGCGCGCGGGCGAACTGCGGCGCGTCAGCGTCCCGGTCGACCCGACGCTGGAGATCAGCGAGATCGTCACCCGGACGGTGCGGGCCGACGGGCCGGCGCTGCTGTTCGAGCAGCCCACCCGGGGTGAGATGCCGCTGGCGATCAACCTGTTCGGCACCGAGAAGCGCACCGCGATGGCGCTCGGCGTCGAGTCGCTTGACGAGATAGGCAACCGGATCGGCGAGATGCTCAAGCCGGAGCTGCCGGTGGGCTTCTCCGGCATGATGGGCGGCCTGAGCAAGGTCATGCAGCTCAAGTCGATGCCGCCGAAGAAGGTCAAGACCGCCCCCTGCCAGCAGGTGGTCTACCGGGGTGACGACGTCGACCTGAACCGGCTGCCCGGGCTCCAGGTCTGGCCGGGTGACGGCGGGATCTTCCACAACTTCGGACTGACCCACACCAAGCACCCGGAGACCGGCAAGCGGAACCTCGGCCTCTACCGGCTCCAGCAGCACAGCCACAACACCCTCGGGATGCACTGGCAGATCCACAAGAACTCCACCGCGCACCACGCCGTCGCCGAGCGACTCGGCCAGCGGCTGCCGGTCGCCATCGCCATCGGCTGCGACCCGGTGGTCAGCTACGCGTCGAGCGCGCCGCTGCCCGCCGACATCGACGAGTACCTGTTCGCCGGCTTCCTGCGCGGCGAACGGGTGGAGATGGTCGACTGCCTGACCGTGCCGTTGCAGGTGCCGGCGCACGCGCAGGTGGTGCTGGAGGGCTACCTGGAGCCGGGTGAGCGGCTGCCGGAGGGCCCGTTCGGCGACCACACCGGCTTCTACACCCCGGTCGAGCCGTTCCCGGTGCTGCACGTCGAGGCGATGACCATGCAGCGCGACCCGGTCTACCACTCGATCGTCACCTCGAAGCCGCCGCAGGAGGACCATGGCCTCGGCAAGGCCACCGAGCGGATCTTCGCACCGCTGCTGCGCTTCCTGATTCCGGACATCGTCGACTACGACCTGCCGGCCGCGGGCGTTTTCCACAACTGCGCGATCGTGTCGATCCGCAAGCGGTACCCGAAGCACGCCCAGAAGGTGATGAACGCGATCTGGGGCGCGCACATGATGTCGCTGACCAAGCTGATCGTGATCGTGGACGAGGACTGCGACGTGCACGACTACCGCGAGGTCGCCTTCCGCGCGTTCGGCAACGTCGACTACGCCCGGGACCTGCTGCTCACCGAGGGGCCGGTGGACCACCTGGACCATTCCTCGTACCAGCAGTTCTGGGGTGGCAAGGCCGGCATCGACGCCACCCGCAAGCTCCCCGAGGAGGGCTACCACCGGGGCTGGCCCGAGGAGATGACCATGGCTCCCGAGGTCGTCTCGCTTGTCGACAAGCGCTGGAAGGAGTACGGCATCTGATGGCCACCCAGCCCGCCGACCCCCGCGATCTTGCACTTTCGGTCGCTGATTCGCCCGCTTCGCCCAGCTCTGTCCCGACGAAAAGTGCAAGATCGCGGGGGCGGGTGGGGGCGTTCCTGAAGCTCGTGGCGATTGAGCACTCGGTGTTCGCGTTGCCGTTCGCGTACCTGTCGGCCTTGGTCGCGATGCAGGTGAACGGGGGGCGGGTTCGGTGGGTGGACCTGCTGCTGATCACCGTGGCGATGGTGGGGGCGCGGACGTTCGCGATGGCGGCGAACCGGATCCTGGATCGCCGGATCGACGCTCGTAACCCGCGTACCGCCAATCGGGAACTGGTCACCGGGGCGGTGAGCCTGCGGACGGCCTGGACCGGCGCGGGCGTCGCCCTGGTGGTCTTCCTCGCCGCCGCCGCCCTGCTCAACCCGCTCTGCCTGGCGCTCGCGCCGCTGGCCGTGGTGCCGCTTGTGGTCTACCCGTACGGCAAGCGGTTCACCAACTGGCCACACGCCATCCTGGCCGCCGCTCAGATGGTCGGCCCGGTCGGTGCCTGGCTCGCGGTGACCGGTACGTTCGCCGGCTCCGGGCCGGCCTGGCTGCTCGGCGCCGCCGTCGGCCTCTGGATCGGTGGGTTCGACCTCATCTACGCCTGCCAGGACGCCGAGGTGGACCGGGAGATCGGCGTGCACAGCGTGCCGGCCCGCTACGGGCTGCGCTTCGCCCTGCACGCCTCCACGGTCGCGCACGTGGTCACCTTCGCGTTGTTCGGCTGGTTCGGCGTGCTGATCGGCTTCGGCTGGCTCTGGTGGATCGGGCTGGCCCTCACCGCGGTCGCCTTCGGCTACCAGCATCTGGTGGTCACGCCTACCGACCTGAGCCGGGTCAACCGGGCCTTCTTCACCGCCAACGGTTTCGTCGGCATCGCACTGTTCGCCTTCGCCCTGCTCGACCTGGTCGTCCGGCTCGGCCTGCGCGCCTGATCAGCCCGCCGGCTCGGCCTGCGCGCCTGATCACCTGTTGGACGGCACGGCGTAGCGGGCGCTCTCCATGGTCCAGTCGATGGTGCCGCGGACGGCTCGGGCCACCCCGTCTAGGTGGGCGGTGACGGCCGGGTCCAGCGCCGGACCGAACGAGGGCATCGTGGCGCGCAGGGCGACGAAGCGGCGCATCGACTCGTGCCAACGCTGCGCCGCCAGCTCGACGGCGGCGGGCACCGGCACGCGGTGTGCGGTGGCCAACGCCAGCACCAGGTTGTGGCCGCCGGAGATGGCCGCGTCCCGGTCCAGCGAGGCGATGTCGTTGTACCAGGAGAGCAGGTCGTTACCGATGTCGCGGAACTGGCCCAGCCGTGGGTGGTGGTAGACCGGGTCGGGCAGCGACCGGCCGTGGACGAACTCCACAAGCGGATACGACACGTACGCCGCCGAGGTCGCCCGGCGCAGCTCGACGTACTCCTCGACGCCGGGCGCGTACCCGGTCGCCTTGTTGACCGCCTCCTGCCACGTGCCGTCGAGGTGATGGGCGACCGCGTCGGCGAAGCGCTGCCGCCAGCGGGCGGGCATCCGGCGGCGCGGCTCCCGCCAGGCGCTGACCAGCAGCCGACGTAGCGGACCGGCCAGACCCGGGTGCCGCAGCCGGAAGCGCAGCAGCGCGACCGCGCCGTCCCGTAGGGCACGGATGTCGTCGAGGCCGGTCCGTTCGGGCCCGTCGCAGGCGTCGTCGACCAGGAAGAACCAGGTGAACAGCGCGGTCAGGGTACGCAGGTCGGTCTCGCTGGCATCGGGGTAGAGCCGCCCCGCGTAGCGGGCGAAACCGGCCCGCCCCAGCCGCTCCCGCGTCGGCGCGTCCAACGGCAGCTCGGACACCAGCCACGCCTGCACATCGTCGGCGTACCGGGAGAGCTGTGGCGCGATGGGGCAGGCGGCACGCAGCGACGGCAGGATGTGGTGGGCGGAGTCGGCCGACGACGAGATGGTCCCCACATCCTTCCGGTCGGCCCCCACGGTGCTTTCGTCCCCGGCAGCATGCCAGCTTGCGGTGACCCCCGCAGACCCGCCGGGCGTCGGTGGCGTAACGGCTCAACCTGCGGCGATCATAGGCACCTCGGACGCCTTCCCGGGGTGCCCGACCGGAGCCGGCGGTGACCAGGCAGGCTGAGGGCATGCGCGAACCATGGGTGGTCGGGGTGTCCGGGGCGTCCGGCACGCCGTACGCGGCCGCAGTCGTACGTGGGCTGCTCGACGCCGGGGAGCCGGTGGACCTGATCGTTTCCCGGGCTGCCCGGCTGACCGTCCTCGACGAGACTGGACGGCCGTTCCGGGACGCTCACTGGGCTCAGGATCTGGCTGCCTGGCTCGGGCGGGATGTCGCCGCCGCGGATCTGCGCCACTGGCCCGCCGGTGACCTCGCCGCCGGACCGAGCAGCGGCTCCTACCCGGTACGCGGGATGGTGGTGGTGCCCGCCAGCACGGCGGCCTGCGCCGGCATCGCCATCGGCCTGTCCAAGGACCTGTTGCAGCGTGCCGCCGAGGTGAACCTCAAGGAACGTCGGCGGGTGGTCGTGGTGCCCCGGGAGACGCCGGTGACCCGAAGCCACCTGGAACACCTGATCGCGCTGCACGACGCCGGCGCGGTGGTGCTGCCGGCCAGTCCCGGCTTCTACGGTGCGGGCGCCGCCGCCTCCGGGGCCCAGTTGGTGGACTTCGTGGCGGGCAAGGTGCTCGACGCCCTCGATGTGCCGCACACGCTGTTCAAGCGGTGGGCCGGAAAGTTGAACGCGGACCGGACCTGACGGCCGGCCCGCGTCCCGACCCGTACTTCAGTACATTCCGGCATTCGCCGGGCCCGCAGTGCCGGTCGAAGCGGCCGGGCCCGCGTTTTGCGGTCTACCCATCTCGTCCGCCTCGTCCAGCATGCCCTCCCCTTCAAGCAGGGCTCGCACCTCGGATTCCCGAAACCGGCGATGCCCTCCTGGAGTCCGGATGCTCCCGATCCGGCCCGCCGCCGCCCATCGCGTCACGGTTTTCGGGTCCACCCGAAACAGTGCGGCGACTTCACCCGGTGTCAGCAGGCGATCTCCAGTGTCCACAGCCCCCTCCTCGCGTCGACGAAGCCCCCGGCTGAACACACTGCCCCCGGCCGGTGCGAGCCCAGAGCCGTCATGAGGGACGTATGGCAATTACAGCACCAGCGACCTGGCGTGTCCGCCAAACGCGAAAAACGCACTGAGTGGGAAGTTAGTAAATGGTACCGGCGTCGCGCCCTCCGAACCCCGGGTATGCGAACTGTCACCCGCTGCCAGGTCAAACGGATACCGGAGTCCGGGTGTAACGCCACGCCGACTAGGGTCACAGTCCGTGGACGCCATCGACCTCAACCTCGTGGACCTGCTCCGCGGCAACGCCCGCCTGTCGTACGCCGAGCTGGCCCGCCAGGTCGGCCTTTCCGCTCCGGCGGTGCACGAAAGGGTCGGGAAGCTGGAGTCCGGGGGCGTCATCCGGGCGTACCGCGCGGAGGTCGAGCCGGAGACCATCGGGCTGGGTGTGACCGCCCTGATCGGCATCGTGGAGGACTCCGGGGCGGACACCGACGACGTGCTTGAGGCGTTCCGGGTCATGCCCGAGATCGAATCCTGCTACTTCATGGCCGGCGTCGAGTCCTTCCTGCTCAAGGCCCGGGTAGGCACCATCGCGGAGTTGGAGCAGCTGATCGTTCGGCTGAACCGGACACCCGGGGTCGCCTCCACCCGTACCGGCATCGCGCTGTCGACCAAGTGGGAGAACCGACCGCAGTCGGTCGCTCCGCCGACGGCCTGAGCCCGAGCACCGCCTGTCGGCTTGCTAGGTTTCCGGGCGTGACTCATCTCGACCGGTGCGACGAGGCCAGCCGGCGGTGGGTGACCGAGGCGATCGCGGCGGTCGAGGCTGACGCGAACCGGTCCGCCGACACCCACCTGCTGCCGTTCCCGCTGCCCCGGCACTGGGGGATCGACCTCTACCTCAAGGACGAGTCGGTCCACCCGACCGGGTCGCTGAAGCACCGGCTGGCCCGCTCCCTGTTCCTGTACGGGCTCTGCAACGGCTGGATCGGGCCGGGTACCACGATCGTCGAGGCGTCGTCCGGCTCCACGGCGGTCTCCGAGGCGTACTTCGCCCGGATGCTCGGGTTGCCCTTCATCGCGGTGATGCCCGCCTCCACCTCGCCCGAGAAGATCGCCCAGATCGAGTTCCAGGGCGGCCGGTGCCATCTCGTCCAGGACCCGGCGAAGGTGGTCATCGAGGCACGCTGGCTCGCCGAGGACTCCGGCGGGCACTACATGGACCAGTTCACCTACGCGGAGCGCGCCACCGACTGGCGGGGCAACAACAACATCGCCGAGTCGATCTACGCGCAGCTCGCCCTGGAGCGGCATCCGATCCCGGCGTGGATCGTGGTCGGCGCGGGTACCGGTGGCACCAGCGCCACAATCGGCCGGTACGCCCGCTACCGGCGGCTGCCCACCAAGCTCTGCGTGGTCGACCCGGAGAACTCCGCGTTCTACCCTGCCTGGCAGGCGGCCGACTGGTCGGTACGCACCGGCCGGGGCTCCCGGATCGAGGGCATCGGCCGCCCGACCGTGGAGGCGTCCTTCCTGCCCTCGGTGGTGGACCGGATGGTGCAGGTGCCCGATGCCGCCTCCCTGGCGGCCATGCGGGCCGCCTCGGCGGTGTTGGGCCGGCGGGTGGGCGGCTCGACCGGCACCAACCTGTGGGGTGCCTTCGGCCTGATCGCCGAATTGCTGGCCGCCGGCCGGACGGGCTCGGTGGTCACCCTGATCTGCGACGCGGGCGACAGGTACGCCGACACCTACTACGCCGACGAATGGGTGGCCGGGCAGGGCCTCGACCTGGCACCGCACCTGGCCACCGTCGACCGCTTCCTGACCGACGGCTCCTGGCCGGCCTGACCGCCCGGCCGGCGTCCCTGAACCGGCGTGCCATGGCCGGCCTGACCGCCCGGCCGGACCGTCAGCGGGTGGCGGCGCGCTCGGCCAGCCCTGGGTAACGCAGCACGTAGCCGTCGGCGTCCACCTCGACCTCGGCGCTGAAGCCGCCGCTGGCGTACCGGAACCGGTTCGGGCCCAGCCCGGTGTAGACCTGCTCGGCGGGAAGCACGGTGAGGCTGGGCAGCAGAACCCAGGCCACGCTTATCGAGTGCGCGGTGTCCGGGGGTGCGGTGTTCAGGCCGAGCCGACGCAGCGGCAGCGTGTTGAACAGCGGTGAGCCACCGAGATCCACGTCGAGGGCGTCGGCCAGCCGATCCGGGTCCTCCACGCCGGGCAGCCCGGCCGGGGCGTGCCCGGCGGCGGTCAGGACCGCGTCGAGGTCACCCTGCTCGGCGGCGGTCACCCGCCACCGCTGCGTCGCCCGTTCCAGCCGTACGCTGCGCCGCCACCCGGCTCCCTCGACCTCGACCTCAAGGCGGACACTGGCCCAGTCGGTGTCGGTGGTCACCTGGTAGCGACACGTGTAGGGAACCGGGTCGACGGCCAACTGGGTGCCCTGCGCCGCCAAGCCGTGGCCGTCGTCGACCAGGGCGTGCTCGGCACCGGCGGTATCCGTACGGGTCCACAGCAGTGACTTCGGCGTGGTCGGCATGAGCCGGACGTTACGCCACCCGGCGGAGCCGGGCAGCGTATGCGCCGAAGATCAGCACCGCGAGCGGCGCGCGGTGGTCAGTAGCTGCGGGCCCGCGGTCGGCCGCCCGTCCCACGCCGGTCGTCGCGTGGCCGATCGTGCGTGTTCCAGCCCTCCGACCGATTCCACCCCTCCGACCGACCGCCCCGGTCACTGCCGAAGCGGCGGTCGCCGCGCGGGTTGTCGTGGTACCGGCGGTCGCCCGGTGCCTGCTCCGCGAAGCGACGTTCGCCCCGGTGACCGTGGTCGGCGTAGCGGCGCTCGCCGACAGGCCGGTCGCCGAAGCGACGGGGGCCGCCCGGCCGGCTGCCGCGTCGGGGCTGTTGCTCCGGCTCCTCGCGTACCGGCACCCCGCTCGGCTCCCGCGCCCCGGTCAGCTCAGCCAGCACCGGGTCGCCGACGCGTACCCGGGACTGAGCCGGCTCCACGCCGGCCTTCTCCAGCATGGCCAGGGTGGTGCGGCGCTGCTTCGGCAGCACCAGAGTGGCCACCGCACCGGCCTCACCGGCCCGGGCGGTACGCCCCGCACGGTGCAGGTAGTCCTTCGGGTCCTTCGGCGGGTCGACGTGCAGCACGAGGGAGACCCCGTCGACGTGGATGCCCCGCGCCGCGACGTCGGTGGCGACCAGGACGTTTGTCCGTCCCTCGCGGAACTCCGCAAGCGTGCGGGTGCGCATCCGCTGCGTCTTGCCGCCGTGCAGCCCGCCGGCCCGTACCCCGACGGCGGCGAGCTGCGTGACCAGCCGGTCCACGCCCAACTGGGTACGGGCGAACACGATGGTCCGGCCCTGCCGCGCGGCGATCGACGCGGTCACCGGGAACTTCTCCTGCGGCGGAATGAGCAGCAGGTGGTGGTCCATCGTGGACACGGCCGCGGTGGGTGGGGCGGTCGAGTGGGTGACCGGGTCGGTCATGAACCGCCGCACGAGCGCGTCGACGTCACCGTCCAGAGTGGCCGAGAAGAGCAGTCGCTGCGCATCCGCAGGGGTCTTCGCCAGCAACTCGGTGACCTCGGGCAGGAAACCCATGTCGGCCATCTGGTCGGCCTCGTCGAGCACGGTGACCTCGACGTCGTCGAGCTGGCACACGCCCCGGTCGATCAGGTCGGCGAGCCGACCCGGGGTGGCCACCACCACCTCGACGCCGCGCCGCAGGGCATCGATCTGCCGGTCGTACGGCACCCCGCCGACGGCGGTCTTGAGGAACACGCCGACGGCCTTGCCCAGCGGCAGCAGCGCGTCGTTCACCTGCATGGCCAGTTCGCGGGTGGGCACCAGGACGAGAGCCCGTGGATGCCGGGGCCGGGCCCGCTCACCGGCGGCGATCCGGGCCAGCAGCGGCAGCCCGAACGCGAGGGTCTTGCCGGAGCCGGTCTGCCCACGGCCCAGCACGTCGCGCCCGGCCAGTGCGTCCGGCACGGTGGCTTGTTGGATCTCGAACGGAGTGGTGATGCCCTGTCGGTCCAGGGCGCGGACCAACTGCCGGGGAAGCCCGAGCGAGTCGAAGGTGACCGGGGTGGTCGTGCCGGCCGGCTGCGGCGCGGCGGGAAGGTCGGGGGAGAACGGGGGCATGCCGAGTTCAGCGGAGGTGGTCAAGAAATGCCTTTCGAGCGGGGCGCATCTTCGCGATGTCCCGCTGCGGCCGTGGCCGCCGGATCTTCCGCAAGATCGCCCATGGGCGCTTGTGCACGCGCCAGGTCAATGATCAGCGACCAGTGTACGGCGGTCGGCGCGTGCCCACCCGCGCCGGAGTCGGGTAGTGGGCGGACTCACCAACGATCCGGAAGCTGGCGGTCGCCCGGCAGGCCACTGCTCGCGCTGGGCAGCGCGTCGTTTGCGAAGAGCACCACCATCACGCTGATCGCCACCAGCACCCCCAGTGCGACCGCCATCAGGATCACGACCCGGAGCGTGCTGCGCGACCTCTCGGCCGCCGTGTCCGCCCAGCCCTGAGCCAGGATGTGCCCGGTCAACGAGCCGGAGGTCTCCTGCTCACCGGCCGGGAAGGCCACCGTCGCCGAACTTTCCAACCCGGCGTAGTACGCGCTCAGGTCAGAGCCGCCGGGACGCTGAGCAGGCGTTACCTCAGCCGGGCGCTCCGTCTTGGCCGGGCGGTCCGTCTGCTCCTTCTCTCCGGCTGACCGGACGCCCGGCGTGGATCCGGTCGCGGACGTCCCGACCCAGGCAGGCGGTTCGGCCGTGCTGCTCTGGGTTCGCGTCGCGCCTGGATCACCGCCCGGCCCGTCCACCGCCGCGAGCGACCCGGCGGAGCCCGCGAGTGACCCGGCGGAGCCCGGACGCAGTCCCGGACGGGACGAGGGCCGGGGCGCGAGCGCCGGGGAGATGGGCGCGGGCTCGTCCCGGCGGCCGCCGGGGTTGGTCGGTGGCGGCCAGACCGGCAGCGCCGGCGCCGGCACGACCGGAGCCACGTCAGCCTCGCCAGGGCTGGCGGGCGAGCCGGTGTGGGACACGGCGGTGGACGGTGTGGGCCGGATGGTGTCGGCGTTGGCCGGTGGCGGCGGGAACGGCGGCGCCGGCATCGGGCCCGGTGGTGGCGGTGGCGGCGGTACGGGTGGCCCGGGAGGCGGCGTCGGCGGCGGTACGGGTGGCCCGGGAGGCGGCGTCGGCGGGCCCGGAACCGGCGGCGCGGGCCGGGGGGCGGGCGGCGGAACGGGGGCTGGTCCCGGCGGGTACGGACCGGGCGTCGGCGGCACCGGTGCTGGGGAGGGCGGTGCCGGCGACGGCGACGGTGGGGTAGGCCCAGGTGGGACCGGTCCAGGCACCGGGGGATGGGGTGCCGGTTCCGGCCCGGGTGCGGGTGGCGTCGGCGGTTCGGCCGGCTCCGGCGGCCGAGCGGGCTCCGGTGGCTCGACCGGTTCCGGTCCGGCCGGCCTGGCCGCTCCCGGTTGGGCCGGAGCGGACCGGTAGACACCGGGCGTCTTGCCGCCGCCTCCGGCGGACTCCGCCTCGTCCACGCTCACCCGGCTGAGCCCAGGCACCCGGACACTGGCCCGCGCCGGTTTCAATGCCGTCGGATTCCGGTACGGCTGGACGGCCTCCCGCTGACCGGGTACACCGGCCGTGCCGGCCGCCGAGGTCGATCCGCCGAGGGCGACACCTCCGCTCGTGCCCACCGGTCCGGCGGTGGCCCGGTACGTGGTGCCCCCTCCGCCCCCGGTCAGCCCGGCACCGGCCGGTGGCTGACCGTGACTCACGCCGCCGGGTGCCGTCACCTTGGCGACGCCTGCCCGGCCCCGGGCCGGTCCCGCCGGCCGGGTGGCGGCGTCTGCGCTGGACCGTGCGGCGATGTCTGCGCTCGGCCCGGTGGGGATGTCCGCGTTCGACGGGGCGGCGTCCGCGCTCGGCGGGGTGGCGGCGTCTGCGCTTGGCTGGGCGGCGTCTGCGCTGGGCCGCTCGGTGGGTGGTTGGGCGGGCTCATCGGCCGTCGGGTCTGCGGAACCGCCGGCACCCGGCTCGCTGGTGGGGGCGGGTTCCGGCTGGGCGGTGGCGGTGGATTCTCGCTCGGCGGTGGGCGTGGGGGGCGGACCCGCCAGCCCCGCCGGAACCTCTTGCTCCGTCATCGTCGCCTCCGCGCCACGCTCGCAACCGGACCGTGTCGCCGGACCGGGAGTGCCTGAGTGACACCGTGCCATATTCCACCCGTGCGGCACACCCGGAGTGCGTACCGCGTCGCGGGTGTCATCGGCCGCCCGGCAGCACATACATCGACCAGCCGCGATCAGATGCTATGCCGTGGCTTTGGCGTGGCTGCCCTGCGCGGACGGACACCTGTCCCACGAGCGTCATGTCAGGGAGATATGAAAATGCCGCAGAGACATGACGGTCCAAGTGCAATCTGCACCCTGCCCTGTCACTACCGGTGGCCGGCAGGCGTGCGCGGCGCGGGCGGGCGGCGGGTGCGGGGTCAGCTCACCGTCCGCTGGCCGTGGACGGGCTGGCCGAAGCGCTCTCGTCCGGTGCCGCGCTGCTCGCCGCCGTGGTCGGGTCGGCCTTGCTGGCGGCCGTGGTCGGAGCGACGCTGCTGGCCCCGAGGGTCGGCGAGGTGGCCTCGGAGGCCGAGGTCGTCGCCGACGGGGTGGTGGTCGCAGACCGGGTTGCCGACGGGGTGGTGGTCGCCGTCGGAGTTGCCGAGGGCGTGGTGGAGCCCGTCGGGGTCGGCGACGGCGTGGTCGAGCCCGAGGGAGTGGGCGAGGGAGTCGTCGTCTTGGTGGGCTTCGGCGTCGGCTTCGTCGTCTTGGTCGGCTTCGGCGTTGGCTTGGGCTTGGGCTTGGGGGTCGGTGGCTGCGACGGGGTCGGCGAGGACGTCGGTGCCGGAACCGCACCCACCACCCGGGTCGCGGCGTAGAGCCGGGACCAGCGAACCGTGGAGATCTTGACCACGTCACCTGTGGTCGGCGCGTGGATCATCTTGCCGCCGCCGACGTACATCCCCACGTGGTGGATGCTCTGCCAATTGCTACCCGAGGCGAAGAAGAGCAGGTCGCCAGGAAGCAGAGCGGTGCGCGGCACCGTCCGCGAGCTGGTTGCGCGGTACTGGTCCCGGGAGACTCGCGGCAGCTGGCGGTAACCCGCCGAGCGGTATGCCGCCCACATCAGGCCCGAGCAGTCGAACGTGTCCGGGCCCTCGGCCGCCCATTCGTAGTCGTCGCCGAGCTGCTTGCGGGCGTACGCGACGGCGGCCTTTGCGATGGGGTGCGCGGCCAGCCCACCGGCGGACTGGTCGACGTAGTCGGCGCCGAGTTGCTGCTCGGCGGCCTCCTGCTGGCGGGCCAATTCGACCAACTGCGCCGAGTTCTCGTCGCGCAGCTTGATCAGTTCCGCCTCGGCGTCGCGCAGTGCCTGCTTGGTGGCGGTGTACTGCTGCTGAACGCCCTGAAGTCGCGACTGGGCGGCGGCGTGCGCCTGCGTCGCCACCTGCTCGTCGGCGCGGGCACGCGCCATCTCGCCGGCGGCCGGGCCGGTGTCGTGCCCGACCTTCTCGCCGCGGTTCGCCCGGCTGAGCAGATCCAGGTCACGCAGGTCGGTGGCGAAACCGCCGGGTGGTAGCGCGGCGGCAGCCTTGATGGCCTCGGCGGCGACCTGGTCGGCACGCTGCTGCGCCTGCTGGACCGCGCCCCGGGCGAACTCAAGATCACGCTCGGCGGTGAGGAACTGGGTCTGCACCTCGTTGCGCTGCTGTTCGAGTTCGAGCAGTCGGGTGCCCAACTCGGCGACCCGCGCCTCTGCGGCGGTGATCCGGGTTTCCAACGCGCTGGCACCGGGCGTGCCGAGCGCCGGTGGCGTCAGGCCCGGGGTCGTTCCGGCGGGCATGCCGGGTAGTTGGAGAGGCCCGGTGGCCGTGGGCCGGGAACCGGTGTCGGGCACCGTGACGGGTATGCCGGGCTCGGCGTATGCCGGTGCGGCGAGGACCGTACTGGCGACCGCGGCGAGCAGGGCGGACCAGAGCGCCGGCCGGAGCACAGGTGAGACCACCGGACCTCGTCGCCGCTGCCGTCCGTTCGCGCTGTCGACCATTCCGCTCCCCGTCCGGCGTTGCTTTGCCACGCTCGGTCGGCGCGGCGGTTCGGGACGCTACCAGTGTGTGTCGTGCCCCACCCTGTCTTACCTCACGCGGTGCACTGGTGTCGATGTCTGGCCGGATAACGGGAGGCTGAGAGTTCGCTGCTGACCACCACGGTGTGAGTTGCCGACGCGGCCGACGTAGGCTCGGGTGGCGACCGTGTTCCGGTCGCGACCGCAGGTGGAAGGGGACGGGGCTTTCGATGGACGCCGGACTCAAGCGCGAGCTCGAAGCGAAGGTGTACGCGGGGGAGCGGCTGACTCGTGAGGACGGGATCGCCCTCTACTCCAGCGACGACCTGACCTGGTTGGGGCGACTGGCCCACCACAGGCGCACCGAGATGAACGGTGACCGGGTGATGTTCAACGTCAACCGGCACCTGAACCTCACCAACGTGTGCAGCGCGAGCTGCGCGTACTGCTCCTTCCAGCGCAAGCCGGGCGAGAAGGACGCGTACACCATGCGCATCGACGAGGCGGTCCGCAAGGCCAAGGAGATGGAGGACGAGCAGCTCACCGAGCTGCACATCGTCAACGGCCTGCACCCGACCCTGCCCTGGCGCTACTACCCCAAGGTCCTGCGCGAGCTGAAGGCCGCGCTGCCGAACGTCAAGCTGAAGGCGTTCACCGCGACCGAGGTGCAGTGGTTCGAGAAGATCAGCGGGCTGGGCGCCGACGAGATCCTCGACGAGTTGATGGACGCGGGCCTGGAGTCGCTGACCGGTGGCGGCGCGGAGATCTTCGACTGGGAGATCCGCCAGCACATCGTCGACCACGCCTGCCACTGGGAGGACTGGTCCCGGATCCACCGGCTGGCGCACAGCAAGGGGATGAAGACCCCGTCGACCATGCTCTACGGCCACATCGAGGAGCCCCGGCACCGGGTCGACCACGTGCTGCGGCTGCGTGAGTTGCAGGACGAGACCGGCGGCTTCCTGGTCTTCATCCCGCTGCGCTACCAGCACGATTTCGTCGACTCGGCGGACGGGAAGATCCGTAACCGGATCCAGGCCCGCACCACCATGGCCTCACCGGCCGAGTCGCTGAAGACCTTCGCGGTCTCCCGGCTGCTGTTCGATAACGTCCCGCACGTCAAGTGCTTCTGGGTCATGCACGGCCTGTCGGTGGCCCAGCTCTCGCTCAACTTCGGTGTCGACGACCTGGACGGCTCGGTCGTGGAATACAAGATCACCCACGACGCCGACTCGTACGGGACGCCGAACACCATGCACCGCGACGACCTGCTGCACCTCATCTGGGACGCCGGGTTCCGCCCGGTCGAGCGCAACACCCGCTACGAGGTGGTCCGCGAGTACGACGCCGCACCCACGCTGGCCGAGCGTCGGGCCGAGCCGCAGCAGGTCTGGGCCTGATCCGACGCGTACCCTGGCACGACGATGACCGAGCAGCAGAGCGCGTTTCCCCGCCGGGACGCCGAGGGGCGGATCCGGACCCTGGGTGACCTGGTGGGTGTCGGCCTGGCCGGGGTGGTCATCGGGCTGCTGGTGCTGGTGATCTTCGACGTGGCCTTCGCCTGGTTCGGTGCCGGTGAGTTCGGCCAGGCCAACGGCTGGCTCGCCGTGATCCTGCCCGCCTGGCTGTTCTGGGAGGACTTCCGGGCGTGGGATTTCGGGGCGCCCCGGGTGGTGGCCGCGCTGGTGGCCGTGGCGATGGCGGTGGTCTCCGGGCTGCTGGTGGCCGGTGTGGCCACGACGCTGCCGCCGCTGCTGTCCGGCGTGCTCGCCGCGACCACGTTCACCGTGGTGTACGCGATGATCTGGTTTCCCGGCGTGCGCTGGCTGGCCAACCGGACCGGCTGAGGCAGAGTGACGACGTGAGCGAGCGGAGCGAACGAACGTGAGTGCGGCGGTCAAGTACACGCTCGGCCGGATCGGTCTGTTCGTGGTCGTGGTGGCGGCCCTCTGGCCGGTCGACATGGACATCTTCCTCAAGTTGATCCTGGCGCTGCTGTTCTCCGCAGCGCTCTCGTTCTTCCTGCTCAAAGGCTGGCGTGACGAGATGGCCGAGGAGATGGC
Organism: Micromonospora sediminimaris; assembly: GCF_016863575.1. Taxonomy (NCBI): domain Bacteria; kingdom Bacillati; phylum Actinomycetota; class Actinomycetes; order Micromonosporales; family Micromonosporaceae; genus Micromonospora; species Micromonospora sediminimaris. The sequence goes on from NZ_BOPD01000014.1 coordinate 28,111, forward strand.
CGCCGCCGCCGAGCGTCGTCGCGTGGAGAAGGAGCGGCTGCGGTCCGCCCTGGCCGGCGACGACCAGGCCGACGGCGCGACGGGCGACCGGCCCACCGACGAGAAGGGCTGAGCGCCCCGGCGACCTGGTCTCCGGTTACGTGGCGTGCGGTCGACGGGAACATGTCGCGGACATGAGTATCCGGTTGGGATGGGCCAAACAGCGATCGATATTGATATGACCATGTGACAGGTGGTGGGCTGTCCGCTACCGAGCGGGGGATCCCCGCGCCTCCAGGAGGTTGTCCATGGCCTTCCGTTCCATCCCCGTCCGCCGTGCCCTGGCGCTCATCGTCGCCGCCGGGCTCGGCCTGCTCACCATCGCCGCGCCACCGGTCTCCGCCGAACCGGCGCCCAACCGGGACCAACAATCGGCCGCCGTGCCCTACCGGGTACTCGGCCCGAAGACGCTCGCCGATCGCAGCGCGGTCGCCCGTACGGGTGCCGCCATCGACTACTCCGAGCACGGGGTGCTGCACGTCTCGGCCACCCGAGCCGAAGCCGCCGCCATCACCCGGCTCGGGTTCCGGCTGGAGGCGATCGCCGCGCTGCCGACCGAACGGGGACAGGCGGAAGGCGACGTCGGGCTCCTCGGCTTCCCGTCGGCCGACTCCAACTACCACGACTACCCGGAGATGATCGCGGCGGTGAACAAGGTGGTGGCCGATCATCCGACGCTCGCGCGGAAGGTCAGCATCGGCAGCTCGTACGAGGGCCGCGACCTGGTCGCGGTGAAGATCTCCGACAACGTCGCCACCGACGAGAACGAGCCGGAGATCCTGTTCAACGCCCAGCAGCACGCCCGGGAGCACCTGACCGTCGAGATGGCGCTCTACCTGCTCAACCTCTTCACCGACAACTACGGCTCCGACTCCCGCATCACCAGCCTGGTCAACAACCGGGAGATCTGGGTCGTGCCCTCGGTCAACCCGGACGGCAGCGAGTACGACATCGCCACCGGCTCCTACCGGTCGTGGCGCAAGAACCGCCAACCCAACAGCGGATCGTCGTACGTCGGCACCGACCTGAACCGGAACTGGAGCTACAACTGGGGCTGCTGCGGCGGCTCGTCCGGCTCCACCTCCTCGGACACCTACCGGGGTCCGTCGGCGTTCTCCGCCCCCGAGACGCAGGCGCTGCGCAACTTCGTAAACAGCCGGGTCGTCGGCGGAGTGCAGCAGATCAAGGCGAACATCGACTTCCACACCTACTCCGAGCTGGTGCTCTGGCCGTACGGCTACACGTACAACAACACCGCCCCGGGGATGAGCGCCGACCAGTACAACACCTTCGCCACCATCGGCCAGCAGATGGCGGCGACAAACGGCTTCACCCCGCAGCAGTCAAGCGACCTGTACGTCACCGACGGCAGCAGCATCGACTGGATGTGGGCGACACACGGCATCTGGGCGTACACCTTCGAGCTGTATCCGGGCTCGGCCTCCGGTGGCGGCTTCTACCCGCCCGACGAGGTCATCCCGCAGCAGACCTCGCGCAACCGCGAGGCGGTGCTGATCCTCTCCGAGTACGCCGACTGCCCGTACCGGGCCATCGGCAAGCAGGCCCAGTACTGCGGCAGCGGTGGCGGAGGGACCACGGTCTGGTCGGACACCTTCGAGACCTCGACCGGCTGGACGACAAACCCCAACGGCACCGACACCGCGACCACCGGGCAGTGGGAACGGGGCGCCGGGCAGGCCACCAGCTCCAGCGGGGCCAAGCAGCTCACCCCGTACGCGGGCAGCAACGACCTGGTGACCGGCCGCCTGGCCGGCAGCGGCGCGGGTGACTACGACATCGACGGCGGGGTGACAAGCGCCCGCTCGCCGGCTGTCGCCCTGCCAGCCAGCGGCACGTTGACCTTGTCGCTGGCGTGGTACCTGGCGCACGGTTCCAACTCGTCGTCGGCGGACTACTTCCGGGTCAGCGTGGTGCACAGCGGCGGCACCACGGCGCTGCTCACCCAGGCCGGCGCGGCCAGCAACCGCAACGGTGCCTGGACGGTGTCGAACCTCAACCTCACTCCGTACGCCGGCCAGTCCATCCGGATCCTGGTGGAGGCCGCGGACACCTCGACCGCCAGCCTCGTCGAAGCGGCTGTGGACAACGTCACCATCACCTCCTCCTGAAATCGGACGGGGCCCCGCCATCCCCTCGCGCGGGGCCCCGTTCCAGGGACCAAACGGGCAGACCGGCTTTCTCCCGGCGCTCACCGCCGGGCCTCCGGCAGCGCGACGGCCTGCTCGGCGGGGCACCGACGCGACGTGCGCTACGGTCTTACCGACCCGTTCCAGCGAAGCCGGTGCGACACCGGCGCTGTCCCGCAACTGTGATGCCCCGTTACCGGGGACGAGCCAGGTCGCCTGGGGCGCGGTCGCGATTCGCGCTCTCGAGGAAGGGCGCCTCGCGGACGGGTGCCTCGGCTCCCTGTCGGCGAAGCAGCACATCCTCGACCGACAGGAGGACCGATGTTCAGACGTACCCCCGTGGTCTTCGCCGCCAGCCTGGCGGCGGCTGCGCTCGCGCTCGGCGCCTGCGCCGAGCAGACCCCCGACACCCCCGCCGCCAGCGGCAGCCCCAGCGCCGCCACCTTCCCCGTCACCGTCGGTTCGCTGACCTTGGAACAGCGACCGGAGAAGATCGTCTCGCTGTCGGCGACGGCCACCGAGATGCTCTTCGCGATCGGCGCCGGTCCGCAGGTCGCTGCGGTGGACGACCAGTCCAACTTCCCCGCCGACGCGCCGAAGACGGACCTCTCCGGCTACCAGCCGAACGCCGAGGCGGTCGCCGCCAAGGACCCCGACCTGGTGGTGCTCAGCGACGACCGCAACAAGATCGTCGAGCAGCTCACCACGCTCAAGATCCCGGTCTACCTGACTCCGGCGGCGCAGACCCTCGACGACTCGTACCGGCAGCTCACCGAGCTGGGCACGCTCACCGGCAACGCCGACGCGGCGGCCGACGTGGTCCAGCGGATGAAGGACGACATCACGAAGATCGTGGCCGAGGTGCCGCAGCGCGCCGAGGCGCCCACCTACTTCCACGAGCTGGGTCCGGAGCTGTACACCGCGACCAGCAAGACCTTCATCGGCTCGATCTACAGCCTCGCCGGGCTGGAGAACATCGCCGACGCGTCCGACGCCGACGGAAAGAACGGCGGCTACCCGCAGCTGTCCCAGGAAGTGATCGTCAAGGCCAACCCCGACTTCGTCTTCCTCTCCGACGTCAAGTGCTGCCAGCAGAGCGCCGCGACGGTCAAGGCGCGCAGCGGCTGGAGTTCGCTCACCGCGGTGCAGCAGGACCAGGTCGTGGAGCTCGACGACGACATCGCCTCCCGGTGGGGGCCGCGTGTGGTGGACCTGTTGCGGACCATCGTGGACGCCACCGCCAAGGTGTCCCAGTGACGCTGGCCGCTGGGCGCTGACCGGGTCATGCACGACGTGCTGAAGCGCGGCCGCCCCGTCGCGCCGGCCGGGGCGGCCACCCCGCCCCGGCCGGCGGGCCTGCGGAAACGCTGGCTCGCCGCCGGAGTGCTCGCCGTGCTCGTCGCGCTGGTGGCCGGGGTCTCGCTCGGCCCGGTCAGCCTGCCGCCCGGCAGCGTCGCGATCGAACTGCTCAATCTGCTACCCGGGGTAAGCCTGGACAGCGGATTGACCGAGCGGGAGATCGCCATCGTCACCGAGCTACGGCTGCCCCGGGCGGTGCTGGGTCTGCTGGTCGGTGGGCTGCTCGCCCTGGCCGGCGGCGCGTACCAGGGGGTGTTCCGCAACCCGTTGGCCGACCCGTACCTGCTCGGCGTAGCGGCCGGGGCCGGGCTGGCGGTCACCGTGGTGCTGACCCTGGGAGTGGGCGCGGGCGGCGCGTTGAGCGGGCTGCCGGTCACCATCCCGCTGGCCGCCTTCGTCGGCTCCCTCGGCGCGGTGGCGATGACCTACCTGCTCGGCTCTGCCGGCGGACGCAGCCGCTCCCCGGCCACCCTGATCCTGGCCGGGGTGGCCGTCTCCGCGTTCCTCAGCGCCGGGCAGACGTACCTGCTGCAACGAAACGCGGAGAGCATCCAGCAGGTGTACTCCTGGCTGCTCGGGCGGCTGGCCACCGCCGGCTGGCAGGACGTCCGGCTGGTGCTGCCGTACTTCCTGCTGACCAGCCTGATCATCCTGCTGCACCGGCGGGAGCTGGACGTGCTGTCGGTCGGCGACGACGAGGCGGCCAGCCTCGGCCTGCATCCGCAGCGGTCCCGGTACCTGCTGATCGCCGCCGCCTCGCTGGGCACCGCCGCCGCCGTCTCCGCCTCCGGCCTGATCGGCTTCGTCGGCATCATCGTGCCGCACACCGTCCGGATGCTCGCCGGGGCGAGCTACCGGGTGATCCTGCCGCTGTCGCTGCTGTTCGGGGGTGCCTTCCTGGCGCTGACCGACGTGGTGGCGCGGACCGCCGCCGCACCGCAGGAGATCCCGATCGGGGTGGTGACCGCGCTGCTGGGCGGCCCGTTCTTCGTGGTGGTGCTGCGCTCCGCCCGGCGGGTGCTGACATGAGCGACTCGTCGGCCGCGCCCGCCGTCGACCTGCGCGACCTGCGGATCAGCCTGGACGGTACGCCGATCCTCGCGGGCGTCGACCTGACCGTCGCCACCGGCGAGTGGGTCACGGTGATCGGCCCCAACGGCGCGGGCAAGTCGACGTTGCTGCGCGCCGTCGGCGGCCTGCTCCCCGCACCGGACGCCGTCCGCCTCTTCGGTACGCCACTGGGCGAGCTGCGCCGCCGGGAACGGGCCCGGGTGGTGGCCACGGTCGCCCAGTCACCCGTCGTACCGCCCGGCATGGCGGTGCTGGACTACGTGCTGCTCGGTCGTAACCCGTACATCCCGCCGTTGGGCCGGGAGTCCGCCGCCGACCTGGCCGTGGTGCACGAGGTGCTCGACCGGCTGGACCTCACCGGCTTCCACGCCCGGGAGTTGGCCACCCTCTCCGGCGGTGAGCGGCAGCGGGTCTTCCTGGCCCGGGCGCTGGCCCAGGGCGCCACCCTGCTGCTGCTCGACGAGCCCACCAGCGCCCTCGACATCGGCCATCAGCAGGAGGTCCTCGAACTGGTTGACCAGCTACGTCGGACGCACGGCCTCACGGTGCTGGCCACCATGCACGACCTGTCCATCGCCGGCGAGTACGCCGACCGCATGGTGCTGCTGGCCGACGGCCGCGTCGTCGCCTCCGGCCCCCCCGACGAGGTCCTCACCGAGGACCTGCTCGCCCGTCACTACCGCGCCCACGTCCGCGTCATCCCCGGCCCCCACGGCCCCCTCGTCCTCCCCACCCGCCCCACCCTCAAGTCGCGTTGATCAAGAAGTTTTGGTCGCGGGAGGACGCGGATCCAGACGCAAACTTCTTGATCAACGCGTAGGGCGTGGGGGTGTGGGGGTGGTTAGGGAGATTAGGGAGAAGAGGGCGCCGTGGGGGTCGCGGAGGGCGGTAACGCGGCCGGCGGGGATGTCGCGCGGTGGCACCAGGATGGTGCCGCCCAGTTCGGCGGCGCGGGCGGCGGTGGCGTCGGCGTCGGCGACGGAGAAGTACAGCGTCCAGTAGGCCGGCGAGTTGGTCGGGAACTCCTCGCCCAGCGGCGGCATCATCCCCGCCACCAGCCGATCGCCCAGCCGCCACCCGGTGTACGCGACCTGACCCATCGGCTCCTCCTCCGGCTGCCAACCGAAGACCAGCTCGTAGAAGATCCGTGCCCCGTCGGGATCGGGGGTCACCAGTTCGGTCCAGCTCATCGCACCGGGCACGTCGAACACCTCGGCCCCGGCGAAGGCCATCGGCTGCCAGACACTGAAGGCGGCTCCGGCGGGATCGGTGAAGACCGCCATCCGACCCCGGTCGAAAACCTCGAACGGCGGCACCACGACCTGCCCGCCGGCCCGCTCCACCCGGCCGGCGACCAGATCGGCGTCGTCGGTGGCCACGTACGTCGACCAGATCGGCACCTGATCCGGCACCGCCGGCGGGCCTGCCCCGGCCACCGCCCGGCCATCCAGCAGAAAGACCGTGTACCCGCCGGCCTCCGGCTCGGGGTCGATCCGGCCGGTCCAGCCGAACAGCTCCGGGTAGAACCGTCGGGCCGCGTCGAGCCCCGGCGTCGCCAGGTCGGCCCAACAGGGCGTACCCGGTGCGACGCTGACCACGGCCACCCCTTTCCGACCTGCGGCGACCACCGGCCGGCCGCCCTTCTCGGCATGGTGGCACCGGCCCGCTGCTGTCCGGGGTGGAAACCGGGGGAACGTCAACTGAACCGGCGACTCCGATCCCGCCGGTCGAGGTCAGCCGAGCGGTGCGGGCAGCGGAGCGACGTGCAGCACGGACAGTCGGGACACCGCCCGGGTGAGCACCACGTACAGCCGGTTCAGGCCGCGTGACTCGGCGGTCGCGATGGCGGCCGGTTCGACCGCGATGACGTGGTCGTACTCCAGACCCTTGACCAGGGTCGCGGGCATCACCGTGACGCGCGCCCCGGCTGCCGGCCCGTCGGCGGTCGCGGTCTCCACCCCCGCCTCGGCCAGCGCCGCCCGCAGCCCGTCCACGGTGTCGTCGGCGGCGATGACGGCGATCGACCCTTCGTGCGTGAGCGCCGTCCGCACCTCGGCCACCGTCGCGGCCGCCAGATCGCTGACGGTACGCACCGCGAGCGCGCCGTCGCTGCGCAGCGACTCGGCCGGCGGCACGTCGACAGCCAGCGCCGGAAGCAGCCGGTTGGCGAAGGCCAGCACGGCGGCGGGCACCCGGAACCCGATTGTCAACGGCACCACCGTCGCGTCCGGCTTGCCCAGATGGCGCAGGCTGTCCCGCCAGTCGCTGGCGGCCCACGGCGCGGTGGCCTGCGCCAGGTCGCCGAGGAGCGTGAGCGAGCCGTGCTCACTGCGTCGGGCGATGACCCGGCACTGCATCGCTGAGAGGTCCTGGGCCTCGTCCACCACGACATGTCCGTAGCCGGCCGGTCGTTCGAGCAGGCCGGCCGCCTCGTCGACCAGCACGGCGTCGGCGGCCGTCCACCGGGTCGCCTTCGCCGTCCGCCCCAATCCGGTTCCGGTGGTGGTACGGCCGGACCCGGCACTGGTCAGCAGCCGCTGCTCGTCGGCACTGAGCAGGCCGTCAGCGGCCTGGGCGAGCCGGTCCGGCTCGGTGTACAGCGCGTGCAGCAGGCCGTCCGGCGTGAGCGCGGGCCACACGGCGTCCAGGAACCCGGCGACCGGCTTCGACCGGCTCATCCGGCGCAGCCACGCATCGCTCGGCGACTCCGCGCGCCGCGCCTCGGCCTGCCGTTGCAGCAGTCCGACCACCCGGGCCCGGACCCGGTCCCGCCCGACGGCGTACGGCAGACGCTCCGCGCGGGTGTCCTGGACCAGCCGGTGCAGCGGCTCCAGTCCGATCCGCCAGCGGAACGAGCCGTCGGAGACGAGCACCGGTTCCGTCGGCTCGCCGACGTACGCGTCGACGGCCCGGCGCAGCACTTCGGCCATTCGGGCGTCGTGCTTGAGCGTGGCCACGACCGGCGGGTCCACCGCGCGTACCGGCACCCGGCCGACCAGGTCCTCCACGGTGGCCTGCTCCACCTCGACCTCACCGAGCGCGGGCAGCACCGCCGCGATGTAGCCGAGGAACGCCCGGTTCGGGCCCACGACCAGCACCTTCGACCGTCGTAGCCGTTCCCGGTGCAGGTAGAGCAGGTACGCCGCCCGGTGCAACCCGACGGCGGTCTTGCCGGTGCCCGGGGCACCCTGCACGCAGATCGAGTCGGCCAGGTCGGCCCGGACGAGTTCGTCCTGCTCGGGTTGGATGGTGGCGACGATGTCCCGCATCGGCCCGACCCGGGGACGCTCGATCTCGGCGGTGAGGATCCGGCTGGCCGTGCCGAGTTCCTCGCCCCGGTCCAGGTGCTCGTCCTCGAAGCTGGTCAGCTTGCCGTCGTTGAAACCGAACCGGCGGCGTACCGCCAGGCCCTGCGGATTGCGGGCACTTGCCCGGTAGAACGCGCGCGAGACCGGTGCCCGCCAGTCCAGCACCAACGGTTCGCCCTGCTCGTCGGTGACGTGCCGGCGGCCGACGTGGTAGCGGCGGCCGGCGTGTTCGGCATCCGCGTCGCCGAAGTCGAGCCGGCCGAAGAAGAGCGGCGTGCGCGGGTCGTCGGCCAGTTCGGCGACCCGCCGGGCAAGGTGCCGGCCGAGCTGCTCGGCGGTGTACGCGTCCCCGGCCACCTTGTCGCCGGTGGCGAAGAGCGCCTCGGCGCGTTCCCGCATCCGGTGCAGCGCCGCCCGCGAGCGGGTCAGGTGCGCCCGTTCGGCGGCCAGTTCGTCGTCCAGCGCGGGTGGCTGGGGGATTTTTTCGGCGTGCAGGCTCATCCACGGACTCCTCGACACGGGAAGAAGGCTGCCGCTCGCGTTTCCGACTCGTGGGTCGGCGCGGGGACGTCCGCTGCGGTGCTACTCACCGCGGCCGTCGGGCGGAACGAACAGCCTACTGGAGGGCGTGCCGTGGACAACCGGTTTTCTTCCCGGCCCAGGCAGCGGCGGGTGCGGGGTTGGCCACTTCCGCGACGTCCGGCTGAGCAGGTCACGGGCGGTGGGGATACGGTCGGGGCATGGTCGAGCGCCTCGCCCGCCCCCGCGTGGGGCACATCCAGTTCCTCAACTGCCTGCCCATCTACTGGGGGCTGATGCGCTCCGGCGCCCTGCTCGATGTCGATTTGCGCAAGGACTCGCCGGACCGGCTCAGCGCCCAACTCGTCGCCGGAGACCTGGACATCGGGCCGATCACCTTCGTCGAGTACCTGAAGCACGCCGACGAACTGCTGCTCCTGCCCGACCTGGCCGTGGGCAGCGACGGGCCGGTGCTGTCGGTCAATCTGGTGAGCACCCGGCCGTTGGCCGACCTCGACGGTGCACGGGTGGCGCTGGGCTCCACCTCGCGCACCGGAGTGCTGCTCGCCCAGTTGCTGCTGCGCGAGCGGTACGGGGTCCGCCCGGAGTACTTCAGGTGTCCGCCGGACCTGACCCAGATGCTGCTGGAGGCCGACGCCGCGGTGTTGATCGGCGACGTGGCGCTGCGGGCGATGTACGAGGCACCCCGGCAGGGGCTGACCGTGACCGACCTGGGTCAGGCGTGGCGGGAGTGGACCGGGCTGCCGATGGTCTTCGCCGTCTGGGCGGTCCGCCGTGACTTCGCCGCAGCGCATCCCGGGTTGGTCAAGGAGGTGCACGAGGCGTTCCTGCGCTCGCGCGACCTGTGCCTGGCCGAGCTGGACCAGGTCGCCGAGTCGGCCGCCCGGTGGGAACCCTTCGACGCGAGCACTCTCGCGGAGTACTTCCGCGCCTTGGACTTCTCCCTCGGCGAACGTCAGGTCGCCGGCATCCGCGAGTTCGCCCGCCGCGCCGCCGCCCACGGCGAAACCCCGCCCCTGCCCCCCACCGGCCCCACCTTCTTCACCCGCTAACCCACCCCCACCCTCCCCACCCTCCCCACCCTCCCCGTCTCCGCGATCTTGCACTTTCGTCGCCGCTTTTCGGGCATAAGCCGCGTTTCAGCGACCAAAAGTGCAAGATCGGCGCGCGGCGAGGGGCGGCGCGCGGCGAGGGGTGGGGCGCGGCGAGGGGCGGGGCGGGTTAGGGGGTTTGGGTTAGGAGGGCTTCGGTGATCTTCTCGCAGTTCTTCATGCCGTACTCGTAGCCCTTGTTGATCGGGTACTGGAGCATCACGCCCATCGTCCAGGTGTCGCCGATCGCCAGGCAGTTGACGTGCATCTCCTGCTCGCGGGTGCGGTCGACCCAGCCGTTCTTGATGGCGATCTTCTTCGCCTCGGCGGCCGGGAACGCCTTACGGATGCCGAAGTCGCCGGCACCGCGTACCTGACGCATCTCGCTGAGCAGCCACTTGGTCCACTTCGGGCCGGCGGCGGTGCCGTCGGCGATGCAGTTGCCGAGGCGGGCGGTGTCCCGGGGGGAGAGTTCGGTACGGCTCCAGCCGAGATCACTGGACACCTTGCTGTCGGTCAGGTCGCAGGTGGACAACAGCCGCTTGATCGAGGCAGACCGGCCGATCTGGGTGTAGAGCTGCTCGGTGCGGGTGTTGTCGCTGTCCCGGATGATCCGGGTCAGGTCGGCCAGCTTCGCGTCGCTCGGGGTCTGCCCGGCGTCGGCGGTACGGCGCAGGTAGTCCGCGACGATCCAGGCCTTGATGAGAGAGGCGGTGGTGCTTGTCTCGTCCATGTCGTCCGAGCCGATGATCTCCCCCGAACGGCGGTCCAGCACGCTCCACGCGTACCAGCCGTCGATGTCCAGGTCGATCTCCTTCGCCTCGAACGGCAGCGGCTCGGGCTCCGGCGAGGGACTGGGCGACGGCGACGGCCGTGCGCTCCGGTCGGTCAGCGCGCCGTCTCGGGCCGCCGGTGACTCGCCGCGTCCCCACTGGGCGGCGGCTGTGGACTCGAAGGGCGACCCGGGCAGCAGGCGCAGCGACACCAGCACCAGCCCGATCAGTACGGCGGCGATGGCGATCAGACGCAGCGGCGATGTCTCGCCGTTGCGGCTGCGGCCGGCCATCAGAGCTTCCCGATCGGCTGCTGCGGCACCTTGAGGGCACCGCCGGGCTGCGGCGTCACCAACTGGCTCGCGACGCTCGCGCAGACGTCCGCCCCGTAGTCGAGCCCGCTCTGCCGGGGGTAGCGCAGCATCACCGCGAGGCTCCATTTGTCAGTCACGGCCAGGCAGTTGACGTGCCAGTTGCCGTCGTAGTTGAGGACGGTCCAGCCGTTCTTGATGCTGACCGGACCCTGACTGGTGATCGACTCCGGCAGGCCGTCGATGATGCCCCACCGGCCGCCGCCCTCCCGGGGCTTCTGGTCCTTGGCGGCGGTGCTGCCGCGAACCTTGCTCATCTCGGTGAGCAGCCACTTCGTCCACTTGGGTCCGGCGGCGGTGCCGTCGGCGATGCAGTCGCCGAGCCGTACCGCGTCGCGCGGGGACATCCGGGTGAAGCTCCACCAACCCTCGTAGCCCTTGACGTTGCCGGGCTTGGTGTCGGTCAGGCCGCACAGCTTGATCGCCGCCTTGAGCACCGGACCGGGCTGCCCGTTCCCGGGCGCGCGGTAGGAACCGCCCGCGGCGGCGTAGACCTTGTTGGCCGCGTCGTCGTTGCTGTCCCGGATGGCCAGGCTGGCAGCCTTCTTCAGGGACGCGGGCGGCTCCTTGTCGCCGAGCTGGCGCAGGTAGTCGGCGACGATCCAGGCCTTGAGCATCGACTCGGTCGAGCTTGTCGCGGCCATGTTCTTGGAGCCGGAGAGTTGGTCGGTCTCCCGGTCCAGCAGTGCCCAGGAGAAGAACTCGCCCTTGAAGTTCACCGAGACCTTGCCGGCGGCAAGGGTCGGCGGCGGCGGTGGCGCGGGTGTGGGCGCGGCGACGCTCTCCGGGCTGGCCTCCGCCTCGCCGGCCGAGAGTCGGGCGTAGGCGGCCGGCACCAGCATGACGCCGCCGAGCAGTACCGCCGTCGCGGCGAGCACCATGGTCACGCGAGGTCGCATGAGCGGGTGAGCTCCAGATGTCGGGGCCGGGGGGACCGGCTTGTTGCCAGGACTGACCGGTGCGGATCACCTGGGCCGGGGGAAGCGGCCTGAGCTGGCGATCGTCGTCAGCCGATCGGTGTGACGGGGGAAGTCTACGTGCGGATCGGCGTTATGCCAGGACTCGACACCGGGCAACTCGCCGTGAAGGCGGGATAACGAACCGCTATGCGGTCGTTGCGAGGATTTGTCGCTGATTCGTGACCGAATTCATAGTTACCTGCGCCACGGACGGCGAACAGGGAGTAACAGTGGGGTGCCTCGAATTTGTATGACACCCCCTGGCGTCTTCTACCCTCAGCTGTAACACTGGGGACATGTATGGCAATGACTTCCCGGGCGAGGACGCGCCCGGCGGCCTGCTCGGTGAGGTCGAGGCCGCAGAGGCGGCGTTGCGTGCGGCCGCGGAACGCGGCCGTGCCGCCGCCGAGCCGGGCAGTGACCTGGCCGCCTACTTCGCCGAGGTCGTCGACGCCGACCAGAAGATCGAGCCCCGTGACTGGATGCCGGAGGCGTACCGGCGGACGTTGATCCGGCAGATCGCCCAGCACGCCCACTCGGAGATCATCGGCATGCAGCCGGAGGGCAACTGGATCAGTCGCGCTCCGTCCCTCAAGCGCAAGGCGATCCTGCTGGCCAAGGTGCAGGACGAGGCCGGACACGGTCTTTACCTCTACGCCGCCGCCGAGACTCTCGGCGTGAGCCGGGACGAGCTGGTCGACCTGCTGCTCGACGGCCGGCAGAAGTACAGCTCGATCTTCAACTACCCCACGCTGAGCTGGGCCGACGTCGGCGCGATCGGTTGGTTGGTGGACGGTGCCGCGATCGTCAACCAGGTGCCGCTGTGCCGCTGCTCGTACGGCCCGTACGCCCGGGCCATGATCCGGGTCTGCAAGGAAGAGTCCTTCCATCAGCGTCAGGGCTACGAGATCCTGCACACCCTGGCGCACGGCACCGCGGCGCAGAAGGCGATGGCCCAGGACTCGGTGGACCGCTGGTGGTACCCGTCCCTGGCCATGTTCGGCCCACCCGACGGCGATTCCACCCACTCAGCCCAGTCGATGGCCTGGAAGATCAAGCGTTTCTCCAACGACGAGCTGCGCCAGCGCTTCGTGGACATGTGCGTCGGCCAGGCCGAAGCGCTCGGGTTGCGCCTTCCCGATCCGGAACTGCGCTGGAACGACGAGCGCCAGGCGTACGACTTCACCCAGCCCGACTACGACGAGCTGATGCGGGTGATCAAGGGCAACGGGCCGTGCAACCGGCAGCGGATGGAGCACCGGCGCCGCGCGCACAGCGAGGGCGCCTGGGTGCGTGAGGCGGCCGCCGCGTACGCCGCCAAGCGTGCGGTGAAGGAAAAGGAGAAGGTGGCAGCGTGAGCCGGCAACACACCCCGCTCTGGGAGGTCTTCGTCCGGGCCCGGCGCGGGCTGGCGCACACCCACGTCGGCAGCCTGCACGCGCCCGACGCGGAACTGGCCCTGCGTAACGCCCGTGACCTCTACACCCGACGGCAGGAGGGCGTGTCGATCTGGGTGGTGCCGGCGAGCGCCATCACCGCCTCCAGCCCGGACGAGAAGGACGCCTTCTTCGACCCGGCCGCCGACAAGGTCTACCGCCACCCCACCTTCTACGAGGTACCCGACGGGGTGGCACACCTGTGAGCGAGCTCTTCCCCTTCACCCTCGCCCTCGGCGACGACGCGCTCATCGCGGCGCAGCGGCTGGCCGAGTGGAGCACCCGGGCGCCGGAGATGGAGGAGGACATCGCGCTGTCCAACATCGCCCTGGACCAGCTCGGTGCCGCCCGGCTCCTGCTGTCGTACGCGGGCGAGCTGGAGGGCGCCGGCCGGGACGAGGACGCGTTGGCGTACCTGCGCGACGACCGGGAGTTCCGCAACTGCCTGCTGGTCGAGCTGCCGAACGGTGACTTCGCGGTGACAATGGCGAAGCTGCTCGTCCTGTCGGCGTACCAGGTGCCGCTCTACACCGCCCTGGCCGGCTGCCCGGACGAGCGGTTGGCCGCCATCGGCGGCAAGGCCCGCAAGGAGTCCGCGTACCACCTGGACCACGCCGCGCTGTGGGTGAGGCGGCTGGGCGACGGGACCGAGGAGTCGCACCGCCGGATGCAGGCCGGCATCGACCAGGTCTGGGCGTACGCCGACGAGTTGTTCGCTGCCCGGCCGGACGCGCCGGTCGACCCGGCGACCCTGCGGTCCGAGTTCGACGACACCGTCACCGCCGTGCTAGCCGAGGCGACGCTCACCCTCCCGGAGGTCGGCTGGACGCCGGCCGGCGGGCGCGACGGCGTGCACACCGAACACCTGTCGTACCTGCTCGCGGAGATGCAGGTGGTGCATCGCGCCCACCCCGGGGCACGCTGGTGACGCGATGAGCAGAGCACGGCAGGCCGTGGCGGCGGTGGTGGATCCGGAGATCCGGGTGGTCACCATCGACGATCTCGGCATCCTCCGGTCGGTCCAGGAGGACCCGGCCACCGGCCGGGTGGTGGTGACGATCACCCCCACCTACACCGGCTGCCCGGCGATGGACGTCATCCGCGCCGACATCCGGCGCGCACTGGTCGCCGCCGGTCATCCGGACGCCGAGGTGCGTACGGTGCACAGCCCGGCCTGGAGCACCGACTGGATCAGCGACGCCGGACGGGCCAAGCTGGCCGCTGCCGGCATCGCCCCGCCCGCCCCGGTCCGGCGCGACGGCGTCGTTCCGCTCACCCTGGCGGTGCGCTGCCCACGCTGCGGGTCGCCGGAGACCGAGCAGCTCAGCCGCTTCGGCTCGACCGCGTGCAAGGCGCTGTGGCGTTGCCGCTCCTGCGCCGAACCCTTCGACCATGTGAAGGCCCTGTGACTGTCACCATCACCCGCCCGGTCCGCCGCCGGCCGGTGTTCCACCCGCTGCCCGTCGTCGCCGTGGACCGGCTCACCGCCGACGCCGTCGCGATCACCTTCGCGGTGCCGGAGGAACTGCGCGAGACCTTCGCCTTCCGCGCCGGCCAGCACCTGACCGTACGCCTGCCGGCGGCAGCCGGTACGGCGGAGAGTGACGGCGGCGGGGACGTCCGTCGCTCGTACTCGATCTGCTCCACCCCGGCGGACCTGGCGCGGCACGGGCGATTGCGGATCGGCGTGCGGGAGATCCCGGGCGGCGCCTTCTCCGGCTACGCCTGCGGGGCGCTGCGGCACGGCGACACCATCGAGGTGCTGCCGCCGCTGGGGCACTTCACCACCGCCTTCGCGCCGGACCGGGCTCGCCGCTACGGTGCGGTGGTCGCCGGCTCGGGCATCACCCCGGTGCTGTCGCTGGTCGCCACCGCGCTGGCTGTCGAGCCGGCCAGCACCTTCACGCTGGTGTACGGCAACCGCACGGCCGGCAGCGTGATGTTCGCCGAGGAACTGGCAGACCTGAAGGACCGCTACCCGACCCGGCTGCACCTGGTGCATGTGCTCTCCCGCGAACAGGGCGATTCGCCGCTGCTGTCGGGGCGGATCGACGCGGAGCGGCTGGGTCGGCTGCTGGAGACCATCGTGCCCGGCGAGGTGATCGAGGAGTGGTTCCTCTGCGGCCCGTACGGACTGGTGGTGGACGCTCGTGCGGTGCTCACCGCGCGGGGTGTCGCGGAGTCGGCGGTGCACACCGAGCTGTTCCACGTCGACGCGCCGCCCGAGCCGGTGCGCCGGACGGACGACGCGTCCGGCGGTACCGACGTGACGATCATGCTCGACGGACGATCGTCGAGCTTCACCATGCGCCGCGACGAACGCGTGTTGGACGCGGCGCTGAAGGTCCGCGGCGAGCTGCCGTACGCCTGCAAGGGCGGGGTCTGCTCGACCTGCCGGGCCAAGGTCGTCTCCGGTGAGGTGGAGATGGCCCGCAACTACGCCCTGGAGCCCGACGAGGTGGCCGCCGGTTATGTGCTGACCTGCCAGTCCAGCCCGCTGACCGACACCCTCACCATCGACTACGACGCGTGACGCTTCGACTCGGCGGCCGTCATCAAGCTGCTCCGCCGGGAACCCCGGACTGATTGTGATCCGACCCGGGGCGGTATCTTGGTGGCTGCCAGGAGCAGTAGCTCTTTGGAAGTGGACCCGGCAGCCTTCCGGACGGTGGGTGGGCCGGGTTTCGCGTACTCACACCTCGTGTGCCTCATCGACCATGCGTTGCACGGCCGTCCGCCATCGTCCCCGCTTGGCCCAGCACCACGCCTGTGCAAATTGTCAACGGACCACGACATATCTTATGAGGATCTTGCGAACATGATTCCTGGTTGGGCAGGGGGATGGATCACAGGTCAAGTGCGCCGCTGAGAGCTGAGCGGGTGGTCGGCGTACGCTCGGGTACGTGACGGTGAATCGGGAGATCGACGACATCCTGCAGCGCGGCGCCGACGGCGGGCGGATCACGCCCGAGGAGGCTCTGCTGCTCTACACCGACGCCCCCTTCCACGCCCTCGGCGAGGCGGCGGACGTGGTCCGTCGGCGGCGGTACCCGGACAACATCGTCACGTACCTGATCGACCGCAACATCAACTACACGAACGTCTGCGTGACGGCGTGCAAGTTCTGTGCCTTCTACCGGGCACCGAAGCACAAGGAAGGGTGGACCCACCCGACCGAGGAGATCCTGCGTCGCTGCGGCGAGGCGGTCGAGCTGGGCGCCACCCAGGTCATGCTCCAGGGCGGCCACCACCCGGACTACGGCGTGGAGTACTACGAGGAGCTGTTCTCCTCGGTGAAGAAGGCGTACCCGCAGCTGGCCATCCACTCGATCGGGCCGAGCGAGATCCTGCACATGGCGAAGGTCTCCGGGGTGAGCCTCGACGAGGCCATCGCCCGGATCAAGGCCGCCGGGCTCGACTCGATCGCCGGTGCGGGCGCCGAGATGCTGCCGCAGCGACCCCGCAAGGCGATCGCGCCGCTCAAGGAGTCGGGCGAGCGCTGGCTGGAGGTCATGGAACTCGCGCACCGGCAGGGCGTCGAGTCGACCGCCACGATGATGATGGGGACCGGAGAGACGGCCGCCGAGCGGATCGAGCACCTGCGGATGATCCGCGAGGTGCAGGATCGTACGCAGGGCTTCCGGGCCTTCATCCCGTGGACGTACCAGCCGGAGAACAACCACCTCAAGGGCCGCACCCAGGCGACGACCCTGGAGTACCTGCGGCTGGTGGCGGTGGCCCGGCTGTTCTTCGAAACCGTGCCGCACCTGCAAGCGTCCTGGCTGACCACCGGCAAGGACGTCGGTCAGCTGGCGCTGCACATGGGTGTGGACGACCTCGGCTCGATCATGCTGGAAGAGAACGTCATCTCCTCGGCGGGGGCCCGACACCGGTCCAACCTGCACGAGCTGATCGGGATGATCCGTTCCGCCGGCCGGATCCCCGCTCAGCGCGACACGCTCTACAACAGACTGGCCGTGCACCACACGCCCGACGACGACCCGAGCGACGACCGGGTGGTCTCGCACTTCTCGTCGATCGCCCTGCCCGGTGGCGGTGCCGGCCGTTCGCTGCCCCTGGTCCAGGCAACCTGACCGACACCCAACCCAACCAGTCGACCCGACGCCGATCGGCACCCTGCACCGCCCGCCCCTTCCGCTCGACGGGACGCGCGACTTGCGGCACGTCGGCTTGCCATCCCTGGCCGGCAAGACCCGGTGTCCTGGCCGTGCCGGCGGTGTGATGCGCGAGTTGCGGCATGTTGGCCCTTCCGGTCGAGGGGATGGCGCGAGTTGCGGCATCTCGTGCCTCCGGGCGGTGGGGACGCGCGAGCTTGCGGCGTCCCGGATCGGCCCGGAGCGGCGGGCGGCGGGGCGCAGCAAGTTGCGGTGTCTCGGGTCTTCGCGGCAGCGGGAGGCCGCGAGTTGCGGCATCCCGGGCCCTCGTCGGGCGGGCGGCGTCGTCGGGTGGGCGGCGTCGTCGGGTGGGGTGCCCGGCGGGCGAGGGATCACTATGGGTCACTGTGGTTCGGGCGTTGCGTCACAGTGGTGGCTCGATTGGTTGTCAGCCGAACGGCTCAGGTGGATCATCCATCCAGTTTGAAGCGTCGGGCCGCTCCGGCCATGCGCCCAGGCGTGACCAGGTAGCAAGGCCCATCAATCCGGACAATCCTTAAGTTGCCATTAGCTGAGCAGCTTGTGGCGGGTGTGATGCAGGGTGGCGCGGGTGATCGCTGACCGCTAACGTCCCCGCCCGTACGTTTCCTTTACCCCACGGGGGAGACACCTCAGATGATTTTCCGTAACCGGGCTGCCGCGTACCTGGGTGCCGGTGCCGCCGGTGTCCTCGCGGCCGGCAGCTTCGCCGCGCCGGCTCTGGCGGACGACACCGCGGATCTCGCCATCAAGGCGACCGGCACCACCATCGCGGTCGGCGCACCGGGCAAGGACGCCAGCGTCTCGCTGCTCAACAAGAGCAAGGTCGACGCCAAGAACGTGCTCGTCGCCCTCGACATCAGCAAGCTGAAGACCGACCTCGTCGACATCGACGAGAGCGGCTGCAACCCGCGCGAGGACGGCTGGATCCTCTGTGGCATCGAGGGTGACACCATCCGTGCCGGCGAGGACGTCGACTGGTTCTTCCCGTTGACCCGCAAGGGCGCCGAGGTCGGCTCGGCCGGCTCCATCACCGCGGTGATCCTGCACGGCGGCCCGGACCCGGACGAGTCCGACAACGCCGTGACCGTGGACGTCAAGGTCGAGGGCACCGGGCCGGACCTGACCGTCGTCGCCGACGACGTCCGCAAGGCCGTCAAGGTCGAGGGTGGCACGATCACCGAGGTCGGCGACCTGTACGCGGGCAACACCGGTCAGCTGATCTACGGTGCCTTCAACCAGGGTGACCAGGCTGCCAGGGGTCTCCGCATCGAGGTGCAGCTGCCCAAGGGCGCGACCTTCGCGGAGAAGGAGCCGGACTGCACCTACAACGCCGCGATGACCTCGCTGACCTGCGAGTACACCAAGGCTGTCCTCATCCCGACCGCGCAGGACAAGGACGGTGACGACCTCTACTCCGGTGCTCGCTTCTACAACCTGGTGACGGTCGCCGACGGTGTGAAGCCGAGCAGCCTGACCGGCGGCAAGGTCACCATCGAATCGCTGGGCGCGCAGGAGGCCCCCAGCGCCCTCCGGACCGCCGCCACCTCGGCTCTGCCGGAGAACGCCACCGGCGTCGCGGGCAACGATGTCGACCCGAGCGACAACACCGACGACTTCGCGGTGGTCGTGGCCGCCAAGGGCGGCACCGGTGGTGGCGACGGTGACGGCCCCGGTCTGCCGGTCACCGGTGTGCAGGTCGGCCTGATCGGTGGCGTCGGCGCGGCCGTGCTGGCCGCCGGTGTGGCCATGTTCCTGGTTTCCCGCCGTCGCCGGGTGGTCCTGGTGACCCCGGGTGACGAGAAGACGAACGCCTGAGGTTCGTCCTCTATCGGCCCGCGCGGGCCGTTCACATAACGCACGGCAGTGAGGGCGGGATGGGTGACCATCCCGCCCTCACTGTGTCGCCTCGACCCTGTCCGGGGCACCGGCGGCCGGGCTGGCAGAGTGGAGGGGTGAGCCGTACCCCGCAGGGCCAGCGCGCCAGTCTGGACAAGCAGCCGCACGAGGTCGCCGCGATGTTCGACGGTGTCGCGGCCCGTTACGACCTGACCAACACCGTCCTGTCGTTCGGTCAGGACCGGTTCTGGCGACGGGCCACCCGCGCCGCGCTCGACCTGCGACCGGGCGACCGGGTGCTGGACGTGGGCGCGGGCACCGGTGTCTCCACCGAGGAACTCGCCCAGTCCGGGGCGTACGCGGTCGGGGCGGACCTGTCCCTCGGCATGCTGTACGCCGGCAAGCGCACCCGCCCGCAGGTGCCGTTGCTGGCCGGAGATGCGCTGCGGCTGCCCTTCGCCGACGCCAGCTTCGACGCGGTGACCATCTCCTTCGCCCTGCGCAACGTCAACGACACCGACGCCGCGCTGGCTGAGCTGGCCCGGGTGACCCGTCCGGGCGGCCGGCTGGTGATCTGCGAGTTCAGCACCCCGGTCAATCCCGCGTTCCGCACCGTGTACCTGTCGTACCTGATGCGTTCCCTGCCGGCCGTGGCCCGGACGGTCTCCAGCAACCCTGACGCGTACGTCTATCTTGCCGAGTCGATCCGGGCCTGGCCGGACCAGCCGGCGCTGGCGGCGCGGGTGGCCGCCGCGGGCTGGGGCCGGGTGGCGTGGCGCAACCTGACCGGCGGCGTGGTGGCCCTGCACCGCGCGGTCCGGACGTGAGCGCGACTTACCCTGTGCCTATCGCGCGAGGGTAATACCGCCATTTAGGGAAATAAGGCGATTATGTCGCCTTTGCGGCTTAGGCTGGCCGACATGACGGATCCGAAGAATGTGGCCATAGGAGATGCCGCGGAGCTGGTCGAGCAGCTCAGGGGCCTGGCCGGAGCGGATCCCGCCGACGTCCGCCAGGTGGTGACCGAGGTGCTCGCGGCCCTGGACCGGGCCGCCGGTGGCACCTTGCGTGAGCAACTGCCGGAGACCATCCGCGCCAGCCTGGACGGCGCCGCATCGGCGCGTCCCTGAGTGCTGCGCAGCGAGAGCTGACCGGCAGGAGCCCGCTCTGGTGACCGGGGCCCTTTCCTGCGTCCCACAGGTTAGGTCGACCTAACAAGGCGAGCTTACGGTGTCGGTCATAGACTCGTCCCGGCTGGCTTGTGAAGCATTTCACGAGCAGGGCGGGGAGGAGGCGCTAATGACCGCGGTGGAGAACGACGCCGACGTGATCGTCGTGGGCGCCGGTCCCGGTGGTTCGGCGACCGCGTACCACCTGGCTCGGCACGGCGTACGCGTGCTGCTGCTGGAGAAGACCGAGTTCCCCCGGGAGAAGGTCTGCGGCGACGGGCTGACCCCGCGTGCCGTGCGGCAGTTGATCCGGATGGGGGTGGACACCTCCCCCGAGGCCGGCTGGCTGCACAACCGCGGCCTGCGAGTGATCGGCGGCGGCGTCCGGCTGGAACTGGACTGGCCGGATC
This sequence comes from Micromonospora sediminimaris, assembly GCF_016863575.1. Classification (NCBI taxonomy): domain Bacteria; kingdom Bacillati; phylum Actinomycetota; class Actinomycetes; order Micromonosporales; family Micromonosporaceae; genus Micromonospora; species Micromonospora sediminimaris. The sequence continues at coordinate 48,777 of NZ_BOPD01000014.1, forward strand.
TGGCCAGCTTCCCGAACTACGGCCTGGTGCGCACCCGACTCGACTTCGACGACCTGCTCGCCCAGCGCGCGGTGTCGGCCGGTGCCAAGCTGCGTACCAGCGTGAACGTCATCGGCCCGGTGTTGGACGGCGACGGCCGGGTGATCGGGGTGCAGGGCGAGGACGGGCCGGACAAGGCACCCGTCACCTTCCACGCCCCGCTGGTGGTGGCCGCGGACGGTGTCTCGGGCCGGTTCCCGCTCGCCCTCGGGCTGGCCAAGCGGGAGGACCGCCCGATCGGTGTCGCCGTCCGGCGCTACTACCGGTCCGAGGCCCGCCACGACGACGACTACCTGGAGTCCTGGCTGGAGTTGCGGGCCAAGGGCACCAACGAACTGCTGCCCGGGTACGGCTGGATCTTCGGCCTCGGTGACGGCCGGGTCAACGTGGGGCTCGGCATCCTCAACTCGTCCTCGGCGTTCGGCAAGACGAACTACCGGCGGCTGCTCACCGACTGGCTGGCCAACACGCCGCCGGAGTGGGGGATGACCGACGAGGTCAACGCCGAGGGTTCGATCCTCGGTGCCGCGCTGCCGATGGGGTTCAACCGGGTGCCGCACTACACCCGGGGGGTCATGCTCGTCGGCGACTCGGGCGGCATGGTCAACCCGTTCAACGGCGAGGGCATCGCGTACGCGATGGAGTCCGGTGAACTGGCCGCGGAGGTCGCGGTCCAGGCGCTCGCCCGGCCGGCCGGTGCTGAGCGGGAGCGGGCCCTGATGGCGTACCCGCAGGAGCTGAAGACCCGGTTCGGCGGCTACTACCGGCTGGGCGGGGTCTTCGTGAAGCTGATCGGCCGTCCGGAGATCATGCGGGTGGCGACCAAGCACGGCATGCCCCATCCCACGCTGATGCGTTTCGTGCTCAAGCTGCTGGCCAACCTCACCGACCCGCGCGGCGGTGACGCAATGGACCGGGTGATCAATGCGATGACCCGGGTCGCGCCCGCCGTGTAGGGGCGCGGAGCAGGCAAGGTCCACCCCCGCCGAAGGGCGCGGGGTGGGATGTGAATAGTGTGAATTTCGCCAACCACCGAGGGCAGGGAAGGACGAGCAGGAGAAAACATGTCGCTCTCGCCTTACGTACCCATCATCGGGCTGTTCGCCCTCGCCGCGGGTTTCGCGCTGTTCTCGATAGCCGCCGCCCGGTTCGCCGGCCCCCACCGCTACAACAAGGCCAAGCTCGAAGCCTACGAGTGTGGCATCGAGCCTAGCCCGCAGCCGATCGGCGGTAGCCGGTTTCCGGTCAAGTTCTACCTGACGGCGATGCTCTTCATCGTCTTCGACGTGGAGATGATCTTCCTGTACCCGTGGGCTGTCTCCTTCGACATCCTGCCGGTCTTCGGGTTCGTCGCCATGTTGGTGTTCATCGGTGCCGTCTTCGTCGCGTACGCCTACGAGTGGCGACGCGGCGGCCTGGACTGGGACTGAGGGAGGAACGGCTATGGGTATCGAGGAGAAACTTCCCGCTGGCGTCCTGCTCACCTCGGTGGAGAAGCTGGTCAACTGGTCGCGCAAGTCGTCGGTCTGGGGCGCCACGTTCGGCCTGGCCTGCTGCGCGATCGAGATGATGGCCGCCGGTGGTCCGCACTACGACATGGGCCGGTGGGGCATGGAGGTCTTCCGGGCCTCGCCCCGGCAGGCCGACCTGATGATCGTCGCCGGCCGGGTCAGTCAGAAGATGGCCCCGGTGCTGCGCCAGATCTACGACCAGATGGCCGAGCCCCGCTGGGTGCTCTCCATGGGCGTCTGCGCCAGCAGCGGCGGCATGTTCAACAACTACGCCATCGTGCAGGGCGTCGACCACGTCGTACCTGTCGACATGTACCTCCCGGGCTGTCCGCCCCGGCCGGAGATGCTCATCGACGCGATCCTCAAGCTGCGCGAGAAGATCGGCCACGAGCCGCTCGGTCCGAACGGTCGCAAGATGCTGGCGGCCCGCGAGGCGCGCGGTGACGTGCCGGTGGTGCCGTACGGCTCGATGCCGTCGTCGTACCGCAGCGACAAGGCCCGGCGGGCCGAGTGGACGAAGGCCGTCCGCGAGGGCCGCGAGGAGCAGCTGCGGATCGAGAACTGGATGAAGGCCCAGAACCACCTCCACCCGTACGGGGGGATCAAGTGACTGACGACAAGCCCACCACCGGCGGTGTTCCGGTTCCGGTGCCGCCGGCCGGCGCGACGAGTGGCGCCCCCGCCGAGTTCCCGCCGGCCGCACCCGCCGGCCGGGGCATGTTCGGCAACCAGGGCAGCGGCGACGTCTCCGGGTTCGGCGGACTGGTCCGGCAGCACCACACGGTCGAGGACTCACCGCGGCCGTACGGCGGCTACTTCGACGAGGTCCGGGACGCGCTGGAGGAGGCGTACCCGGCGTTCGGCGAGGCGATCGAGAAGGTCGTGGTCGACCGGGGCGAGCTGACCCTGCACATCCGCCCGGAGCGGATCGCCGAGGTCTGCCAGGTGATGCGGGACGATCCGGCGCTGCGTTTCGAGCTGTGCTCGTCGGTGTCCGGCGTGGACTACCTGGGTGCCGATGCCCGCCGGCTGCACGTCGTCTACCAGCTCACCTCGATGACCTACCGGCGGCGGGTCCGGCTGGAGGCCGCCGTCAGCGTCGAGGAGCCCCACCTGCCCAGCGTCACAGCCGTCTACCCGACCGCCGACTGGCAGGAGCGGGAGACGTACGACATGTTCGGCGTCGTCTTCGACGGCCACCCGGCGCTGACCCGCATTCTCATGCCGGACGACTGGGAGGGTCACCCGCAGCGCAAGGACTACCCCCTCGGCGGCGTGCCCGTGGAGTACAAGGGTGCCGAGATCCCGCCGCCCGACAAGCGGAGGTCTTACCAATGACCACGTCGAACTACGCCACCGAGCGCGAGACGACCGAGGGCCGCGTCTTCACGGTCACCGGCGGGGACTGGGACGACGTCGTCTCCGGCGTCGACCCGATCAACGAGGGTCGGATCGTCGTCAACATGGGCCCCCAGCACCCGTCCACGCACGGTGTGCTCCGGTTGATCCTGGAGCTGGAGGGCGAGACGGTCCGGGAGGCCCGCTCGGTCGTCGGCTACCTGCACACCGGCATCGAGAAGAACCTGGAGTACCGCAACTGGGTGCAGGGTTCGACCTTCGTGACCCGGATGGACTACCTCTCCCCGCTGTTCAACGAGACGGCGTACTCGCTGGCCGTGGAGAAGCTGCTCGGCATCGAGGAGCAGATCACCGAGCGGGCCACCACCATCCGGGTGCTCATGATGGAGCTGAACCGGATCTCCTCGCACCTGGTCTGGCTGGCCACCACGGCGATGGAGCTGGGCGCGATCAACATGATGCTCTACGGCTTCCGGGAGCGCGAGTACATCCTGGAGATCTTCGAGCTGATCACTGGTCTGCGGATGAACCACGCGTACGTCCGGCCGGGCGGCGTCGCCCAGGACGTGCCGGACGAGGCGATCGTCAAGATCCGCGACTTCCTCAAGCTCATGCCGAAGCGGCTCAAGGAGTACGAGGACCTGCTCTCCGGGCAGCCGATCTGGCTGGAGCGGACGCAGAACGTCGCGGTGCTGGACGTGACCGGCTGTGTGGCGCTCGGCGTCACCGGGCCGGTGCTGCGCTCGGCTGGGCTGGCCTGGGACCTGCGCAAGACGATGCCGTACTGCGGCTACGAGACGTACGAGTTCGACGTGCCGACCCACTCCGACGGCGACGTGTGGGGCCGCTACCTGGTTCGGAACGCGGAGATCCGCGAGTCGCTCAAGCTGGTGGAGCAGGCGCTCGACCGGCTCAAGCCGGGGCCGGTGATGGTGGCCGACAAGAAGATCGCCTGGCCGGCGCAGCTGGCCATCGGCGTCGACGGCATGGGCAACTCGCTGGAGCACGTCGCGAAGATCATGGGCCAGTCGATGGAGTCCCTCATCCACCACTTCAAGCTGGTGACGGAGGGCTTCCGGGTGCCTCCGGGTCAGGTGTACGTCGGCGTCGAGTCGCCGCGCGGCGAGTTGGGCGTGCACGCGGTCTCCGACGGCGGGACCCGGCCGTACCGGGTGCACTACCGGGAGCCGAGCTTCGTCAACCTCCAGGCGCTGCCGGCGATGGCCGAAGGCGGCCTGATCGCCGACGTGATCGCCGGCGGCGCCTCGCTGGACCCCGTCATGGGAGGTTGTGACCGGTGACTGTCTTCACTGACGAGACGCGGACCAGGGCTCGGGAGATCATCGCCCGCTACCCGGCGGACCGGTCCCGCTCGGCCCTGCTGCCGCTGCTGCACCTCGTGCAGGCCGAGGAGGGTTACGTCTCCCCGGCCGGCGTGGCGTTCTGCGCCGAGGTGCTCGGCCTGAACAAGGCCCAGGTCGGCGCGGTGGCCAGCTTCTACACGATGTACAAGCGCCGCCCCACCGGTGACTGGCTGGTCAGCGTCTGTACCAACACCATGTGCAACGTGCTCGGTGGCCAGGAGGTCTACGACACGCTCACCGAGCACCTGGGCGTCGGGCACGACGAGACCACCGCCGACGGCAAGATCACCCTGGAGCACGCCGAGTGCCTCGCCGCCTGCGACTACGGCCCGGTGATGACCGTCAACTACGACTTCTTCGACGGCGTCGACCCGCAGACCGCGGTCGGGGTGGTCGACGAGCTGCGCGCCGGTGGGCGGCCCACGCCGAGCCGGGGTGCCCGGCTGTGCACGTTGAAGGAGATGGCGGTCCAACTCGCCGGCTTCGCCGACGAGCGGGAGGGCGCCGTCGCCGACGGGGTGCCCGGCGAGCCGACCCTGCGCGGTCTGCGCCTGGCCCAGCAGCACGGCATCTCGGCACCGGGCTTCGACCCGAACACCCCGATCCGCAGCGGCAAGGCTGGCGACAAGCCCGCCCCGGCCACCCCGGCGAAGGCCGCGCCGACCGGCAGCACCGCGCCCGACGTGCCGGCGCCGGACCGCAAGTCGCCGCAGGTGCGTACCGCCGAGACCCGGCAGCCGGACGCGAAGACCGCGGTGCCGGACGCGCCCGGTACCAAGGTCCCCGTCGACGGGCAGCCGCCCGCGGCGGGCGACGCCCGGGCCGCGGAGGCGGCCGGTGCGGCGGCCAACAAGCCGGCGGGCGACGGCAAGCCGGCCGGTGACGACACCGGGGCGCAGGAGCGCAACCTCAGGGAAGCGGAGTCCACCGGCGACGGTCAGGACACCGCGCACGACAAGGGGGCTCAGAAGTGACCACGCCTGCGCCGGAGACCCTGGCCAAGTTGACGCCCGTGCTCACCAAGCGCTGGCTGTCCCCGGACGCCTGGCGGCTCGACACCTACGAGAAGCTGGACGGCTACGCGGCGCTGCGTAAGGCGATCAAGGCGCACCCGGACGACCTGATCCAGTTGGTGAAGGACTCCGGGCTGCGCGGTCGCGGCGGCGCCGGCTTCCCCACCGGTCTCAAGTGGGGCTTCATCCCGCAGGGTGACGGCAAGCCGCACTACCTCGTGGTCAACGCCGACGAGGGTGAGCCCGGCACCTGCAAGGATCTGCCGCTGATGACCCACGACCCGCACTCGCTGGTCGAGGGGGTCATCATCGCCTCGTACGCGATCCGGGCCAACCGGGCCTACATCTACATCCGGGGCGAGGCGGTGCACGCCGCCCGCCGGCTGCGCAACGCGGTGAACGAGGCGTACGCCAAGGGATACCTGGGCCGCGACATCCTCGGCTCCGGCTTCGACCTGGACCTGGTGGTCCACTCGGGTGCCGGCGCGTACATCTGCGGGGAGGAGACGGCGCTGCTGGACTCCCTGGAGGGCTTCCGTGGTCAGCCCCGGTTGCGTCCGCCGTTCCCGGCCACCCACGGGTTGTACGCCAGCCCCACCGTGGTCAACAACGTGGGCACCATCGCCAGCGTGCCGTACATCGTGCTGGGCGGCGCGGACTGGTGGAAGTCGATGGGCACCGAGAAGTCGGCCGGCCCGATGATCTACTCCCTCTCCGGCCGGATCGCCAACCCCGGCCAGTACGAGTGCGGCCTCGGCATCACCCTGCGCGAGCTGATCGAGCTGGCCGGCGGGATGCAGCCGGGCCACAACCTGAAGTTCTGGACGCCGGGCGGATCGTCGACGCCGCTGCTCACCGCCGAGCATCTGGACGTGCCGCTGGACTTCGAGGGGGTGGCCGCCGCCGGCTCGATCCTCGGCACCACGGCCACGCAGATCTTCTCCGACCAGGACTGCCCGGTCTACGCGACCTACCGGTGGCTGGAGTTCTACCACCACGAGTCGTGCGGCAAGTGCACCCCGTGCCGGGAGGGCAACTACTGGATGGTCCGGGTCTACCGGCGCATCCTGGCCGGCCAGGGCACTCAGGACGACCTGGACACCCTGCTCGACACCTGTGACAACATCCTCGGCCGCTCGTTCTGCGGCCTGGGTGACGGTGCCACCAGCCCGGTGACCTCGTCGCTGAAGTACTTCAAGCAGGACTACCTCGACTACATCGAGGGACGGACCGCGCCGAAGTTGTCCGACAAGCAGTTGGTGGGAGCCCACTAATGACGGACGTTGCCAAGCCGACCGAGACGGTCACCCTCACCATCGACGGCGTCGAGGTCACCGCCCCCAAGGGGGCGCTGCTGATCCGGGTCGCCGAGCAGATGGGCACCGAGATCCCCCGGTTCTGCGACCACCCGCTGCTGGCTCCGGCCGGTGCCTGCCGGCAGTGCCTGGTGGAGGTGGAGGGACAGCGCAAGCCCGTCGCCTCCTGCACCCAGACGGTCGCCGACGGCATGGTGGTCCGCACCCAGCTCACCTCCCCGGTCGCCAAGAAGGCGCAGGAGGGGATCATGGAGCTGCTGCTGGTGAACCACCCGCTCGACTGCCCGATGTGCGACAAGGGCGGCGAGTGCCCGCTGCAGAACCAGGCGATGTCGACAGGTCGCACCGACTCCCGGTTCCACGAGCACAAGCGGGAGTACCCGAAGCCGCTGCCGATCAGCACCCAGGTCCTGCTCGACCGCGAACGGTGCGTGCTCTGCCAGCGGTGCACCCGCTTCTCCGAGGAGATCGCGGGCGACAAGTTCATCGACCTGATGAACCGCTCCTCCGCCGAGGAAATCAACATTTACCGGGACGAGGACTACGGGACCGAGGGCGAGGACGGCGACGTCCCGTTCAACTCGTACTTCTCCGGCAACACCGTGCAGATCTGCCCGGTCGGCGCGCTCACCGGCACCCAGTACCGCTTCCGCGCCCGCCCGTTCGACCTGGTCTCCAGCCCGAGTGTGTGCGAGCACTGCTCGGCCGGTTGTGCCCAGCGCACCGACTGGCGTCGGGGCAAGGTGCTGCGCCGGCTGGCCGGCGACGATCCCCAGGTCAACGAGGAGTGGAACTGCGACAAGGGGCGGTGGGGCTTCCAGTACGCCCGCGCCGCCGACCGGCTCACCACCCCGCTGGTACGCGACGAGCACACCGGCGAGCTGCGGGAGGCGTCCTGGAGTGAGGCGCTCAGCGTGGCCGCCGACGGGCTGCGCGCCGCCCGGGACACCGGCCAGGGCGCCGCGGTGCTGACCGGTGGTCGGCTGACCGTCGAGGACGCGTACGCGTACGCCAAGTTCGCCCGGGTCGCGCTGCACACCAACGACATCGATTTCCGGGCCCGCCCGGTCTCCCGCGAGGAGGCCGACTTCCTGGCCAGCACGGTCGCCGGCAGCACCGAGGTCACCTACACCGACGTCGAGAAAGCGTCGGCGGTGGTGCTCGTCGGCCTGGAGCCGGAGGAGGAGTGCCCGATCCTCTTCCTGCGGCTGCGCAAGGCGTACCTGAAGAACAAGCTGAAGGTGTACGCGATCGCCCCGTTCGCGACCCGTGGCCTGGAGAAGCTCGGCGCCAAGCTGGCCCGGGTGGTGCCGGGCGAGGAGGCCGGGGTGCTCGCCGAGCACGCCACCGTCGCCGAGGCGCTCAGCGCCGAAGGGGCGATCCTGATCGTCGGCGAGCGGCTGGCCACCGTCCCGGGTGGACTCTCCGCCGCCGCCGAGGTTGCCGCGCGTACCGGGGCGAAGCTGGCCTGGGTGCCGCGACGCGCGGGTGACCGCGGTGCCGTCGACACCGGCTGCCTGCCCAACCTGCTGCCCGGCGGTCGCCTGGTCACCGAGCCGGGCGCGCGTGCCGAGCTGGGCGAGGCGTGGGACATCCCCGCCGGGGTGATCCCGAGTCAGGCCGGCCGGGACACCGACGGCATCCTCGCTGCCGCCGCCGGAGGCCAGGTCAGCGCGCTGGTGGTGGCCGGGGTGGATCCGGCCGACCTGGCCGATCCGCGCCTGGCCGAGCAGGCCCTGGACGCGGTGCCGTTCCTGGTCAGCCTGGAGCTGCGGGCCAGCGCGGTCACCCGTCGGGCGAACGTGGTCCTGCCGGTCGCACCGGTGGTCGAGAAGGCCGGCAGCTTCCTGGACTGGGAGGGCCGGCTGCGTCCGTTCGACGCGGTGCTGGACACCGCCGCGATGACCGACGGTCGGGTGCTCGACGCGCTCGCCGCCCAGCTGGACGTACGGCTGGGCACCGGGGACGTGCTGACCGTCCGGCGTGAGCTGGGCAGCCTGCCGGTGACCCGGGCTGAGCGCCCGGCCGCGCCCACGGTGCAGCCGGGCTCGGTGCCGCAGCCGGGCGCCGGTGAGGCGGTGCTGGCGACCTGGCATCAGCTGATCGACCTGGGCAGCCTCACCGATGGCGACGAGCACCTGGGTGGCACCGCCCGCCCGCCGGTGATCCGGCTGGGCAAGGGCAGCGCGGAGGCGCTCGGTGTGGCCGACGGTGACCCGGTGACGGTGGGTACCGACCGGGGTGCGGTGACCCTGCCGGCGGCGACCACCGAGATGCCGGACGGTGTGGTCTGGCTACCCACCAACTCGCCCGGCTCGACGGTGCGGCGCAGCCTCGGCGCGACCTCCGGCGCGATGGTGCGGATCTCCGCGCCCGGCGTGACGGAGCCGGTCGCCGCCGACGCGGCCGACCGTCCGGGCCCGCTCCTCAACTCCTCCGGGGGTGTCGCATGAACGTCATCGCCCAGGCACCGTCGCTGAGCGACTTCGGCCACGACCCGTGGTGGCTGGTCCTCGGCAAGATCGTCTTCGCCTTCGTGGTGGCTCTGCTCGGCACCCTGCTCGGCGTCTGGTTCGAGCGGCGGGTGGTGGGGCGGATGGCCGTCCGCCCCGGCCCCAACCAACTCGGTCCGTTCGGTCTGCTGCAGACCCTCGCCGACGGCCTGAAGATGGCCTTCAAGGAGGACATCCTCCCGAAGTCGGCGGACAAGGTCATCTACTTCTTCGCCCCGGCCATCTCGGTGATCTGCGCGGTCACCGCGCTGTCGGTGATCCCGTTCGGCCCGATGGTGAGCATCTTCGGCCACCAGACGCCGTTGCAGGTCACCGACGTGCCGGTGGCGGTGCTCGTGGTGCTCGCTCTCTCCTCGATGGCGGTCTACGGCATCGTGCTCGCCGGCTGGGCGTCCGGCTCGACCTACCCGCTGCTCGGCGGCCTGCGGTCCGCCGCCCAGCTGATCTCGTACGAGGTGGCGCTGGGGCTGTCCATCGTGGCGGTGTTCATGCTCGCCGGCACGATGTCCACGAGCGAGATCGTGGCCGCCCAGGGCAGCACGACCGAGCTGACCCTGTTCGGCGCCGACATCCAGACGCCGGGCTGGTACGCGTTGCTGCTCTTCCCGAGCTTCATCGTCTTCTTCATCTCCATCGTCGGTGAAACCAACCGGCCGCCGTTCGACCTGCCGGAGGCGGAGTCGGAGCTGGTGGCCGGCTTCATGACCGAGTACAGCTCGCTCAAGTTCGCGCTGATCATGCTCAGCGAGTACGTCGCGATGGTGACCATGTCGGCCTTCACCGTGACGCTCTTCCTGGGCGGCTGGCACGCACCGTGGCCGATCACCATATGGTCCGGGGCCAACTCCGGTTGGTGGCCGATGCTCTGGTTCTTCGGCAAGGTCATCCTGCTGGTCTTCGTCTTCGTCTGGCTGCGCGGCACGCTGCCCCGGCTGCGGTACGACCAGCTGATGCGCTTCGGCTGGAAGGTGCTCATCCCGATCAGCCTGGTCTGGATCGTGATCCTCGCCGGCCTGCGCACCATCGACGACTGGGACACCCAGAGCCGGCTGTACGCCATCGGCATCCCGGCCGGCATCGTGCTGCTCGCCGCGCTGTTCTGGCCGAGCCGCAAGGCGGCACCGAAGCCGACCCTCGCCGAGCAGGTCGACAACCGGCCCCCGGGCAGCTTCCCGCTGCCCCCGCTGGATCTGCAGGTACCACCGAGCCCGCGTACCCGGCGCATGGTCGCCGAGCGGGAGCCGGCCAACGCCCCCGCCGGCCAGGACTCTGAGGAGGTGTGACGTGGGCGCGATCACCGGAACGTTCAAGGGCTTCGGGGTCACCTTCTCGCACATGTTCAAGAAGGTCGTCACCACCGACTACCCGTTCACCCCACCGACGCCGGCCCCCCGCTACCACGGGCGGCACATCCTCAACCGGCACCCGGACGGGCTGGAGAAGTGCATCGGCTGTGAATTGTGCGCCTGGGCCTGCCCGGCGGACGCGATCTACGTCGAGGGTGGCGACAACACCGACGAGCAGCGGTTCTCACCGGGTGAGCGGTACGCCAGCGTCTACCAGATCAACTACGCCCGGTGCATCTTCTGCGGACTCTGCATCGAGGCCTGCCCCACCCGCTCGTTGACCATGAGCAACGAGTACGAGCTGGCCCGGGACAACCGCCAGGACCTGATCTTCACCAAGGAGCAGTTGCTGGCGCCGCTGCTGCCGGGGATGGAGCAGCCGCCCCACCCGATGCGGCTGGGCGACAGCGAGAAGGACTACTACGTCGGGAGCCTGACGAACCCGGGCACCTCCGCCGGGGCGGAGCGCTCCCCGATGGGACCGGGCCGCTACCAGGTCGACGAGCACCCGGGCGTGACCTTCCCCGGCGCCGAGCAGGCCGCCGCGCGGGCCGAGGCGGAGAAGGGGGAGTCGGCATGAACACCTCGACGCTGCTCGCCGCCTCCGGTGCGGTCTCCGGCGGCGAGGCGGTGACCTTCTGGATCCTGGCTCCGCTCGCGCTGGCCGGTGCGATCGGCATGGTCGTCGCCCGCAACGCGGTGCACTCGGCGCTGTGGCTGGTGCTGACCATGCTCAGCCTCGGGGTGTTCTACGTGCTCCAGGCGGGACCGTTCATCGGCATGGTGCAGATCATCGTCTACACCGGCGCGATCATGATGCTCTTCCTGTTCGTGCTGATGCTCGTCGGCCGGGAAGCCTCCGACTCGCTGATCGAGGTGCTGCGCGGCCAGCGGATCGCGGCGATCGGGCTGGGGCTCGGCTTCGCCGGCCTGCTCGGCAGCGGGGTCTACCGGGCCACGCAGGGCAGCACCCCGCTCGGCCTGGAGCAGGCCAACGCGGGCGGCAACGTGGAGGGCATCGCCCGGTTGCTCTTCACCGACTACATCTTCGCCTTCGAACTCACCGCGGCGCTGCTGATCACCGCCACCATCGGCGGCATGATCCTCGCGCACGTCGAGCGGCGCAAGGAGGACAAGCGCGACCAGGTGGCCACCATGAAGGCCCGCTTCGCGCCCGGCAACTACCCCGGCCCGAAGCCCGGCCCGGGTGTCTTCGCCACCTCCTCGTCGGTCGCCACCCCGGCCCGCCTGCCGGACGGGCGGCTGAGCGACCGCAGCACGCCGGACATCCTGCCGGTACGGGAGCTGACCGCCGAGGAGACCACGCTGAAGGGCACTGAGAAATGAGTGACTTCTTCTCGGTCGAGCCGAACTACTACCTGGTCCTCGCCGCGGTGCTGTTCACCATCGGCGCCGCTGGGGTGCTGGTCCGGCGCAACGCGATCGTGCTGTTCATGTGTGTCGAGCTGATGCTCAACGCGGCCAACCTGGCGTTGGTCACCTTCAGCCGGATGAACGGTGACCTCAACGGCCAGATCATGGCGTTCTTCGTGATGGTGGTGGCGGCGGCCGAGGTCGTGGTCGGGTTGGCCATCATCATGGCGATCTTCCGCACCCGACGCTCCGCCAGCGTCGACGACGCCAACCTGCTGAAGTACTAGAGGGGCCCACCGGTGGACGAAATCATGACGTACGCCCAGGCTGCTCCGGCCGAGACCGTCTCGTACGCGACGGCGGACGGGCTGCTGAGCAGCGTCTGGCTGCTGGTGGCCATCCCGCTGGTCAGCGCGACGATCCTGCTGCTGCTCGGCCGGCGGGCCGACAGGTGGGGACACTGGCTCGGGGTGGCCGCCGTCGGTGCCGCCTTCCTGCTCGGCCTGAGCTACTTCCTCGGCCTGCGCGGCCTGGAGAACAGGTCGGTCCAACTGAGCCTCTGGGACTTCATCGCGGTCGGCGGCCTGCACGTGGACTTCGGCCTGCTGTTCGACCCGTTGGCCGGGGTCTTCGTCCTGCTGATCACCGGTGTGGGCTTCCTGATCCACCTGTACGCCGTCGAGTACATGGCGCACGATGAGCGCCGTCGACTGTTCTTCGCGTACTTCAACCTGTTCATCGCAGCGATGTTGCTGCTGGTGCTCGGCAACAACTACGTGATGCTGTACTTCGGCTGGGAGGGCGTCGGTCTGGCGTCTTACCTGCTGATCTCCTTCTGGTACACCAAGCCGGCCGCCGCCACCGCCGGTAAGAAGGCGTTCCTGATGAACCGGGTCGGCGACGCCGGCCTGGCCATCGCGATCTTCATCATGTTCGCCACCCTCGGCACCACGCAGTACGACGAGGTGTTCAACGGGATCGGCGCGCTGGCTGGCGGCACCGTGCTGGTGCTCGGCCTGCTGCTGCTGCTCGGCGCGGCCGGCAAGTCCGGTCAGTTCCCGCTCCAGGCGTGGTTGCCGGACGCGATGGAGGGACCGACCCCGGTGTCGGCGCTGATCCACGCCGCGACGATGGTCACCGCCGGTGTGTACCTGATCGCCCGCTCCAACATCATCTTCTCGGCCAACGCCACGTTGCAGCTGGTGGTGGTCAGCGTCGGCGCGCTCACCCTGCTGATCGGCGCCGTCATCGGGTGCGCCAAGGACGACATCAAGCGGGTGCTGGCCTGGTCCACGGTCAGCCAGATCGGCTACATGTTCCTCGGTGTCGGGCTGGGCGGCGCGGCGTACGCGCTGGCCATCGTGCACCTGCTGGCGCACGGCTTCTTCAAGGCCAACATGTTCCTCGGCGCCGGCTCGGTCATGCACGGCATGAAGGACCAGGTCGACATCCGCCGCTTCGGCGGCCTGTCGAAGTACATGAGGATCACCTGGCTGACCTTCGGCGCGGGATGGCTGGCCATCATCGGCATGTTCCCCTTCTCCGGCTACTTCTCGAAGGAGCCGATCATCGCCGCCGCCTTCGAGCGGGAGGGATGGACGGCCTGGCTGTTCGGTGGTGCGGCGGTGCTCGGCGCCGCGTTGACCGCCTTCTACATGACCCGGCTCTTCGTGCTGACCTTCCACGGGCCGAAGCGGTGGACCGAGGACATCGAGCACCCGCACGAGTCGCCGGCGCTGATGACGATCCCGCTGGTCCTGCTCGGCATCGGCTCGCTGGGTGCGGGGTGGCTGCTGGCCACGTCCGTGCCGGACTGGCTGACCACCACCGCCGGGCTCGGCACGGCCGAGGCGCACCACGACGCGGTGCTGCCGCACTGGGCGATCGTGGTGCTGTCGCTGGGAGTCACCGTGCTCGGTGCGGTGCTGGGCTGGTTCCTGTTCCGCAACGGGACGGCGACCTCGCCGCAGCCGGCCGGGGTGCTGGTCACCGCGGCCCGCAAGAACCTCTACACCGACGCGGTCAACGAGGCGGTCTTCGAAAAGCCGGGCATCTTCCTCACCCGGGCGCTTGTCTACCTCGACAACCGCGGCATCGACGGGCTGATCAACGGCCTGGCCGCAGGCGTCGGCGGTGGATCGGGCCGGCTCCGGCGGTTGCAGACCGGCTTCGTCCGGTCGTACGCCACCTCGATCCTGACCGGTGCGCTCCTGGTGGTGGCCGCCTTCCTGGCCGTACAGGCGGGGTGGTTCGCGTGATCGACCTCTTGAGGCTGTCGGCCTCACAGGCGGCCGTCGCCGGCGGACCGCACAGTGACGACGGAGGTAAGGCCGCATAATGTCCGACTTCCCGTTCCTCTCGGTGCTCACCGTGGCGCCGCTGGTCGGCGCCGTGGTCGTCGCCCTCCTGCCGCGCAGCCGGCCGACGCTGGCGAAGCAGGTCGCGCTCGGCTGGTCGCTGCTGGTGCTGGCGCTGTCGGTGGTCATGTGGGTGACCTGGCAGGTGGATGGCCAGCGCTTCCAGTTCCGCGAGTCGTACCCGTGGATCCCGACCTGGGGCGTCAACTTCACCTTTGCCGCCGACGGCATCGCGCTGGTGATGCTGATGCTGATCGCGGTGCTGGTGCCGCTGGTGATCCTCGCCTCCTGGCACGACGCGGAGTCGTCCAAGCGGTCGGTGCCTGTCTACTTCGCGCTGCTGCTCGTTCTCGAATGCACGATGCTCGGCGTCTTCGCCGCCGCCGACGTCTTCCTGTTCTACGTGTTCTTCGAGGTCATGCTCGTGCCGATGTACTTCCTGATCGGCAGCTACGGCGGCCACCAGCGGCAGTACGCGGCGGTGAAGTTCTTCCTCTACTCGCTTGTCGGCGGCCTGTTCATGCTGGCCGCCGTGATCGGCCTGTGGGTGGTCGGCGGCAAGACCTTCGACTGGGTGGCGCTGTCGGAGGTGGACATCTCCACCGGTGCCGAGCGCTGGCTCTTCCTCGGCTTCTTCATCGCCTTCGCGATCAAGGCACCGTTCTTCCCCTTCCACACCTGGCTGCCGGACGCCGGTGGCGCGGCACCCGCCGGTGCCGCCGCACTCCTGGTCGGCGTCCTGGACAAGGTCGGCACCTTCGGCATCCTGCGCTACTGCCTGCCGCTGTTCCCGGACGCGGCCCAGTGGTTCGCGCCGTGGGCGTTGGCCCTGGCGGTCATCGGGATCATCTACGCGGCGCTGTTGGCCGTCGGGCAGAACGACCTCAAGCGGTTGGTGTCGTACACCTCGATCGCCCACTTCGGCTTCATCGGCGTGGGCATCTTCGCCTTCACCACGCAGGCGGGCACCGGAGCCGTGCTGTACATGGTCAACCACGGCCTCGCCACCGGCCTGCTCTTCCTGGTGGTGGGCATGCTGATCGCGCGTCGGGGCTCGGCGCTGGTAAGTGACTTCGGTGGTGCGGGCAAGCTGGTGCCGGTGCTGGCCGGGGTGCTCTTCTTCGCTGGTCTCGCCTCGCTGGCGCTGCCCGGCACCGCGCCGTTCGTCTCCGAGTTCCTGGTGCTGATCGGTACGTTCACGGTCAACAAGCCGGTCGCGGTGATCGCCACGCTGGGCATCATCCTGGCGGCGGCGTACGTGCTGTGGATGGTGCAGCGCACCACGCAGGGCACGCTGAACCCGGCGCTGACCGAGATCGACGGCATGAAGCGCGACCTCAACCTCCGCGAGAAGGTCGTCGTGGCGCCGCTGATCGCGCTGATCGTGCTGCTCGGCTTCTATCCGAAGCCGGTGACGGACGTGATCAACCCCGCCATCCAGGCGACCATGGAGGACGTCGGCCGGACCGACCCGGCACCGTCGGCAGACACCGTCCAGGAGGCGAGTCGGTGAGCGCGAGGAGTGAGCTTGCGAGCCCCGCAGTCGCGAGTCGAGAGGCTGGTGGGGTGAGCGCGAGGAGTGAGCTTGCGAGCCCCGCAGTCGCGAACGAAAGGCTGGTCCAGTGACCGAGCTTGAACTGCCGCCGATCGACTACGCGGCGATCGCGCCGATCCTGATCATGTTGGGCGCGGCGGTGGTCGGGGTGCTGGTCGAGGCGTTCGTGCCCCGGCGACTGCGGCACCCCGTGCAGTTGCCCCTGGCGCTGCTGGCGGTGCTGGCAGCGTTGACCATGGTGGTGGTCAACGCCGACAAGCGGGTGATCACCATCGGGGTGATCGCCGTCGACGGGCCGACGCTGTTCCTTCAGGGCGCGATCCTCGCCCTGTCGGCGGTGGCGCTGTTGCTGCTCGGCGAGCGGGTTGTCGAGCGCGGCGGCGCGTTCGTCGCGCAGGCCGCGGTGACCGCCGACTCGCCGGAGGACCGCCAGCAGGCGGAGAACGCCGGTGGCGCGGGCGAGGTGTACCCACTCACCACGTTCGCCATCGGCGGCATGCTGATCTTCGTGTCGGCGAACGACCTGCTGACCATGTTCATCGCGCTGGAAGTCTTCTCGCTGCCGCTCTACCTGCTCTGCGCCCTGGCCCGTCGCCGGCGGCTGCTGAGCCAGGAGGCGGCGATGAAGTACTTCCTGCTTGGCGCGTACGCCTCGGCCTTCTTCCTGTTCGGCCTGGCGCTGATCTACGGCTTCACCGCCGGCCTGGGCGACCGGGCGGCCGGGGTGGACTTCGCCACCGTCAACGCGGCCGTGGCGAACTCGACGGCCAGCCCGGTGCTGCTGTTCGCCGGTATGGCGCTTGTCGCCATCGGTCTGCTGTTCAAGGCGGCCGCTGCGCCGTTCCACGTCTGGACGCCGGACGTCTACCAGGGCGCGCCGACGCCGCTGACCGGTTTCATGGCGGCCTGCACCAAGGTCGCCGCGTTCGGTGCCCTGCTGCGGGTGTTCCACGTGGCATTCGAGGGGGCCCGCTGGGACTTCACTCCGGTGCTGGGCGCTGTGGCGGTGCTCACCATGCTGGTCGGCGCGCTGTTCGCGGTGACGCAGACCGACATTAAGCGGCTGCTGGCGTACTCGTCGATCGCCAACGCCGGCTATCTGCTGGTCGGTGTGCTCGCACCGGGCAGCGAGGGCCTTTCCGGCACCATGTTCTACCTGGTCGCGTACGGCTTCACGGTGCTTGCCGCGTTCGCGGTGGTGACGTTGGTACGCGACGCCGACGGCGAAGCGACCCACCTGTCCCGCTGGGCCGGGCTGGGCCGGCGGTCGCCGGTCTACGCCTCGGTCTTCACCTTCGTCCTGCTTGCCTTCGCGGGTATCCCGATGACCAGTGGCTTCACCAGCAAGTTCGCCGTCTTCGGCCCGGCGTTGGACGGCGGGCAGGTGTGGCTGGTCATCGCGGGCGTGTTGACCAGCATGGTGCTGGCCTTCCCGTACCTGCGGGTCGTGGTGCTGATGTGGCTCTCCGAACCGGGTGACTCCACGCCGACGGTGGCCGTTCCCGGCGGGCTCACCTCGGCCGCCCTGGTGATCGGGGTGCTCGCCACGCTGGTCCTCGGCGTCGCGCCGTCGCCGCTGCTCGACCTCGCGTCCTCAGCCGCCGACTTCGTCAGGTAACGGCTGACCTGCCGATCGAGGGCCGGTCCACGCGCTGTGTGGGCCGGCCCTCGCGCGTATCCCCGGTCCGTTGCAGGTAGAACGTGTGTGGCATGGTTGGAGGCGTGGTGATTAGGGGTGGCGAGGGTTCAGGCGTCACCGGCTCCGGTGGTCGCCGGAGCCGGTCCGGCGCGGCTCAGTTCGGCGCGCTCGGCCTTCACCTCGCCGATCCGCGCACTGAGGAGTCCGTGCTCGGCGTGTTGGCGGCGGTCGAGGCGGAGCTGTTGGCGAGCATCGCCAGCGCCGACCCGTTCGTCACCGAGGCGGCCCGGCACCTGGTGGAGGCCGGCGGCAAGCGGTTCCGGCCGCTGCTGGTGGCCCTGGGCGCTCAGTTCGGTGACCCGACGCGAGCCGAGGTCGTCTCGGCGGCCGTGGTGGTGGAGCTGACCCACCTGGCCACGCTCTACCACGACGACGTAATGGACGAGGCGTCGGTGCGCCGGGGCGCACCCAGCGCCAACTCCCGGTGGACCAATTCGGTGGCCATTCTGGTCGGTGACTACCTCTTCGCTCGGGCTGCGGACGTCGCGGCCGAGTTGGGCCCCGAAGCGGTACGCCTGCAGGCGCGAACCTTCGCCCGGCTGGTCCACGGGCAGATCGCCGAGACCATCGGCCCACGGGCCGGTGATGATCCGGTGGCACACTATCTGCGGGTGATCGCCGAGAAGACCGGTTCCCTGATCGCCACCAGCGTTCATTTCGGCGCCCAGTTCAGCGGGGCCGCCCCGGACCAGGTGGCGGCGCTGGCCGGGTACGGCGAGACCATCGGGGTGGCCTTCCAGCTCTCCGACGACCTGCTCGACATCGCCAGCGAGTCGACGGAGTCAGGCAAGACGCCCGGCACGGATCTGCGGGAGGGCGTGCCCACCCTGCCGGTGCTCTACGCTCTCGCCTCCGACGACGCGGACGCCGCCTCCGTGCGCCTGCGGGAGATCCTGGCCACCGGTCCGCTGACCGACGACACCCTGCACGCCGAGGCGCTCGGTCTGCTCCGGGAGAGTCCGGCGCTCAAGCGCGCCCGCGAAACCGTCCGTAGCTTCGCCGAGGACGCCCGCGCCCACCTCGCACCCCTCCCCACCGGCCCGGCCCGCCGCGCCCTCGAATCCCTCTGCGACCACATCGCCGACCGCACCAGCTAACCCACCCCACCCCCACCCCCACCGGGCCCCACCCCATCTGGGTGATCAAGAAGTTTTGGTCGCTGTCCGCGCAAATCCCGACGCAAACTTCTTGATCAACCTTCCGGGAGGTGGGGGGTGGGGAGGAGGTGGGTGGTGGTGAGCATGAGGATGGCGGCGGCGAGCATGGCTGCGGCGGCCGTCAGCCACATCGTTGGATAGCCGGCTGCGGCGGCGAGCGGGCCGAGGGCGAGCGGGCCGAGACAGCCGCCCGCGTACACCCCGGTCTGGGTGATCGAGGTGGCTGCGGCCGGTGCCTGCGGATGCAGTTGCACCACCGCGAAGTTCATCAGCCCGGGCCAGGACCAGCCGAGACCGAAGCCGAGCACCACGCCGACCACCAACGGCCCGGGGCCGGCCACCGCGAGCAGGCCCAGCCCCACCGCGCCGGCCACCAGCAGACCGGCGATCACCGCGATGTGTCCGCCGGTGCGTCGGTCGGCCAACCAGCCGACCCCGACCCGGGCCGCTACGCAGACCGCGCTGCCGAAAGTCAGGGTTAGCCCGGCCATGCCCGGACCTAGGCCCCGGTCGACCGAGGCGTCGACCACGAAGGTGCCGAGCGCGTTCGCCGCGCCCGCGGCCAGCGTCGCGGCCACCCCGACGAGGACCAGGCCCGGGCTCGCGCCGCCGGCCCGTCCAGTGCGCCGCCGTGCCGTCGGAGCGCCCTGCGCGGGTACGGCCGGCAGCGCGGCCAGCGCCGCACCGGCGGCCGCCACGAAGGCCCAACGCCAACCGACGGTCAACGCGAGGGTGGGTACCGCCACACCGGCCAGCAGGGTGGAGACCGGGATGGCCGCCTGCTTGACGCCGAACGAGAGCCCCTGCCGACGGGGCGGGACGTGCCGGGCGAGCAAGGCGTTGCTGGACAGTTGACCGAGCGCGTTCGCGGTGCCGGCCACGGCGAGCAGACCGACAAGCACCGGATACGACCGGGCAGCCACCGCCACGGCCAGCAGGGCGCCGGCGGACACCACGATGCCGGTCCGAGCTACCACGGCGGCACCCCACCGCTCCACCAGCGCACCGGACGGCACCGAGGCGAGGGCACCGACAGCGAAGTAGACCGCCACGACGAGTCCCAGACCGGCGGGGGAGAAGCCCAACTCCTCCCGCAGTTGTACGGCGAGCCCGCCGACCAGGAAGACCGGCAGGACACAGACGATCGTGACGGTGACCGCGACCGCACTGGCCCGGACGGGTCGTGCGGCGGCCGCCGAGGTGTGTGGAGGGGCGATGCGGGTCATGGTGCGGCCAACCTACGCCAGCCGCATCTCGGCGACGGAAAGTGGGGCGTACGTCACATCGCGTATTCGATTCCCTTGGATCATCCACCCGATCAGGCGTTTCGCGCCGGGCCGCTTTTTCATATGGTGTAAGTCCCCGGTGGCGGAGGTGGTTGTGCGTGACCCCCTGGCGGAACCTTCGGACCTGATCCGAAGTGTCTCCCGCGCGCTTCGAGTGCTCGAGTCGGTCGGTCGTGCCCCGCGGGGCCTGACGGTCAAACAGATCGCCCGCCGCTGTGAGCTGACCGTGGCCACCACGTACCACCTGGTCCGCACCCTCGCCTACGAGGGCTATGTGATCCGTCGGGAGGACGGCACGTACATCGTGGGTCTGGAGGTGGCCGACCGGTACCGGGAGCTGGTCGCCGCTTTCCGTGGCTCACCGGCCATCGGGGAGAGCCTGCGGCGGGCGGCCCTGGAGACCGGCTGGAGCCACTTCCTGGGCCGGTTCGTGGGTGGCCAGGTGGCGATCACCGCAGTGGCGGAGGGGCACCGCTCGCCGTACCTGGAGGATCTCGTCCCCGGGTTCGACGAGGGCGCGCATGCGACCGCGCTCGGCAAGGCCCTGCTCGCCACGCTCACCGCAGAGCAGCGCCACCGTTACCTGCGCGAGTACGGCATGCGTCCGTTCACCAGCGCCACCCTCACCACCCCGGAGGCCTTCGAGGCCGACCTGTCGGCGGGGGACCGACGCGGGATGCAGCTGGAGTTGGGCCAGTTCCGGCAGGGCGTGGCCTGCGCCGCCGTACTGGTGTGCCCGGACAAGGACATGGAACGGCGGACGGTGCTGGCCTGCGCGCTGCCCGCCAGCGAGATGATGACCTCCGCCCGGGTGGTGCGGACGAAACTGCTCACCGCCGCGCGCGCCATCGCCGACGGCCTGGCCGCCGACAACTGACCCTCGGCACCTGCCGAGACGGCCCCCTCCCTGGTGGGGAGAGGGCCGTCGGATGGGCGGCCGGCGCGATACCGGAGCGGGGTCAGCTACCGACCGGTCCGCCGTCCAGCCGCCAGGTCACCACCACGCCCGGCTTGGCGTAGTCGCCGTCCGGCCAGGTGGAGGCCGGGTTGTCGACCGTGGCACCGGTGATCTCACCCGGGTGCTGCACGGCGACGAAGACCGAGCGGTTGTCCTCGGTGATGAACGGACCGCAGGTCTCCGCACCGACCGGCACGGTCAGGAACTGCTTCAGGTGCCCGCGCTCCGGGCCTTCGGTCGCGGTGGCGAAGAGGCCGTCGTTGCTGCCCAACGCGTTGCCGTCGGTGGAGATCCAGAGGTTGCCGGTGGCGTCGAAGGCCACGTTGTCCGGACAGGAGATCGGCGAGACCTTGGTCTTGTCGTACCCGGCGAAGTAGGTCGACGGGTCCGCCGGGTCGCCGCAGACGATCGGCAGCGACCACCGGAACGTGTCGGAGGTGTTGTCCCCCCGGTCCTCGACCAGCTCCAGGATCTGCCCGTGCCGGTTCGCGGCACGGGGGTTGGCCTCGTCCGGCGCCGGGTTGCTGCCGACTCCACGGGCGGAGTTGTTGGTCAACGCCACGTACACCTTGCCGGTGAGCAGGCTCGGCTCGACGTCCTCCGGACGGTCCATCTTGGTCGCGCCGACCTTGTCACCGGCGAACCGGGTGAAGGTCAGCACCTCGGCGGCGGTCATGCCGTCCACGTAGGAGCGGTTGCCGCTGACCAGCTTGATCCAGCGGCCCCGGCCGTTGAAGGCGCCGTCGCTGGGCAGGGTGCCGGAGCCGTCGATCTCCTCGGCGCTGGTCTGGTCGAGCCTGGCGACGTAGAGGGTGCCCGACTCCAGCAGCGTCAGGTTGTGCTTGCGGGCGACCCAGGAGTCACCCTTCATGAACTTCTTGTCCGAGACGAACTTGTAGAGGTAGTCGAAGCGCTCGTCGTCGCCCATGTAGGCGACCACGTGCCCGCTGCGCGCGACGATGACGTTCGCTCCCTCGTGCTTGAACCGGCCCAGCGCGGTGTGCTTGCGCGGGCGGCTCTCCGGGTCGAACGGGTCGATCTCCACGACCCAGCCGTGCCGGTTGGCCTCGTTCGGGTGCTTGGCGAGGTCGAAGCGTTCGGCGGCCCGGTCCCACTTGCGGCTGCCGCTGGGGTAGCGGGCGGTGGTGCTGATCCCGTAGCGCGCCAGCCGGGCCTTCTCCGACTCCGGCGCCGCGTCGCCGCCGACGAAGTACTGGTTGAAGTTCTCCTCACCGGAGAGCACGGTGCCCCAGGGGGTGACCCCACCGGCGCAGTTGTTGAGCGTGCCGATGACCGTACGGCCCTTCGGGTCGGCGGCCGTCTTCAGGAATGACGAGCCGGCGGCCGGGCCGGTCAGCTCGAACTTGCTGCTCAGGGCGTCGACGCGGCGGTTGTACGGCCGGCGGCCGGAGTCGACGACCTGCCACTGGCCGGTGCCGGCGACCCGCTCGATCTCCACCACGGACATGCCGTGTGCGGCCATCGCCACCTTCACCTGCTCGACGCTGAGGGCGTCCTGGCTGGTGAAGCCGGGGAACATCAGGTCCTCGTTTGTGTACTCGTGGTTGACCACGAGCAGCGCCCGCCTGCCGCGCTTGTCCAACGGCAGCACACCGACGAAGTCGTTGTTGTAGCCGAACTGCTTGGCCTGCGCGGCGGCGGTCTGCCGGCGCAGGTTGAAATCCGGCGCACCGGGCACCACCGGGTCGCCCCAGCGGATGATTACAGCGTGGTCGTAGCCGTTCGGGACGACGAAAGTGTCGAGGGTGTTCGGCGGGATCGGCTTGAAGCTCAGGGCACCGCTGCCCGGGCGACGGCCGGCCGCCGCCGCCTGACCGGCCGGGGGCACCGGCGGGACCGGTGCCGCGGCGGCGGGCGCCGCGCCGGCCAGCGCGCCGGCCGCAGCGCCGCTGAAACCGAGCACCAGGGCGCCGACCACCCCGGCGCGGACCACGCCGCGGCGGCTGACCTCCGCGTTCACCACGTCACCGAAGTACGCGTTGTCGGAGGTGTTGGGTACCGGGTGTTCACAGGCGTTGCCGCAGCGGTATAGGCAGGTCATGGCGTCGCGGCTGCCGTGGCGGGGGGTGCCCAGCAGCGGGAGCAGCCGAGGACGGTCGCTCATGGGGAGGATCCTCCTGAGGGTCGGTGCACGTCGGTGCAGGTCACCGACGCGTACCCGCCGGACGCTAGGGCGGCGCGGTGAGCGCGGGTCAGCGTCGATGTGAACCAGCGATGAACTCCCCTCCCCGGGAATCCCAGGTTGAGCTGGGAATGAACCGTTCGGCGTGACAGCACGTATCTCTGGTCGTAACACCGCGCCCGCTCGCGCCGAGAGCGAGGAGAAGACCATCAGCGACCACGACGCCCACCTGCTGCGCGCCCTGCATGACGAGCATGCCGAGGCGCTGTACGCGCACGCGCTGCGGCTGGTCAACGGCGACCGACAGCGGGCCGAGGACCTGGTGCAGGAGACGCTGCTGCGGGCCTGGCGGCATCCGGAGTCGCTCGACCCCCGGCGCGGTTCGGTACGGGCCTGGCTCTTCACCACCGCCCGCAACCTCGCGATCGACGCCTGGCGGCGACGTTCCACCCGGGTCGGCGAGGTCTACACCGACGAACTTCCCGAGCCGCCGGAGGTCGTCGACGAAACCGAGCGGGCCGTCGAGGCGTGGACGGTCGCGGAGGCGCTCAACCGGCTCAGTCCCTCGCACCGCGATGTCCTGGTGGAGTGCTTCTACCAGGGACGATCGGTTTCCGAGGCGGCCTCCCGGCTGGGCGTGCCGCCGGGCACGGTGAAGTCCCGCACCCATTACGCGCTGCGCTCCCTACGGCTGGTCCTGGCCGAGATGGGGGTGACCGGATGAGCCGTTGCGAGTTCGCGTACGACGACGGGGCGTACGTGCTCGGCGCGCTCTCCCCCGCCGACCGGGTGGCCTACGAACGGCATCTCGTCGACTGCCCGGCCTGCCAGCAGTCGGTCTCCGAGATCGCCGTACTGCCCGGCCTGCTCGGCCGGCTGGACCCGGCCAGCCTCGAACAGTTCCTGCCGCCGCCGGAGAACCCCCGGGTGCCCGAGCTGCTCAACGCCGCGCGGGAGCGCCGACGCCGTGAGCGGCAGGCCAGCCGGCTGCGGTACGCGGTCATCGGGCTGGCCGCCGCCGCGTTCGCTCTGGTGGTCGGCCTCGGGGTGGCCACGGTCCTGCCCGGGCAGGGGCCGAACGGGCCGGCGGCCCAGGTCCGGATGGTGCAGATGCAACCGGTGGCCGGCACGGTGCCGGTGCACGCCGAGATCGGCCTGACCGGCACCAACTGGGGCACCGAGGTCACCATGCACTGCGGCTACGACGAGCGGGCCGGGTACGGAAAGGCGAACGCCTTCCGACTGGTGGCGCACGCCGGGGACGGTTCGCAGGAGCAGATCGGCTCCTGGCTGGCGGCGCCCGGTGACGACCTGCGGATCACCGGGGCGACCCGGTTCACAAACGCCCAACTGGTCCGGCTGGAACTGATCCGTGCCGACGGCACTCCCGTGCTCGCCTACGAGGTCCGCTGAACCGGGCCTGAGCGTCAGCGGCTGGTGGCGACCGCCGGCGTGGGTGGCACGGTGCCGTCCAGGCGCAGGCGGCGGGTGTGCCGCGCCTGGCGTACGGCGTCGGCGGTGAAGACGATCAGCGCGAGCCAGACCAGGGCGAAACCGGCCAGCCGGGCCGGCGGCATCGGCTCGTGGAAGATCAGTACACCGCAGCCGAGTTGGAGGATCGGCGCCACGTACTGGAGCATGCCGAGGGCGGACAGTGGCAGCCGGTTGGCGGCACCGGCGAAGAGCAGCAGCGGAATGGCGGTCAGCGCTCCGGCGAGCACCAACAGGGCCGTGTGCCCGGCCGAGACGTGGCCGAACGCGGCGTCACCGGTGGCGGCGAGCCAGCCGAGGTAGCCCAGCGCAGGTAGCGACAGCACGGCCGACTCGACGAACAGGCCCTCCGCCGCGGGCAGGCCCAGGCGCTTCTTCACCAGGCTGTACCCGCCGAAGCTGAACGCCAGAATGAGCGCGAGGTACGGCAGCCGGCCGTAGTCGACGGTGAGCACGGCCACGGCCAGAGCGCCGACGCCGAGGGCCGACCACTGCGCCGGGCGCAGTCGCTCGCGGAGCACCAGCACCCCGAGCAGGACCACCACCAGCGGGTTGATGAAGTAGCCGAGGGCGGTCTCCACCACCCGGTCGGAGTTGACGCCGTAGATGTAGGTGAACCAGTTGACCGCGATAAGCGTGGCTGCGGCGCCGATACCCGCGAGGGTCCGGGGCCGGCGCAGCAACGCCCGCAGGAATCCGATGTTGCGCAGCGCGACGAGCAGCAGGGCGACGAAGGCGACGGACCACACCACCCGGTGGGCCAGGATCTCCAGCGGACCGGCCGGGCGCAGCAGCTTGAAGTAGAGCGGGAAGAACCCCCACAGCAGGTACGCACCCAATCCGTAGAGGTATCCGAGGCGGAGCGACGTCACGGCTCCACCGTAAGGGGCGTACTGGGCTGTCGATCCTTGCTGGTGAGCGGGCTCACGACCTGGTCGCGCTGGTCGAACTCCATCCACCGGTCGGCGCGTACCTCGCTGAAGCCGACCTTCGCGTACACCCCGTGGGCGTCGTTGGTGGCCAGCAGGATCCGGCGTACGCCAAGCTCGGCCAGGTGGTCACGGACCGCGCCGGCCAGCCAGGTGCCCAGCCCTCGGCCCCGTTCGACCCGTTCGACGTAGACGTCGCAGAGGTAGGCGAAGGTGGCCCGGTCGGTGATGACCCGGGCGACGGCGACCTGCCGGCCGTCCGCCGGCCGGTACACGCCGAACCCGACGGATCCGGCAAACGCCCGCGTCACCGTCTCCCGGTCCCGCCCGAGCGCCCAGTACGCGTCCCGGCTGAGCCAGGTGTGCACGAGATCCAGGTCGAGCCGGGCGGGATCGGTGCTGATCGTGTAGCCGTCATCGCGGGCGAGAGTGAACACTCCGCCGAAGCTAGTGCCTCAACCTGGGCGTTTCGGCAGCCAATTCCCGGGATATGGCCGCCGCTCGCGCCGGGCCGGTGGCTGCCGGCCGGGCGCGAGCGGTTTCCAGAGGCGGTCAGTCGCGGTCGAGGATGGCGCCGAGGATCCACGTGACGACACCGACGAAGAGCGCCCCCAGCACCGCGGCCGGCCAGAAGCCGTCGACGTCGAAGGGCAGCCCGGCCTGATCCGCGATCCAGCCGGTGAGCAGGAAGAGCAGGCCGTTGACCACAAGTGCGATCAGGCCGAGGGTGAGCAGGTAGAAACCACAGCCGACGGTCTTGATGATCGGCTGGAGCACCCCGTTGACGACCCCGAAGATGACCGCGACGAGGATCAGGGTCAGGATCGTCTCGGAGACCGATTCCGTGTCGAGCGAGATACCGGGGATAAGCAGTGTGGCCAGCCAGAAGGCCACCGCCGTGGCGCCGACCCGGATCAGTAGACCTTTCAGAAAACCCATGGCGGGCATGGTGCCACGGCGGGCGCGTGGGCGGAACCCGCGAGATCATCCGGCCGGGCGGCGGGTCGGGCTCCGATGAGCTGCGCCTCGATCGCGGTGCAGGCGAGCAGAGCCCAACGCAGGGCCCGTCGGTTGACCACGGCGACCATGTCGTGCCGGATCCGGGTCAGCAGCTTCGCCGCGTCGCCGAGCCCCAGCGCGTTGCCCGCGACGGTGGCTTCCGCCGGGCTGAGCGGCTGGAACACCGCCAGGTCGGCCCGGCCCAACGCGTCCGCGTCGGCCGGGGTCAGCACGTCGCGGACCAGCAGCGTGGTGTGCCAGGCGGTGCCCGGCCGGGGACCAGCTGGCGCTGGCGCGTCCAGCACCACGAGCACCGGGGTCAGTGGTGTGCCGGGTTCCCCGGCCACCGGGCGGTCCGGTGGTGTCAGCCGAACCGGCCCGCCCGGCGAGCCGACGCCCCGGACGAACCGCTCCCAGGCGGGTGGCCGGGCGGTCTGGACGATGACCCGGGCACCGAGTGCCATCGCGCGTGCCACGACCAGTTGGGCGGCGGGTACCCCGCCGACGAGCATCAGTCGGGTGCTCTCCGGCCGGAACAGCCGGACGGTGACGGCGTGGCCGCGCCGGTTGACGCCGAGCATCAGCCCGGCAGCACCGAACGGCAGCTCGCGCGCCAGGTCCTCGCTGCCGATCGGCACCTCCCGCTCCGGTTTCCCGGTCAGCGGCGACACCCCGGGCAGGGCCAACGGCAGCGTTTCGGCGAGCCCGCCCAACTGGCCGCCGTCGAGCCGCTCCACCGTTGCGCCGTCGGTGGCCACCGCCCGCCGCAACTGCCGGGCCGCCGCGGAAAGCTCGGCGGGCGTCGCCGCGGCCAGCCGGACGAGCAGCCCGGCGGCCGCTGGCCGCTCCGTCCCGGTGTGCAGCGACACGGTGATCGCCGTCGCCGGCAGTTCCCACAGCCGGGACACGAGCGTGGCCGCGTCCCCGCCCGGCCACCGGCTCAACCGGAAGGTGGTCTGCAGCAGGCCGCCGCATCGGACCGCCTGCCAGGACTCCTGCACCGGACGTCCGTCGTGGTGGGCGAACTCGGCGAGCACCCGCCGGATCGGCTGCTCGCCCATCGGTCGCACGGTCACCGGCCGGAGCCGCCGGACGATGCGCCGGACGGTACCCGCGAGGGCGTGCCGCAGCGCCTCCTCCGGCCAGCCCCGCGTCCGCGACACCCGCACCGCCAGCACCGCCCGCTCCCGGCCGGCCAGCTGCCCGTCGGTGAGCTGACGGTAGGAGACGGCCGCCGCGCCGCCCCCGGCACCGACCGCCGGTGCCGGCGTGCCGGTCAGGAGGAGCTGTACGCGTACGGGTGGTGCCTGGTCGGTCTCGACCGGGAGCAGCGACGCGGGTGACGGTAGTGCCAGTTCGCCGTCACCGAGCAGGTCGGCCGGGTCGCCGATCTCCAACAGCGCCACCAGGCCGGCCGGGTCGTCCAACACCGCGACCGTACCGTCGCCCAGCTCGACGGGACGGATCACGGCGTGCGGGTCCACCAGGCCGAGCAGCTCGGTCGGACCGGAACGGGCTCTGGTCGCCCGCCGTCGGGCCAGATAGCCGACGCCGATGACAAGCCACTCGTGCAACCACCGCCGGCGAACCCGGCACCACGTCACGGCGAGCAGCGCGGCCGCCACCAGTGTCGTGGCAACCGTCGCCAGGGAACCCCGGCCCGGTACGGCGACGATCGTCGCCGCCACCACCTGGGTCGCGACGATCTGCCCCGACCGAAGCCGTGCCGCCCGCCTCCGCCGGCCGGTGCGTCGCCGTGCTCCGGTGGGGCGGAACCGAGGCCCGGGGCCGGCAGGCGGATCGTCCGGGCGACGGAGGACGGCCGCATCCGGGTGGGTGGGAGTGAGTGTCACCGCCACCACACCTCCCCCGAAACCGGTCACCCATCGCGATATTGTCACCGCCCATCGTAATTACCGGCGGGCGATCGCGTTGTCCACAGGGGAACGCGCCGGGGTAGCAGAACCGCGATCGTGTCGCTACTCTCAGCGACGAGTTCTCGTTGGCCCATCCCGCGTCGTGCTCCCCCTCCGGCGTCGTGGGTGGTGCGTTTCCGCCGTCGGGCCAGCCACGATCGAGGAGACGAGGTGACGTCCAAGGTGTCCCAGACCCAGGCAGAGGCCGCGGTGATGCAGCAGACCGCGGCGAAGTTCGAGCAGACCGACCAGTCGTTGCAGTCGATGCTCAGTGGACTGCTGGTTCAGCTGGAGATCCTCCAGCAGGCCTGGCGCGGGGCTGGTGGCCGGTCGTTCGAGCAGGTCAAACGGAAGTGGGCGGAGGACCAGGCCGGGTTGCAACAGGCGCTGCGGGAGACGGCGGGTGCGATCCGTGCCGCCGGTACGCGGTACGACGCGTCGGACGCCGAGGCGGCCGCCCGGGTGACCGCCACCAACCGAGGCGGCATCCAACTGCCGCTCTAGCCCACGACCCAGGGAGAAGAATCCGATGGAGCACGGTGTGCTGGTCGTCAATTTCGCTGCGCTGCAACAGGCCAGCGCGGACATCCAACGGGCGTTGAACACACTGGACGCCCAACTCGGCCAGTTGGAGCGCGACGCGGCGCCACTGGTCGCCAGCTGGTCCGGCGCGGCCCAGCAGGCCTACGAACAGCGGCAGGCTCGGTGGCGTAACGCCTCGCAGGATCTCCAGGTGATGCTGCGCGACATCAAGCTCGCGGTGGACGAGTCCGCGGCCGACTATCTCGACACCGAGAAGCGGAACACCAGCCTCTTCCAGTGAACCGCTCCGCACCGATCGCGGGGTGGCGCGGCTCGGCGTCACCCCGCGTCGTGGTCATGGTGGGCCGGACGCCATCGTCGGCGTGCCCCCCGGGGCAACACCGCCGCGGCCAGCACGACGGCAGCCACCATCGGCACCCCCACCCCGGCAAGCAGCAGTGCGCGGCGCCATGCGTCGTTCCGACGGTCCTGCCGCGCCAGCAACGTCGGATCGGGCCGATCCTCGGCCAGTCCGGCCACCGGCCGCGCGTGCCCCGGCACCGATCCGGCCTCGGTCACCGCCCGGTACGGATTGAGCACCCCCGCGCCGTACCCGTCGCCGGGTGCCGGATCGGCGGTGGCGATGATCCGCCGAGCCACCTCGACCGCGCTGAGGTCCGGGCGGTACTGGCGCAGCAGGGCGGCGGTGGCGGCGACGAAGGGCACCGCGTAGCTGGTTCCGTCGGCGCTGCGGTGACCGCGTCCGGGGGCGGCGATAAGCACATCGACACCGGGAGCGACGAGATCCACGTGGTCGCCGGTCTGCGAGAAGTCGGCCCGCGCCCCGTCCACGCCGATTGCACCGACTCCGAGTACCCCGTCATACATGGCCGGATACGGGCGGCGTTCGCCGCCATCGGACAGGTTGCCGGCGGCGACCACCACGACCACGTCCCGGCTGAGCGCGTACCCGACCGCCGCGCGGACCGTGGGATGGTCGGCGTAGAGCACCACGGAGAGGTTGACCACGGTGGCACCCTGGTCGACCGCCCAGCGGATGGCCCGGCCGAGGTCGCCGGGCGCTGCCGTGCGGCCCGTCCCGCGCCCGTCCACCACCTGCTGCTCACTGACCCGGACCGGCAGGATCCGGGCCTCCGGTGCCAGCCCACGGAAGCTGGTCCCGTCACGTGGTGTGGCGGCGATGATGCTCGCCACGCCGGTGCCGTGACCGACACAGTCGAGGCCACCGTCGCCGCCGGCATCGAGCAGGTCGGTGCCGGCGAGCACCCGCCCGGCCAGTTGGGGATGCCGTAGGTCCACGCCCGAATCGACCACCGCCACGATCACTCCGGCTCCGGTGGCCAGCCGGGCGAGGCGCTCCGGGGCGTACCGTTGCTGGGCCCACGGGGTCGCGGCGACCGGCCTGGCCGGTGCCGGTGGCGACGCACATCCCGGCGCGGCGCGGGCCGGCGTCACCGCGCCCGGCGTCATCGGGCCGGCCAGCAGGGCAGCGACCAGTCCCGCCAGGAGCAGGTACGGCAGGCGCCGAGCACCCCGCCGGTGCCACCGCGCCCCGGGTACCCGGTACATCGACCGCCTCCGTATCGTGTCGACACCGGAACGGGATGTTATCGGTAGCTGGTGAACCGGGCGGGCCAGCGCCAGCCTGGCATTGTGATCTTGTGATCACCTTGTAGGTTGTACCCGATACCTATGGCCTGTGCCCGGGAGGAGGGGTGGCCGTGACCGACTGGGAGCCGGCCACCGGGGCCGAGGCGGCGATGCGCGACGCGCTGCACGGCAATGACCAGCAGCTTTACTTCCGCATCCTGTCCGGTGTCGAGCTGCTGCTGCCGGTCTCCGCCCAGGCGGCCGCAGGGCACACACCGGTGGGCTGGGGCACCTGGACGACCGGCGGCCGGACGCACGTGCTGGCGTTCACCTCAACCAAGGCGATGCGGGCCTGTCTCGGTGAGCACGCCGGCCCCAGCCGACGCACCGGCTACGCCGAACTCGCCGCGAGCTGGCCGAACCACGAGTGGTGGTTGGCGGTGAACCCGGGCCTGCCCATCGAGGGCTACCTGCCCGCCTGGTACGTCTCTCAGCTCTCCCGCGGTGACGTCCGGCTACCCGGCCGTACGGTGGGCGCTCGCGCCCGGTTGGAACGGGTGGAGGCGCTGAATCGGGCTCGCGACGCCGCCTCGGCGGCACCCCCTCCGGCACCGCCGAACCCGCCGTCCCCACCGCGACAACCGGGCCCGGTCCGGCCGACACAGCTCTCCCCGGCGCCGCCGGTGGTGCCGGCGGCCTTCCATGTTCCCGAGGTGCCGTCGGTGGCGTCGGGCACGGTCGCCGGTCCGCACCGACCGGAGCCCGCCGAGCGGGCACCTGCCCCGCCCCGCCCGGCCCGGCCGGACAGCAGCGGGACGGGCCGTGCCGGTGCGGGCGGCCCCCGGCTGCCCGGTGATCTCGGCGGTGTCCGGCCGGATGGCCCCAGCAGAGACGGCATGCCGCCGCGGCGGCCGTCGCCGGGCCGGAACGAGGAGCCGACCTCCGCCGGGCCGGGATGGCCCGTGGCGCCGGAGCGGCCCGGAACGCCCAGCAACGGACGTCCGGCCGGTTCCGAGCCGCCGGCCCAGCGTTCCTTCTTCGAGCCCGCGAACGGTCGCTCGACGCATCGCGGTGACCGCCTTGCCGAGCGGGCCGCGCCACCGTCCCGGTTTCGGGGCGGTCAGCCGTTTCCCCGGCGCGGATCAGCCGGCGAGCCAACCTCCGAGGGGCCGACCCGTGCCTTCGTGTTCAGCGAGAACGACCAGGCCACCGCCCGGCCGCAACCCGTACCGAACGAGGAGGCGACCCAACCGCTGCCGCCGCCCGACGGGCCGGTCCGGCCGCTGCGGGTGAGCACTCCCGCAGGCTGGGCGGCACCGGGCGGCGGTGACCCGACCGCCGGCGGCGGTGACCCGACCCAGGCGCTGCCCCAGCGCCAGCCGGTCGAGGAAGAGCCGACCTCGGCGGCCGAGCCGATCTCCGCGCCGCCCGCGCCGCGCCGCGGATTCACTCCGATCGTCATAGAAGGCACCATCATCGAGGCTCGGGACCTCACCTCGACCGACGGTCGGCCGGGTCAGACCGGCGGGGCACCGCACGGCGGCAGCGGGCCCGTGCCCCAGGCGGAGACACCGTCCGCTCGTCCGGCACCTGAAGACACCGAGGTGGCGACCCCGCCCGTGCCGGCACCGGAGCCGACAGCCGTCGAGCCGGAGCCGACGGTACGCTTCCCGACGCCCCGCCCGGAGCCGACAGTGTCGGGAGCCGAGCCGACCGTGGCCGCGCCGACAGCGACGCCCGAGCCGACCGTTCCGGTCCGGGCGGTGACGCCCGATCCGACCGTGCCGGGGCGGGCGGTTACGCCCGAACCGGCGACCGCCGCTCCGACGGCCGCCCCGGCACCGCCCAGCCAGGCCCGGACGGACGCCGACGCTGCTGCGGCACCACCGGCCGACGCCCACCCGGCGGCCGCCCCGGTCACGGAGACGCCCTCGCTGTTCACCCCGGTGTCCGCACCGCCGTCAGCGGCGTCGCACACTCCGGCACCCGCGTCAACCGCGCCGGCCACGGAAGCGCCCGCGGCTGCCGAACCCCCGGTTCCCGACCCCGCGTCCGGCCCGGTCACCGCGCCCGTCGTCGGTCCGCCCTTCCGGCCCGCCAACGAGGTGGAGGACGACCTGTACGCCGCCGCCGAGGCCGGCAGCACCGACACCTTCCTCTCCACGCTCCTGCTGGCCCGGGTCCTCATGCCGGTCGCGGCCGACTCCGCCCCTGGTAGCCGCCCCGGCGACCCGGGTTTCGTCTGGCCGGCCGTGCAGTTGGACGGGCAGACCTTCGTGGTGGCCTACACCTCTCCGCAGCGCCTCGCCGACCACACCGATCCGGCGGCCGAGACGGTCCAGGTCCGCTTCGTCCAGTTGATCCGGAGGTGGCCCGACCCTTCGTGGTCGTTCGCGGTCAACCCCGGCACTCCGGTGGGCGCGAAGCTGCCCGGTGAGCAGATCGTCGGGCTGGCCAACTGGGCGGCCGAACTCGGCCTCGGCGACGACGCTGAGGGCGAGCCCGAGCCGACCGTCGAGGCCCCCGCACCGGCGAGCAGTCCACGGCAGGCGGCCCCCTCGGGTGACCTGGCCCGGCCGATCGTGATGCAGAAGGCGATCGCCCCGAGCCAGCTCGGCTACTACCTGGAACGGGGCTACGACCGGGTTTCCGGATTCGTCCACCGGGCGAGCGAGTTGGCGCACCTCACCACCCCGACCGCCCTTTACCAGGCGCTCGGCCTCAACCATCCCGAGTCGCCCTTCGCAGCGGACGCCGAACAGATCTACGTGCTCCGGTGGCCCGCGTACCGGCCGAGCCTGTACCGCATCCCCTACGGCGGGCAGAACGAGGCGGCCATGCGGGCGATGGAGGGTTGGGTGATCGAACGGCCCCCGTTCCGGGGCAACGGCTTCGCCCCCGGCTCCGGCAGTGAGGTGCTTGCCGAGTTCAAGGTGGACAGCGTCCGGCTACCGCACGGTGCCCAACTGGTGTGCATCGATGCCTCGGGTGCCGAGCGGCTGATCGCCGTGCTCGACGCCGACACGCTCTCCTGGCAGGAGGTCGGCGAGCGGTGATGCGCGACGGCTACGTGGCGCGCTGGCGTGGGCGGGAGTTCCAGGCCAGCCCGGACGGCGGCGAGGTTCGGCTGTACCAGCCGGAGGCGACCGAGGGTTTCACCGAGGTGCGCCCCGGCCGGCACGTCCGGGTCGTGCCGGCCAACGAGATCGAGGAACTGGCGTACGTCCGCACCACCTGCACCTGGAAGGGGCAGCCGTTCATCGTGCTGGCCGAGCACGACGGTTGGCTGCGAGTCGAGTACACCGGCGGACGCTGGCCGGTGGCGCAGGCGATGCGGTTGGAGGCGTTCGACTTCGGCGTCTACCAGGGCTGGGCTCCCGTCGGCGAGGTCACCGACGTACGCGAGCAGCGGGTCTGAGGGCGTCCGCGCGGGTCAGGACTTCGCCCAGCGCAGGATCTCGCCGAGCACCAGTTCCGGTGCCTCCAGGTGGGGGAAGTGCCCGACCTCGTCGAGCAGTCGCCACTCGTACGGTGCGCTGACGTAGCGCCCGGAGCCCTGGGCGGTACGCGGCAACGAGGCCACGTCCCGCGCGCCGTGCAGTTGCAGCGTGGGAGCGGTAATCGGTCGTTGCATCAGCTTCACGAACCGGTAGCCGTGCAGCCGCAGTACCGATCGGAACGCCCACCGGTAGCCCTCCAGCGCGCAGAAGGCAGCTTGCGGGATCCGCATGGCTTCCCGGTAGCGCCGCGCGTAGTCGGCGAAGTCCGGGCCGGTGACCCAGCGGTGGCCGCCCCAGCGGCGCAGCATCTCCTCCACCGCGCGGCCGTTGTCGCGGGTGAGGAGGTGTTCGTACCGGGGCAGCTGGAACCTCAGCGCGGGGGTCGACGCGGCGAACTGACCGCGTGGATCGGCGAAGATGGCGGCCCGCAGCCGCAGTGGGTGCGGGGCGCCGAGCACCACCAGGCGGCGTACCAGGTTGGGGTGGAACGACGCCGCGGTCCAGGCGATCATGCCGCCGGCGCCGGTGCCGACCAGGGTGGCCGAGCGCTCGCCCAGCGCCCGGATCAGCCCGGCGACGTCGGCCGCGAGGGTGTAACCGTCGTACCCCCGGGGTGGTTTGTCGCTGGCGCCGTAGCCCCGCAGATCCATGGCGACGGCGCGGAATCCGGCGTCGGCGACCGCCGGCAGCATCCGGTGCCAGGCCCACCAGTGTTCGGGAAAGCCGTGCAGGAAGAGCACCATCGGCCCGGTGCCGGCCTCCACGACGTGGAAGCGGCTGCCGTTGGCGCCCACGAACCGGTGCGTCCACGGCCCCTCGGTGAGTACGCAGGACTCGTCGACGGCCTCGTCACGCTGCTCGGTCATGTCCGACAGCCTAGGGCCCCGTCCTGTCGATCATCACCGGGCTGCGACGGGCCCCGGCGACGACCGGCGGCGTTGTCGGTACGTCCGCCGGTTCGTGCCGTCGGCGTGGATGCCCGGTCGGTCCGAGCGAACGGCGCGGACGGTCAACCGACCGGGCTCATCTTGAGGATGCTGAGCGGGATCCCCGGGCCGCAGTCCACCTCGGCCGCGGCCGGAGCGGTGGTCACCCGTACCCAGGTTCCGGTGGCGAAGGTGCCCTTGTCGGTGCCGTGCAACGCGTACTCCCGGCCGTCGTCGGTGACAAGCGTGTAGCAGGGGCCGCTGCCGCCCCGGCTGAGCCGGCCGGCCAGGACGTTTGACTTGCGCAGCTCGGTGGGATGGCGCGGCGGTGCCGTCGGGGTGCCGATCAGCGGCGGTTCGGTGGGTGACGGGGGGCTGCCGGTACGCCCGACGGGAGGCTGCGCGCTGGCATCGCCGGCCGGGCGGTCGGGGCTGCCGGCCGGTGAGCTGCCGGTTGCGGTGGGGCCCTGGTCGGCGGTCACGGTGCCTCCGTCCGACTCGCCGCAACCGGCCAGGGCCAGCAGCATGGCGAGACAGGCTGCCGGCACTCGGATGCGGTTGATGGTGGGCACCAAGGTACGACGTGAGCAGGCTCGCGGCGGTTCCCTGCCGGTCGGGGCCGGTGCCGAGAAGCGTGCTGCCCCGGGCGGGTGGTCCGCCCGGGGCAGCACGTCATCGGTCCAGCGGATCAGGAGAAGCGGACCTTGGTGTAGATCCCCTTTTGCTCCAGCACCTTGATCTTGGTGCCGGTGGCCGGGAGCTTCACGCCGTGGTTCGGCAGCTCCGGGAACCAGTACTTCTTGGTGTCGTCGAACAGCGGCTGCGCGGCCTGCCCACGGATGTACTGCGGCTGGCTGTTCAGGTGCAGCGTGAACGAGTCCGCCTTCTTGAGGCTGAACGGCGCGTCGTAGACCTGGATGCGGGCCCGCCAGGGCTGCCCGGTCAGGTTGTAGATCGGCCGCGGATGGGCATCAATGATCATGTTCCGGCCCTCGCCCGGGTGCGCGAACGTGTCGTTGTCCGCCCATCGGGTGTTCCAGTACGAGATCAGCAGCCCCTCCTGGTACGCGTAGTGGTCCACGTAGTCCGGCTTGCTGTTGTCGTACCCGAAGAAGTACGGGCCGGTCTTGAGGTACCTGTCGTACGAGATGTACTGCCGGGTGCCGGCGATGTAGTAGTTCGCGAAGCTCCGCGTGTACGTTGCCTCAACCACCTCGAACCCGCCGGCCAACGTCCAGCCGCCCGCGTCGGACTCCGCACCGTCGGTGAAGACGGTCTCGCCGTCGGCGGTCAGCGTCACCGCGTCACCGAAGAAGCCGCCCTCGGAGACACCGCCGTCGGTCTGGTAGCGCAACCGGAATCCGACGCTGTTCCCCGCCACCTGGTCCAGCGGGATCGCGATGTCGACCCACTCGTCGTCGGAACTGCCGTCCAGCGCGAAGCGGCCGGGGGAGATCTCCTTCAGCGGCTCGCCGTCGACAGTGCCGGGCTGCGACGTCCAGGTCTGTCCACCGTCGACCGAGGTCTCGAAGAAGAGGTAGTCGTAGTCCGCCTCGATGCTGTAACGGCCCTTCATCGACAGGGTCGCCGACGACTTCCCGGTCAGGTCGAACGTCCGGGTCATGGTGCTGTTGAGGTCGTCCGCGTTGCCGGAGAAGAACTGCTTCTCACCCTCGAACGGCGCGCCGTTGTCGAAGGTGTACTCCCGCTCGGGCAGCACCACCACGGCGGCCTGGGCCTCCTTGGTGTTGTACTCCTGCGGGCCCAGGGTCAGCGTCCGCTTCTGCCCGGCCACGATCACCTCGTAGTCGAGCCAGCCGAGCTGGAGCTTGTTCCAGGCGCCGAGGTCGCCGCCGCGCTCGCCGATGCCGCCGTCGTTCTTGGCGCCGAGCCGGCTCTGGGCCATCAGCGTCCAGTGCTCGTTGTTGTTGTCGCCGCCGCTGATGACGTTGTAGTCGTCCGGCAGGCCGAGGTCGTGGGCGTACTCGTGGTAGAAGACGCTGCGACCGCCGTTCTCCGGCTGGATGGTGTAGTCACCGATCCAGACGCCGGTGTCGCCGATCTGGGTACCGCCCGCCGGGAAGTTCGACGGCCCGGTGCGGCCCTGGTCGGAGGCGTACGCGTACCAGCGGTGGCTCCAGATGGCGTCCTCGCCCTGGATCGGGTCGCCGTCGGCCATGTCGCCACCGGCGTGCACGATCTGGAAGTGGTCGATGTAGCCGTCCGGCTCGTTGAAGTCGCCGTCACCGTCGTGGTCGTAGCGGTCCCACTCGTCCATCGCCCGCACGTCGGCGGCGATCTCCTCGTCGGTCCGCCCGGCGGCCTTCTGGTCGCCGACCCACTGGTTGGCGGCGTCGCGCACCAGCGCCCAGACGTTGTTGCAGACGATCCCGTCGCACGGGTAGCCGCTGGAGCGGCCGTATCGAGCCTCGTTGTACTGGACCTTGACCCAGTCGGTGACCACGCCGTCGACGCTGTACCGGCCCGAGGACTGGGCCTCGTAGTACTGCTTCACCGACTCGTCACCGGGCTCGGTGCCGAAGTAGAGCTTCCGGTAGTGGTCGGCGTCGTAGTCCGCCTGCCAGACGGTGGAGTTGTCCACCGACCGGTCCGGCTCGGGGATCTCGTTGTGCAGTGGCCCGTCGAACTTCGTCGGCCCGGGGATCTCCGGGTCGGTGTCCTGGTCCGGGTAGTCCGGGTGCCGGTCGTTGCCGAACTCGGCGAGGATCACGAAGATCTGGTCGGTCTTCTCCCGGGACAGCTCGACGTACTGCTTCTCGGTGGGGCCCCGGCCGCGCTTGGTGGCCTTGGCGTTGCGACCGGCCTCACCGCCACGGGCCGCCCGCTCGCCGACCTTGACCACTGTGCTGCCGTTGATCCGTTCGGCCTTGGCTCGGCCCGACAGCACCTCGCTGAGGCCCTCCTGACGCAGGGCGCGGCGCTTGGCCTCCAGCGGGTTCGGTAGGTCGTGTTCGGCGTGGGCGGGCTCCGCGATGGACGGGGCGGCCGCCGGGGTCTCCGGCTGCGGCGCGGCTGCGGCGGCGGATGAGCCGACCGTCAGTCCTGTCGCCGTCAACGAGAGCCCGAGCAGACCCACTGCGACTTTCCGCACGTGGTACCTCCGGATTGAGGGAACCGACCCGTCGGGGGTTGCGGGTCGGTGAAAATGGCCCCCGTGAATGGGGCCAGTGGTGAACCTAGGCACTCCTGGGGCTGGTGAGAAGAGTTGTGGCCAAAATTTGTTGCACCTTTTTGTTGGCAGGCGTTTTCACTGTCACATCCCGATCCGGTTGCGGCGTACCGCGACATGACGAAGGGTGGCGGCCCGATGCCGGACCGCCACCCTTCGGGTCGTACGCCTGTCGTCAGTCCTCGTCGGACTTGCCGCCGCTCATGCCGGAGGCGATCAGGTCCATCACCGACGAATCCTGCAACGTGGTCACGTCGCCCAGCGAGCGGTTCTCCGCCACGTCCCGCAGCAACCGCCGCATGATCTTGCCGGAGCGGGTCTTCGGCAACTCCGGCACCAGCATGATCTGCCGGGGCTTGGCGATCGGGCCGAGCGTCTTCGCCACGTGGTTGCGCAGCTCGGCGATGAGCTGCTCGCCGGCCTCGCCGGAGATCTCGGTGCTGCCCCGGGGGATGGCGAACGCGACGATCGCCTGCCCGGTGGTCGGGTCGGTCGCGCCGACCACCGCCGCCTCCGCCACCGACGGGTGCGAGACCAGCGCCGACTCCACCTCCGTGGTGGAGATGTTGTGCCCCGACACCAGCATCACGTCGTCGACCCGGCCGAGCAGCCAGACGTGGCCGTCGTCGTCCTTCTTCGCACCGTCACCGGCGAAGTAGATCCACGGGTCGTTGGCGTCGCCACTGGCACCGGCGCCGAACCGCGACCAGTACGTCTCGATGAACCGGTTGTCGTCGCCCCAGATGGTGCGCAGCATCGACGGCCACGGCTCGCGCAGCACCAGGTAACCACCGCCGCCGTTGGGCACCGACTGGCCCTGGTCGTCCACCACGTCCGCGACGACGCCCGGCAGCGGAGTCATCGCCGAGCCGGGCTTGGCGGCGGTCACGCCCGGCAACGGCGAGATCATCATGCTGCCGGTCTCGGTCTGCCACCAGGTGTCCACGATGGGCAGCTCACCGTGCCCCACGTGCTGCCTGTACCACATCCAGGCCTCGGGGTTGATCGGCTCGCCGACGCTACCGAGCAGCCGCAGCGAGGAGAGGTTGTACTCGGCCGGGATCTCCTCACCCCACTTCATCATGGTGCGGATCAACGTCGGCGCGGTGTACAGGATGGTCACCCGGTACCGGTCGACGATCTCCCAGAAACGGCCCTTGTGCGGGGTGTCCGGGGTGCCCTCGTACATCACCTGGGTCGCGCCGTTGGAGAGCGGGCCGTAGACGATGTAGGAGTGACCTGTCACCCAGCCGATGTCCGCCGTGCACCAGTAGACGTCGGAGTCCGGCTTCAGGTCGAAGACCGCGTACGAGGTGTATGCCGCCTGGGTCAGGTAACCGCCGGTGGTGTGCAGGATGCCCTTCGGGCGGGCGGTGGTGCCGCTGGTGTAGAGGATGAACAGCGGGTGCTCGGAGTCGAACGACTGCGCGGTATGCTCGGCCGGCGCCTGCTCCACCGTCTCGTGCCACCAGTGGTCCCGCTCGGACCAGCCGACGTCCTCGCCGGTACGCCGGACCACCAGGACGTGTTCGACCGACGGGCAGTTCGCCACCGCCTCGTCGACTGTCGGCTTGAGCGCGGAGGGCTTGCCGCGCCGATACCCGCCGTCGGCGGTGATGACCACCTTCGCCGAGGCGTCCTGGATCCGGTTGGTGAGCGCGTCCGCGGAGAAGCCGCCGAAGACCACGCTGTGCGTGGCGCCGATCCGGGCGCAGGCCAGCATCGCGACCGCGGCCTCCGGGATCATCGGCAGGTAGATCGCCACCCGGTCACCGGCCGTCACCCCGAGGTCGGTGAGCGCGTTCGCCGCCTGGCAGGTCATCCTGTGCAGGTCGGCGTAGGTGATCGTGCGGCTGTCGCCGGGCTCGCCCTCCCAGTGGATCGCCACCTTGTCGCCCCGGCCGGCCTCCACGTGCCGGTCGAGACAGTTGTAGGCCACGTTCAACTGCCCGCCCACGAACCACTTCGCGAACGGCGGCCGGGACCAGTCCAGCACCTGGTCCCACTGCTTGGTCCAGGCCAGCCGGGCCGCCTGACGCTCCCAGAAGGCGAGCCGGTCGGCCTCCGCCTCGGCGTACGCGTCCGCGGTGACGTTGGCGTCAGCGGCGAGTTCGGCCGGCGGCGGGAACTGGCGCGTCTCGTTCAGCAGGTTGGCCAATGCCTCGCTCATGCCGGCACTCCGCTTCGCTTCGTGCCGCCCTGAGGCACCAGCGCGCTGCATTGATGATTCGCTCGCTGCCGCTCGCTCATGCGGTGACTCCTCGTTGCTCGGGTGACCTGGGTC
The DNA here is from genome assembly GCF_016863575.1 of Micromonospora sediminimaris. NCBI lineage: Bacteria > Bacillati > Actinomycetota > Actinomycetes > Micromonosporales > Micromonosporaceae > Micromonospora > Micromonospora sediminimaris. The sequence continues at coordinate 89,135 of NZ_BOPD01000014.1, forward strand.
TCTCCCGGGCAGGTTAGTCGCGGCGGCCGAGCGAGGCGACCGATCCCCGACGCGCCCGTCGCTCAACGGCCCCTCCCACGCGCCGAGGTGCAGGGCAGATCCGTCGCTGTCCCGGGCTGCGGCATGTCGCTGTCCCGGGTGGCGGCATGTCGCTGTCGCGGGTTGCGGCATGTCGGGCCTTCCCGTCGACGTGAGAGCCCGACATGCCGCATGTCGCGACTGCGGCCCCTCCCGGCGCGGCCCCCCGGCGCGGCCCCGGTCGGGCGGGTGGTCCCTGCCGGGTCGGGTGGGTGGCGGGGATCGCGTTGCCGGTGACTCCCGCCCGGTGCCGTCGGCATCGTCGCTAACGTGTCGGGGTGACCGCCGATCCGCTCGCGCCGCTGCTCGACCTCGCCGACATCGCCGCCGCCGTGGAACGTGCCCGCGACCGGTTCGACCGGGCACTGGGCCACCGGGCGCTGCGGCGCCACGGCGGCCAGGTCGCCGCCGAGGTGAGCCTGCGCTCCGCGGTGGCCAGCGCCGGGCTGGAGGGCCACCACCACGAGCGGGAGACGGTACGCGCCGGCACCGTCACCGAACCGGTGCTCCAGGGTGCGCTGCGGGTGGCCGGCACCCTGCCCGGGCTCAGTGAACTCTGGCCGAAGGCGCCCCGGCAGGCGTTGGCGAAGCTGCACGTGCTCGCCGCCCGCGAGGTGGTCACCGAGGCCGAGCTGGGCCGCCCGGTCAACGACCCGGTGGTCGCCGCCCGGCTAGACGCCCTGGCCACGCTGGTGGCCGGCGGCACCCAGGTCACCCCACTGGTGCTGGCCGCCGTCGTGCACGGTGAACTGCTCAACCTGCGGCCCTTCGCCGGCCCGTCGGGCGTGGTGGCCCGGGGCGCGGCCCGTCTCGTGTTGCTCTCCACCGGATTCGACCCCCGTGGCCTGCTCGCCGTCGATGTCGGGCACCGGGAACGCGAGCCGGAGTACGTCGGTGCGGCCGGCGCCTTCGCCACCGGCACCCCGGACGGCCTGCGTTCCTGGCTCCGCCACTACATGTCCGCCGTCGAGGTGGGCGCCGACCAGCTCACCGCGATCGGCGACGAGATCCTGGCCGCCTGACCGGTACCGGCTGCTCGTCCGATTGGCGCCGACGGGCCGGGCCTGCGGTGGAGCGGCGACCGAATCCGCCTGCGGCGGTGCCTCTGCGACCAGGTCAGGCAGGCGAGGCGGCGGCACGGGTGCGGCGGTGCCGGCCGTACCAGGCGATACCGATCGCCACCCCGACGCCGACGCCGAGCGCCGCCGCGGCGACCGGAACGGCGGGCCGCTCGCGCAGTCGCCGGCCCAGTGGTACCGGGTGCCGGAACTCAAGCACCGGCCAGGCGTTCTCGACCGCCAGGCGGCGTAGCTGCCGGTCCGGGTTGACCACCGACGGATGACCCACGCACTCCAGCAGTGGACGATCGCTGTACGAGTCGGAATAGGCGTACGAGTCGGCCAGGTCGTAGCCGCGGGCGGTGGCGAGTTCGCTTACCGCCTCGACCTTGCTGGGACCGGCGGCGTAGAACTCGACCTCGCCGCTGTACCGACCGTCGACCACGCCCATCCGGGTGGCGATCACGTCGGTCACCCCGAGCAACGCACCGATGGGGCGCACCATCTCCTCGCCCGAGGCGGAGACCAGCACCACGTCCCGACCGGCGGCCTGATGCTCCTCGATCAGCGCAGCGGCCTCCGCGTACACATAAGGGTTGATCAGCTCGTGCAGCGTCTCCGCGACGATCTGACGGACCTGCTCCACCGGCCACCCCTTGCAGAGCGTGGCGAGATAGTCGCGGGTCCGGGCCATGGTCTGCTCGTCGGTGCCGCCCAGCCGGAACATCAGCTGCGCGTACGCCGACTTGACCACGTCACGCCGAGTGATCAGGCCGTCCCGGTAGAACGGCCTGCCGAACGCCAAGGCGCTCGACTTGGCGATGACGGTCTTGTCCAGATCGAAGAAAGCGGCACTTCGGCCCACGGCGCGAAAGTCTAGCCCGATGGTCTATGGTCGGCGGGTGCCCGGGGGCTGAAGTGCACTCGGACCTGCGGGCCCACCCCCACCCGCCTGCGAACAGTGACCGCGGTCACACGCTGCGAACAGGATTTCGCAGGGAGTGGAGGCTACACCACTCGACGTACACAGGTCCGCTCAGGCAGACTTGTTCGCAGCACGAGCATTCATATCTCGTACACCCGCAGACCCTCGGCGGTTGCACCCCCCGTGACCGCTGAGCGGGTTCGGCTCGACCCCCCCGGAGCCGAACCTCCGACGACCCCCGTCTCCCCCCGACGGGGGTCGTCCCTTTGCGCCGTGAGTGCTCCGGTAGCGGTGCCGCCCGAGGGGTCGACGTGCAAGGCGCGGTCGTTCCGCCCGAGGATGCTCCTTAGCTACCCGGTCGTTTGCTCTCGGGCTTGGGTTCGGCCGGCCGATCGTGCGTCAGAGGATCGCGAGCTGTCGGGTCGGATCGGCGCGGAAGGCGGGTTGGGTCGGGGTGGGGGTCAGCACGAACTCGTACGTGCCGTCGTCGGACCCCTCGGCGTGTGGGTGTGCTCGGACTTCAATTTCGTACCAGCCGGGTGGCACTGCCACGCGGCGGTGTTCCGAATGATCGGGCGTCCAGTGGCGGAGGTGGCCGAGGCCGCAGAGCAACAGCGAGCCGGTCACCGACCCCAGGATCCAGCCCGGCGAGGAGACGGCCGCAGTAGACCACGGTGAACGGTCTACGGCATGTCGCACCAGCACGGTGTAGTACCCCGCAGTCACACCCGTCAGCGGTAGCGCTATTCCCGCCCGGGTGACGGTGTCACCGGCCTCGGTGGTACTGAACAGCTCCAGCAGGTCGCGTCCCGTGCTGTTTGCGCCGAGATGCTGGTCCAAGCGTGCGGGGTCGAGCAGCACGAACCCGTGGGCTTCGGGAAAGCAGCGGGTCAGTTGGACGGCCGGAAAGATCCCGGTCATCCGATCACGGCGCGGGCGGGTGTGCGCTTCGGTTCGAAGCAGACCAGCGCGCGACCTCGTCGGTCGGTCACCACCCAGGGATGACCGACGTACGTGTGCTGCCGGTATGACTCGCTCGGGTGCAGCACGGCGTACTGTCTGCGCTGCCCATGGTGGTCCAACCAGTACACGATCACCGATCGCGAGCGATGGTTGACGAACTCGATGCTGGTTTCGCTGCCGCCGCTGACCGATCGCAGCCCGCGCTCCCGCCATGCCGGTAACGGGGTCAGGTGCTCCGGCTGGGGCGGCCGAGTGGTCGATGGCGGTTTCGCCGGCCGGCTCGGTGAGGGGTTCGGGCGGGTGCTTGGTGTGGCGGGCACGGTCGACGAGTCGGGCCGGCTGGGCGAAGGAGCCGGCGTCGCCCTGCGGCTGAGCTGCGGTCGGGAGGACGAGACCCCACCGACGGACGACGCAGCCGACGGCGACGGCACGTCGGCGGACGCATTTTCGTCCAGGTTGGACCCGGGGCTGCCGGGAGGAGGAGGCACCCAGTCCGACGGCACATCGGGGGCCGCGACCGTCGGTGGCTCGGTCGCCGGCCACAGCACGGTGAGCATGAGCCCGAGCGTGGCGGCCGCGAGGCCGGCCAGCACCAGCCGGTGCGACATGCGACCGGGAGCGCGGTGGGCAGGTTCGACGGAGACGGCGGCTGACCGTATGGGTGGGGGCGGAACGGCCGGCCCGCCAGGTGGCTCGGGCGCTGGCGGAAGTGCCCGCGGAACCGGGCGCGCCGCCAACTGCCGGGCGCGGGAACGTGGGTCGAACAGCCAGGGGCCGACCCGCAGCCTTGGCTCGACACGGGCATGTTCGTGATCTGGGGACTGCGTCATGACCTCGATCCGGCGAGGGATGCCGTTCTCTGCCGACGGCACAGGACGTCGATTATGCGTGTTGCGCGTCACGTTCCGCCACGGTTGGCGACGGTCGAGATAGGCGCGATGTGCGGCCCGTCCCCATAACAGATCAACGCCCCTTGTGGGCGTTGTCCACAGAGCGGTTCGTTGTCCACAGGCCGGCCGGCAGGGGCGGCGCTCGGGGCGGCAGCGGCGGCAGGGTTCGACCCAGTGAACCCGCGCCGACCGCTTGGAGGCCGCGATGCCATCCCGTACCTCCGTCCCACCGGACCGGCGCCTGCCGCTGGTCGTCACCTCGGACGGTGACCTGCTCGACGACCTGCTCCGGCTCGCTGCCGCAGGCGGAGTCGAGGTGGAGGTCGCCGCCGATCCGGCGGCCGCCCGCACCCGCTGGCGGCCATCCCCGCTGGTTCTCGTCGGCAGCGACCAGGCGCAGCCCTGCCTGCGGGCGCGGCTTCCCCGGCGTCCCGGGCTGGTCCTGGTGGGACGAGCCGGCGACGTCGAGTCCGGTTGGCAGGTGGCCGACCTGCTCGGTGCCGAACACGTCGCCGTGTTGCCGGCGGCCGAGCCGTGGCTGGTGGACCGGTTCGCCGAATGCGGCGTCGAGGGCGCGGTCACCGTCTCGGCCCGGATGGTCGCGCTGGTCGGTGGCCGGGGCGGAGCCGGTGCCAGCATTCTCGCCGGTGGCCTCGCCGTCACCGCCGCTCGGGCACGGCTGCGTACCCTCCTGCTCGACGCCGATCCGCTCGGCGGTGGCCTGGATCTGGTGCTCGGCTGGGAACAGATGGAAGGGCTGCGGTGGCCGGCGCTGACCGGGGCGGACGGGCGGGTCGACGCGCCCGCCCTGGTGCGATCGTTGCCCAGCCGGGGCGATCTGGTGGTGCTTTCCTGGGATCGTGGCGACCTGATCGCCGTGCCGGCCGAGGCGGTGGCCGCCACCCTGGATGCTGCCCGGCGGGGCCGGGACTTCGTGGTCGTCGACCTGCCTCGCCACCTGGACGACGCCGCGGTGACCGCACTTCAGGCGGCCGACCGGGCGTTCGTGGTGGTACCCGCCGAACTGCGGGCGACCGCCGCAGCGGCCCGGGTGGTCACCGCGGTCGCGCCGCACTGTTCCGACCTGTCCGTCATCGTCCGGGGTCCCGCTCCTGGCCGGCTGCGCGCCACGGAGGTCGCCAAAGCGCTCGGTCTACCACTGGCTGGTTCGCTACGGCCTGAGCCGGGGTTGTGCCGGGGACTGGAACGGGGCGAAGCCCCGGCGGCCGGTGGGCGCGGCCCCCTGGCCGAGCTCTGCCAGCGGATCGTCAACGAACTCACCGGCCAGCCCGTGGCGGGTGCGGCATGACCGGGGAGAATCTCGCGGCCCGGGTACGGCAGCGGATCGCCGCCACCACCACGCCGGTCACCCCGGCCGCGATCGTTTCCGCGGTGCGCGCCGAACCCGACGCCGCCGTACTCGGTGACAATGCCCTGCTGCGGATGGCCGACCGGGTGCGCGACGACCTGGTGGGCGCGGGCCCGCTGGCCGTGCTGCTGGCCGACCCCGAGGTGACGGATGTACTTGTCAACGGGGCGCGGGTGTGGGTCGACCGTGGGCAGGGGCTGCACCAGGTGCCGGTGCCGGTGGGCACCCCGGACGACGTCCGCCGACTCGCGCAGCGGCTCGCGGCTGGGGCCGGTCGCCGGCTGGATGACGGTTCGCCGTGCGCCGACGCCAGGTTGGCCGACGGTACGCGGCTGCATGCGGTGCTACCTCCGGTGGCGACCGAGGGGCCGTACCTGTCCCTGCGTACCTTCCGGCAGCGGCCGTTCACGCTGGACGAGCTGGTCGCACAGGGCGCGGTGGCCCGGCCGGTGGCACCCGTGCTGGCCGCCGTGGTGGCGGCCCGGCTCGCCTATCTGGTGATCGGCGGAACCGGCTCCGGCAAGACAACTCTGTTGAACACCCTGCTCGGCCTCGTGCCGACCACCGAGCGGATCGTGCTGGTCGAGGACGCCTCCGAGTTGCGGCCGGTGCACCCGCACGTGGTGGGTCTGCAAACGCGTACGGCCAACGTGGAGGGATCGGGCGCGGTCGGCCTGAGCGAGCTGGTCCGGCAGGCGCTGCGGATGCGGCCGGATCGCCTGGTGGTCGGCGAGTGTCGGGGCGCGGAGGTGGTCGACCTGCTGGCTGCCCTCAACACCGGGCACGAGGGCGGGGCGGGGACGCTGCACGCCAACACCCCGTCGGACGTGCCGGCCCGGCTGGAGGCCCTCGGTCTGCTCGGTGGGCTGCCACGCCCGGCGCTGCACGCCCAGGTGGCGGCGGCGCTTCAGGTGGTGTTTCAGATCCGCCGTACGCCGCAGGGCCGCGTGCTGGAGTCCATCTGCCTGCTGCTGCCGGAAGGGCCCGACCGGCTGGTCACCGCCGTTCCCGCGTGGATCCGCAGTCGAGGGCTCGGTCTGGCGGCCCGGGCGCTCGGCACGCTGATCCGCAACCGCGATGTGCCGGTGCCGCCGATCCTGTGCGAGCCGTGGCCCGCGTCGGCGGTGTCGTCGTGAGCGGCGCGTGGTGGTGGGCGGTGTCGGTGGTGCCGGTCCTGCTGGCACTCGCCCACCGGATGCGTGGGCGGCGTGTTCCGTGGCGGTCCGGGGACGGCGGGAAGGCAGCCGACGATGCGCTGGTCGCTTGGGTCGTTGCCCTGCGGGAGGCGGGCGGTTGGCGTGCCGGTGAGGAGCGGCAGGGCCCGCCCCGGAGCAGTCCGGAGCCGACCGGTGTCGGGTGGCCGACGACGGGGGCACGGCCATCCTCGCTGGTGGTCCACCCGGTCAGGCCGGCTGCTTCCCCGATCGCCTGGCCCACGTCGGGGCCGCCGACAGCACCGGCCGCGTCCCGTCCGCCGGGGCCGCGTGGCAGCCGGCGGCCGAATCGGCCTGGTGGCGTGCCCGGTGTGGTCGTACGGAGAACAACCCCCGCCGTGAAGCTGACGACACGGCCGCTCGGCACGGCGGTGCTCGACGAGGACCAGATCGCCCCCGGGGGCCTCGTGCACCGGGTGCCGGCCGACCATCGCGAGCAGACGGATCACCGTGAACCGCCCGACCAGCGCCCACCGAGGCTGAGCCGACCGCCGGCGCTGCTCGCGACGCCGCGGCGCATCCTGGTGCTGACCTGCCTGCTTGGTGCGGGGGTCGGGGCGCTGCTCGCCGGTCCGGTGGCCGCGACGGCGCTTGCCGGTTACTGCACCCTTGGTGTGCGGGCGCTGCTCCGTCGGGCAACCGTGGGCCGGGCCGACCGGGAGCGCCGGGAGCGGTTGGATCAACTGTGTGCCCTGGCCGGGGACCTGCGGGTGGGTCTGCCGGTGCCGGTGGCCGCGCGGGTGCTTACCAGTTCGGCACCCAGTGCCGTCGCAGGTGTGGCGCAACTGACCCAGCCGGACGAGGCCGTCAGCGACGTCGGCCAGCCGGTCCGGCCCGAGCAGCGTCTCTCCGACAGTGCCGTGCCCGGTTCGGCGGGAGACCGCCTCGGGCGACTGGCCGGGGCTGCGGTACGGCTGGCCGAGCGTACGGGAGCGCCGCTGGCCGATCTGGTGGAGCGGATCGAGGCCGATGCCCGATCGACGGACCGAGGGTTGGCTGCGGCCACGGCCCAGGCTTCCGGTGCCCGCGCCACCGCCTGGTTGCTGGCTGCCTTGCCGCTGGGCGGGATCGGCCTGGGCTACGGAATCGGGGCGGACCCACTTCAGGTGCTGCTGCACACCCCGGTCGGCGGCGCTTGCGCGATCGCTGCCGTGGGCCTTCAGGTGATCGGGCTGCTCTGGGCGGAGCGTCTCGCGGTCACCTCGTCCGGAGACAGCTGATGTCCGGGACGCCACTGGTCGCCTGTGGTCTGGCCGGTGCAACCCTGGTCGCCGCGCTCGCGGTCGGCCGGTACCGGCCCCGGCGTCGGTTGCGCCGGCTGTCCAGCCACGTGACGGCCAGCCGGACAGGTAAGCGGTTCTGGCCTTCGATGCCCCGACCGGCGAGGTCACGCCGGGTGCCAGGGGCCGTCCAGCGGTACGGGTCAGCTGGCGAGCACCCGGCGCAGGCTTCGGCAGCCGAGTCACGAGGTTCGAGCCAGTGGCGGCCTGACCTGGTCCGGTTGACCGCTGGGCTGTCCGGGCTGGTGGTGGCGGTAGTGGTCGAAGGCTGGGCCGGCACGGTGGCGGCACTGCCCACGGCGGTGCTGCTCGACCGGCTGCTCCGGCGGATCGAGCCGCCGGCCGTACGCCGTCGCCGACTGCGGGCCGCAGCCGACCTACCACTCGCCGCTGACCTGTTGGCGGCGGCGCTGCGGGCCGGGGCACCCGTGGAACGCTCGCTGCTCGCCGTGGCTGACGCGCTCGGCGGGCCGCTGGGCCGGCAACTTGCCCGGGTCGGTCGGACCCTGCAACTCGGAGGTGGTCCCCAGGAGGCGTGGGGACATCTGGCGGCGGTTCCGGGAGCGCACCGCGTGGCCACGGCCGCGATCCGCTCGGCGAGCAGTGGCGCTGCCCTGGCCGGGGCGCTCACCCGGCTCGCCGACGACCTGAGGGCAGACCGGGCCGTCGCACTTGAGGCGGCCGCTCGCCGTTCGGGCGTGCTGATCGTGTTGCCGCTGGGGCTCTGCTTCCTGCCCGCCTTCATTCTCGCCGGTCTGGTGCCGGTGATCGTCGCTGTCCTTGGCGACGTGCTGTGAATCCATCGAGAAAGGACGAACACGTGCGCAGAATCCTCGCCCGCCTTCGCGGGGACGCCGGGATGAACACGGCGGAGTACGCGGTCGGAACGCTCGCCGCGGTGGCCTTCGGCGGAGTCCTGCTCAAGGTGCTGACCTCCGACGGAGTGCAGTCCGCGCTGACCGCCGTCATCGACCGGGCACTGAAGTGACCGGGCGCCGGCCGGCCGGCCACGACCGGGGATCGTTCACGGCCGAGATGGCGGCCGGCCTGCCGGCGCTGGTGCTGCTCCTACTCACCGGGCTGACCACGATCAACGCGGTGAGCACCAAGGCGGCGTGCCTGGATGCGGCCCGGGAGGCGGCGCTGGCCGCCTCTCGGGGAGAGCCGGGCACCGCCGCCGGCAGCCGGCACGCACCGGCCGGTGCGGAGGTGGTCGTCGCGTCGGACGGTGAGCACGTCCGGGCGACGGTCCGGGCCTCCGTCCGCGCCCTCGGTACCGATCTGCCCACGATCAACGTCGTGGCGACGGTCGTCGCCGCGGTCGAACCGGGTGCGCCGGAGCCGCAACCGTGAGCGTCGTCGCAGCCCGCCCCGCCGGCACCGCCCCCGGACGCTGCCTTCACACCCGCCGGCTGCGCCGTCCTGCCCGGTGGCAGCTTTGGCTGGGGTGGAAGCTGAGCTGGCTGACCCGGCGGGCGACCGGAGGTGGTGAGCGGGGTGGCGCCACGATCTGCCTGCTCGGCGTGGGGCTGCTGTTCGTCGTGGCGGGTCTTTTCGGCGCGGGCGCGGGCGCGGCCCGGGTGGCGCGACAGCAGGCCCGGGTGGCCGCCGATCTCGGCGCTCTCGCGGGTGCGGCTCGGGTCCTTCAGGACGAGCCGGTGACGTGCGCGCGGGCAGCAGAGTTGGTGGCCGCGAACGCTGCCCGGATGGTGCAGTGTCGGATCGATGGGCTGGACGTGCTGGTCACCGCTGAGGTGATCGTGAGCCCCTTGCCGGGGATGACCCGGTCCGCCAGGGCAACCAGCCGGGCCGGTCCGCTGCGCGGCTGACCGGGTAGCGGCAGATGGCGGTCGGTGCGGTGGCTGCGTGGCGTGACGCGGGCGGCCGGACGCGAACCTGGCGCTGTCCCGGCCGCCTGACAGTGCGACCCCACCTGTCCCGGTGGGCCGGCTCGCTCGGCGTGGTGGTCGAGCGGGCCGACCCGGGGGCCAGGTGGATCGCAGGTCGGGACCGGCGTCAGCGGCCCTGGAGGGCGTCGAGGGCGACGGCCATGGCGATCACCAGGCGGCGGTCGATCTGCGGGTGCTGGATTTCGACGATGTACCGGTCGCGCAGACCCCACTTCTTGACCACGGAGAAGACGGGCTGGCCGTCCGCGACGAAGTCAAAGTGGTACGGCAACCAGGACAGCGAGTCGACGAAACGGCGCAGCAGCGCCACCGGCATGCTGCGCTCCTGACCGGTGACGTTGGGTAGGCCGGCCTGCTCGACGTGCCACGTCGAGCGGAGCAGGGACTGCGCGAAGTCCTTCCGGAACAGGCCGATCGGGTTGCCGGCGTCGTCGGCGACGTCGTACGTGGCACCGAGGTCGAGGCGTTGGCGCGCCTTGAAGCCGAGCAGCGGCTGCTGCTTGGACTCGTCGGTGTAGATCGTCACCTGCTCCTTGAAGGCGAGTCGCTTCTGCTGGGCGAACGCCAACACCCCGCCCTCGGAACCGTCCGGCGCGACGCTGTGCACCTCGTACTGGTTGACCATGAACCGCACTCGTTGGCGGATGTGGAACTGTTGCTGCGCCTGCAGGCTGTCGAGCTGCATGAGAACTCCTCGATTGTGGTGCGCCGGAGTGTCGCACAGTCGGACAACGGCTGCGTCCAGGGTCCGCCGTCAGCGGACGCCGTCGACGCCGGACCGGTGCGTCATGGTGGTCAACAGCAGATGGATGGTGCGCAGACGTTCGTTGATCTGATCCAGCCGTTCGGCCTGGGCCAGGGTGGCGAGCGCGGTCCCCAGCGCGATCTGCTGGTTGATGTCGAGCTTCTCCTGGTCGATGGTGTAGAGCAGGTCGACGGTCTCGGCGATGGTGTCGGCCACGGCCTCTCCTCCATGCTGGCAAGGACGGTGAACGGCAAGTACGGCGCTCTATGGAAGCGCTCCCACCATCATTGCCCGGCCGCCCCGGTTTTCATACCCGGCCCGGTCATTCCGGCAGGTTGGCGAGCACCACGTCGAGCACCCGGATCGCATCCGGTTTGGACAGCGGATTGTTGCCGTTGCCGCACTTGGGTGACTGTACGCAGGACGGGCAGCCGGCCTCGCAGCCGCACTCGGCGATCGCGTCACGGGTGGCCCGTAGCCAGGACGCCGCCATGCCGTAGGCCCGCTCGGCGAAGCCCGCTCCCCCCGGATGGCCGTCGTAGACGAAGACGGTCGGGGCCTCGGTGTCCGGGTGCACCGCTGTGGAGAGCCCGCCGATGTCCCACCGGTCGCAGGTGGCGACGAGCGGCAGCAGCCCGATCGCGGCATGTTCGGCGGCGTGCAACGCCCCCGGCACGTCGGCCGGATCCACCCCGGCGGCGATCAGCGACTCGGGGGAGAGGGTGAACCAGACCGCGACGGTACGCAGCTCACGCGCCGGCAGGTCCAGCGGACGAGTGTCGATCACCTCGCCGGTGGCGATCCGTCGCCGCTGGTAGGAGACCACCTGACTGGTGACGTCCACCTCGCCGAGGAAGAGCCCGATCGGTCCGGCGTCGACGTAGGAACGCACCGAGACCACCGACAGCGAGGTGACGTCGCGGGCGTGGGTGGACCAGTCCGGCTCCTCGGGGCGCACCAGCGCGCATCCGTCGTCCAGGTCGAGGGAGTCGACCACGTACGACACGCCCTGATGCAGGTAGACCGCGCCGGTGTGCAGCAGGAAGTGCGCGGAGCCGCCGTCGACCGTACCGAGCAGCCGGCCGGTCGCCGCCTCCACCACGCAGACCGGGGCGCCGCCCTCGCCGCGCAGATCCACCTCGGGCCGTTCCCGGTGCCGCCAGTACCAGCCGGTCGGCCGTTGGCGCAGCGCACCCGCTTCGACAAGCGCCGCCACGGCCTCCTTGGCGCCGTCACCGAAAAGCTCCAGGTCGGCCGTGGTCAACGGAGCCTCCGCCGCCGCACAGGCCAGCTGCGGGCCGAGCACGTACGGGTTGGCCGGGTCGAGCACGGTCGCCTCCACCGGCGCACCGAAGACCGCCTCCGGATGGTGCACCAGGTAGGTGTCCAGCGGGTCGTCCCGGGCCACCAGTACCGCGAGGGCCTCCTGACCTGAGCGTCCGGCCCGGCCAGCCTGCTGCCACAGCGACGCCCGAGTGCCCGGATAGCCGCAGATCATGACCGCGTCCAGCCCGATCAGGTCGACTCCCAGCTCCAGAGCGTTGGTCGAGGCCAGCCCCAGCAGCTCGCCGTGCAGCAGCGCCCGCTCCAGCTCGCGACGCTCCTCGCGCAGGTAGCCGGCCCGGTAGGCGGCCACCCGGTCGCCGAGCCCCGGCACCGCCTCGTCGAGGCTGCGCCGGGCGCTTGTCGCCACCACCTCGGCGCCCCGGCGGGAGCGGACGAAGGCCAGCGTGCGTACCCCGGCGGCGACGGTGTCGGCGAGCAGGTCGGCGGTCTCCCGCAGCGCCGATCGGCGTACCTGGGTCAGATCGGACGCCGCAGCGGGCTCTCCGGACCCGGCGGCCGACGGGTCCGGCGGGAGCAGCGGCGGCTCCCAGAGGGCGAAGGTGACCCCTGCCCGGGGCGAGGTGTCCTCGGTGACGGCCGTCACCGGGAGGCCGGTCAACCGGCCGGCCGCCGCGGCCGGATCGCCCGACGTCGCCGAGGCCAGCACGAACGTCGGTCCGGCGGCGCGACCGTACCGGGCACACTGCCGCCGCAGCCGGCGCAGCACGTGGGCGACGTGCGAGCCGAACACGCCCCGGTAGACGTGGCACTCGTCGACCACCACGTACGCCAGTCGACGCAGGAAACCGGACCACTGGGCGTGCCCGGGCAGGATGCCGTGGTGCAGCATGTCGGGATTGGTCAGCACGAACCGGGAGTGCCGCCGGATCCACTCCCGCTCGGCGCGCGGGGTGTCGCCGTCGTAGCAGGCCGGGCGTACGCCCTCGATCTCCAACGCGGCGACGGCGCGTAGCTGGTCGGCGGCGAGCGCCTTGGTCGGTGCCAGGTAGAGCACGGTGGCGCGCGGGTCGGCGAGCAGCGTGGCCAGCGCCGGCAGCTGGTACGCCAGGGACTTGCCGGACGCGGTGCCGGTGGCCACCACGACGTGCCGGCTGTCGTACGCCAGGTCGGCCGCCTCGGCCTGGTGCCGCCACGGTGTCGCCACTCCGCGTCGGGCGTACGCCGCGCGTAGGTCCTCCGGAACCCAGGACGGCCACGGTGCCGGCGCTCCGGCCCGGGGCGGTACCCGCTCGACGTGGGTGACCGGATCGGCGGGGTGTCGCTGGCGTAGCCGGCGCAGCAGTTCCCCCGGCGACACGACCGGGACCGCGCCGGTCGGGACCGCGCCGGTCGGGACCGCGCCGGGCGGGACCGCACCGGTCGGTCGCTCGGGGCCGCTGCCGGCGGATACGGTGGCTGCCGAGGTCACGTCCTGCACTCTCGCACTGGTGTTCGGAAATGGGAAATCGGCGTGCCGGGTACGGATGGACCTGCCCCGGTGAGTCGTCGGCCCGACCCTGGGGTAGTGGTTAGATGCCAAGAGAGTTTACGGCTGCCTGAGGAGGACGGATGGAGCTGTCACTGGCGACCCGGACCGTGGGTGAGCACACGGTGCTCGAGGTCGGCGGTGAGGTGGACGTCTACACCGCCCCCCGGCTGCGCGAACGGCTCCTGGAACTGATCGACGCCGGGGCCCGGCACGTGGTCGTCGACCTGGGCCGGGTGGATTTCCTCGACTCCACCGGGCTGGGTGTGCTGGTCGGCGCGCTCAAGCGGCTGCGTACCGCGGACGGCACCTTCGCCCTGGTCTGCGACAAGGAGCCGCTGCTCAAGATCTTCCGGATCACCGCGCTGGATCAGGTGTTTCCGCTGTATCCGACGGTCGAAGCAGCGACCGGCGCCAACCAGTGATGGCCACGGTCCGGCTCTCCTTCTCGCCCGCGCCGGTGCACGTGCGTACCGCCCGCCTGGTCGGCGTCGCGGTGGCCCGGCGGGCGGGCGTTCGCGAGGATCTGCTCGACGAGGTCCGATTGGCCATCGGCGAGGCGTGTACCCGGGCGGTCGCCCTGCACCGCCAGTACGGGGTCGCCGAGCCGGTGCTGGTGGAGATGTCCGACTCGGGGGCGTACTCGGTGCGGGTGGTGGATCGGGCGCCGATCGAGGCGAGCATCGGTCTGGCCGCGCTCGATGCCGACCAGTTGGCCAACGAGTCGCTGAACGAGGACGACCTGACCACCGGTGTCGGCTTCGCTCTGCTCGCCGGATTCGTCGAGGATCTTCAGGTCCGTCCGGTCGACGAGGGCGTCGGCACCGAGGTGCGGATGGTCTGGCCGGTCAACCACTGAACCGAGGGCCTGGCCGCCCCGGACGACCGCTGCCGGATCACCATGGACCGCTTCCTATATCAGATTTCGGTTCATAACACAGCGACGGAGATCATCCAGACCCGCCGCCACCTCGGTGTGACCTCGAACACTGGGGGCGGCTAGAGTACGCGGGTTGTCAGCAAGTGATCCACCCGGCACCCAGCGCAGATGGGCGTGGAGCGCTGGTTCGTCGGGTGGATCGGCGCGCGCTTGCGAATTCGCATCCAGGCGCCGGACGGTGCGTCTCCACCGGCCGGCGCGTTGTTCGGCACAGGAGGACACAGATGTCCGACACCTTGGCCGCCGAGGGCGGCGGGATCTCCCTCACCGGAGCCAATGTCACGTACGTCGTCATCGCCGCGGTGATCGCGCTGGTCGCGCTCGCCTTCGCCGCCGCCTTGACGAAAACGGTGCTGGCCGCCGGCAAGGGCACCACAAACATGCAGGAGATCTCCGGGGCCGTGCAGGAGGGCGCCTCGGCCTACCTGCTCCGGCAGTTCCGGACCCTGGCGATCTTCGTGGTGATCGCCGTGGTGCTGCTGTTCCTGCTGCCGGTGCACGACACCGACGGCAGCGAAGTCGCGGTGAAGATCGGTCGCTCGCTCTTCTTCGTGGTCGGCGCCCTGTTCAGCGCCTTCATCGGTGGCGCGGGCATGTGGCTGGCGACCCGGGCCAACCTGCGGGTGGCGGCCGCCGCCCGGGAGCGGGAAGGCGGCCGGGAGTCGGCCATGAAGATCGCCTTCCGGACCGGTGGGGTGGTCGGCTTCCTCACCGTCGGTCTCGGCCTCTTCGGCGCCGCGCTCGTCGTCCTGATCTTCCGGGGCGACGCGCCGACGGTGCTGGAGGGCTTCGGCTTCGGCGCCGCGCTGCTGGCCATGTTCATGCGGGTCGGTGGCGGCATCTTCACCAAGGCCGCCGACGTCGGCGCCGACCTGGTCGGCAAGGTCGAGCAGGGCATCCCCGAGGACGACCCGCGCAACGCCGCCACCATCGCCGACAACGTGGGCGACAACGTCGGCGACTGCGCCGGCATGGCCGCCGACCTCTTCGAGTCGTACGCGGTCACCCTGGTCGCCGCGCTCATCCTGGGCCGGGCCGCGTTCGGCACCGACGGTCTGGTGCTGCCGCTGATCATCTCCACGATCGGTGTGCTGGTCGCCATCATCGGCGTCTTCATCACTCGGCTGCGCGCCTCCGACCGCAACGGCCTGACCGCGATCAACCGGGCCTTCTACCTCTCCGCGCTGATTTCTGCGGTGCTGGTCGCGGTGGCCTCGTTCGCCTACCTCCAGCCGTCCTGGACGGCGCAGCTCGGCGACGACTGGCGGACCACCCTCGGCGTCAACGGCGGCGACCCACTCTTCGGCCCCCGTGGCGTGGTAATCGGTGCGGTGATCATCGGTATCGTGCTGGCCGCCGCCATCCAGGCGCTGACCGGTTACTTCACCGAGACCAACCGGCGCCCGGTGCAGGACATCGGCAAGAGCTCGCAGACCGGTCCGGCCACCGTCATCCTGGCCGGCATCAGCGTCGGCCTGGAGTCGGCGGTCTACTCGGCGCTGCTCATCGGTGCCGGTGTCTTCGGCGCCTTCCTGCTGGGTGGCGGCTCCATCACCCTGTCGCTGTTCGCCGTGGCGCTGGCCGGTACCGGTCTGCTCACCACCGTCGGCGTGATCGTCGCGATGGACACGTTCGGCCCGATCTCCGACAACGCCCAGGGTGTGGCCGAGATGTCCGGCGACATCGACGAGCACGGCGCCCGTACGCTCACCGAGCTGGACGCCGTCGGCAACACCACCAAGGCGATCACCAAGGGCATCGCGATCGCCACCGCGGTGCTGGCCGCGACCGCGCTCTTCGGCTCCTACACCGACACGCTGCGAACCGCGTACGCCGACGCCGGGGTGACCGACGTGGGTGCCGAGATCCTCAACGCATTGAACGTGTCGAACCCGCAGAACCTGGTCGGCCTGATCATCGGCGCGGCGGTGGTGTTCCTCTTCTCCGGTCTGGCCATCAACGCGGTCTCCCGTTCGGCGGGTGCCGTGGTGATGGAGGTCCGTCGGCAGTTCCGCGAGCTGCCCGGGATCATGGACCGCACCCAGCGTCCGGAGTACGGCAAGGTCGTCGACATCTGCACCCGCGACGCGCAGCGTGAGCTGCTCACCCCCGGCCTGCTGGCGATCCTGGCGCCGATCGCGGTCGGCTTCGGCCTCGGGCCTGGCGCGCTGGCGTCGTACCTGGCCGGTGCGATCGGTGCCGGCACCCTGATGGCGGTCTTCCTGGCCAACTCCGGTGGTGCCTGGGACAACGCCAAGAAGATGGTCGAGGACGGCGCGTACGGCGGCAAGGGTTCCGAGTCGCACTCCGCGACAGTCATCGGTGACACCGTCGGTGACCCGTTCAAGGACACCGCCGGCCCCGCGATCAACCCGCTGATCAAGGTGATGAACCTGGTGGCGCTGCTGATCGCGCCGGCCGTGGTGGCGTGGAGCGTGGGCGACGACCGCAACGTCGGCCTGCGGGTCACCATCGCGGTGGTGGCGACGTTGATCGTCGTCGCGGCGGTGGTGTTCAGCAAGCGCAAGAGCATCGCGATGGGCGACGACGCCGACAGCGGTTCCGGCAGCGCGGACCCGCGTCCGGAGGAGATCAAGGCCTGACGCGCGGCGTACACAGGTCCCCGGCCGGCAGCTGTCTGCCGGCCGGGGACCGTCGCCGGTCCGGACCCGGTACCGATGACCGGTGCCGACCGGGGAGAGAAGCCGTACGCTGCAACGCATGCGTACGTGCCGGGCGGCAGCCGCCGGAAAGTTCACGGTGGTCCTGGCCACGCTGATGATGTTGGTCGCCTGCGGCTCCGATGGCCCCAGTCCGCGGGCCTGGGCCGCCTCGGTCTGTTCGGCGCTCACTCCCTGGCGGGCCGAGATCAGCAAGCTGACCAACAGCACCGACCAGCAGATGACCGCGCAGACCACCCCGGCGCAGGCCAAGGAGAACCTGGTCCGGCTCTTCGGTGGCGCCGAGCAGGCCAGCGAGACCGCCCGACGCAAGGTGGAGCAGGCCGGAGTGCCCGAGGTCGAGCATGGCGAGGAGGTCTCCGCCGGCTTCCGCGCCTCGCTCGCGTCGATGCGGGACGCCTACGGCCGGGCCCGGACCACCATCGACGGCCTGGGCACCGGTGAGGCCAGCACCTTCTACGAAGGTGTCCAGGCCGCCGTGGAAACCCTCCAGCAGGAGTACGACGCGAGCGCGCTGGACACCAGCCGGCTCGACTCCGAGGAGTTGAAGCGCGCCTTCGACGAGGTACCCGAATGCCGCTGAGCGGTTCCGGCGAGACACCGGCGGCGCAACCGCTGCCGGTGTCCTTCCCACCGCCCGACGAGACCTCACCGGTCCGCCGTCGTCGGCCGACCGGCCGTCGACCCGCCCCCGTCGACCCGCCGGCCGACGACGACGCTGCGGACCGGCCGACACCGGTGCCGGGCGGTGTCACCGGTGCCGATCGGCAACTTGTCTTCTTCGGCGCGGAGACCGGTGAGCCCTCCGTGGCCGACCTGGCCGGGCTGCTCGCCGGCCCGGGCGAGGTGCACCGGATGGGCGGCACGGCCCGGTTGTCGGTGGTGGTGGAGGCGGCGTGGCGGGTGCACGTGCTCATCGCTGAGCTGGCCCAGCGGGGTGTCCGGAGCAGTTGGGCACCCACCGAGGACCAGCGTTACGCGGTGCGGACCGCGTACACCCGGACGATCGTGCCGCTCGCGGCGGCCTGGCTGCGCGGCCCGACGCAGCATCCGCCGCCCGGGTTCCAGCTCGATGGCCGGCGGCTGCGTCTCTGGCTCGCCGCGGCTGGCGTGGCCGATCCGCCCGATTTTCTGCTCCACCTCGGCGGTAGTGACCCGACGCGGTGGGCTGCGGTCGGTGCGGCCCTGGCCACGGCCGGGCTGACCGGTGAGCTGGTCGAGGCCGGACCGGGCGGCCCCGCGTACCGGATCGCGGGCCGTCGCGGGACGCAGCGGCTGGCCGAGCTGGTCGGTGAGCGCCCGCCCGCGAGCCCGCCGTCGGCCTGGCCGACCCGGGCCTGACGGTCGGGCGGCTGTCCGATCGGAGACAGCCAGGTGTCGGGGAACACAGGGAGAATCGGCCGGGTTTGACCTCCACTGAGGGGCTGCCATGGTCACAGCGGCCCGCTCGTCACCCTACCCAGGGTGTACGGTGACGCCGTCTGGCGTGACCACGGATCGTCCGGGGCGGATTGTCGCCCGCGAAACCCGAAACACGGACGGCGCGTTACGTTGGACATCCGGACCGCCGGGCACCGGTGGGCCGAGTGCGCCCCAAGCCGGCCAGGCGCGGCCATTGAGTGGGAATGAGGTCGAAACAGACGTGCCGAGCAACGCTGGAACCACCCGTCTGGTCATCGTCGAGTCTCCGGCGAAGGCCAAGACGATCTCGGGCTATCTGGGCCCGGGGTATGTCGTGGAGGCCAGCTTCGGGCACGTCCGTGACCTGCCCCGCAACGCCGCCGACGTGCCAGCCCGCTACAAGGGCGAGTCGTGGGCGCGGCTCGGCGTCGACGTCGACAACGGCTTCCACGCCCTCTACGTCGTCTCCGCCGACCGCAAGCAGCAGATCAGCAAGCTGACCAAGCTGGCCAAGGAGGTCGACGAGATCTTCCTGGCCACGGACGAGGACCGCGAGGGCGAGGCGATCGCCTGGCACCTGGTGGAGACGCTCAAGCCCAAGGTGCCGGTCCGGCGGATGGTGTTCCACGAGATCACCAAGCCGGCGATCCAGGCGGCGGTGGCCAACCCCCGGGAGATCGACCGGGATCTGGTCGACGCCCAGGAGGCCCGGCGCATCCTCGACCGGCTCTACGGCTACGAGGTCTCCCCGGTGCTGTGGAAGAAGGTCATGCCGAAGCTCTCGGCGGGCCGGGTGCAGTCCGTGGCCACCCGGATCGTGGTCGAGCGGGAACGGCAGCGGATGGCCTTCCGCACCGCCGAGTACTGGGACATCCTGGCCACGCTCGCCGTGACCAACCCGGGCGAGGGGCCGCGCAGCTTCAACGCCACCCTGGTCGCGCTGAACGGCGACCGGATCGCCACCGGCAAGGACTTCGAGCCGACCACCGGCCGGGTCCGGCCCGGTGCCGGTGTGGTCCACCTCGACGAGGGCGGCGCCCGAGGGCTCGCCGCCCGCCTGGAGGGGCGGCCGTTCGCCGTCACCCGGGTCGAGGAGAAGCCGTACCGACGCCGCC
This sequence comes from Micromonospora sediminimaris, assembly GCF_016863575.1. Lineage (NCBI taxonomy): Bacteria > Bacillati > Actinomycetota > Actinomycetes > Micromonosporales > Micromonosporaceae > Micromonospora > Micromonospora sediminimaris. Next base: position 108,516 of record NZ_BOPD01000014.1, read on the forward strand.
CGTACGCCCCCTTCATCACCTCCACGCTCCAGCAGGAGGCGGCCCGGAAGTTGCGGTTCTCGTCGCAGCAGACGATGCGCACCGCGCAGCGGCTCTACGAGAACGGCTACATCACCTACATGCGTACCGACTCGGTGAACCTGTCGGACACCGCCATCGCCGCGGCCCGCCGGCAGATCGTCGAGCTGTACGGCGAGCGCAGCGTGCCGCCGGAGCCGCGTCGCTACACCGGCAAGGTGAAGAACGCGCAGGAGGCCCACGAGGCGATCCGCCCGGCGGGGGACAACTTCCGCACCCCGGGCGATGTGGCCAAGGAGTTGTCGGCCGAGGAGTTCAAGCTCTACGAGCTGATCTGGCGGCGCACCATCGCCTCGCAGATGACCGACGCCGTCGGCTCCAGCGTCTCGGTGCGGATCCGGGCGACCACCTCCGGCGGCGAGGAGGCCGATTTCGGCGCCACCGGCAAGACCATCACCGACCCGGGCTTCCTGCGGGCGTACGTCGAGTCCAGCGACGACGAGAACGCCGAGGCCGAGGACGCCGAGCGTCGGCTGCCGAACCTGGTCAAGGACCAGCCGCTGACCGCCGACCAACTGGCCGCGCAGGGACACCACACCCAGCCGCCGGCCCGCTACACCGAGGCGTCGCTGGTGAAGGCCCTGGAGGAGCTGGGCATCGGCCGCCCGTCGACGTACGCGTCGATCATGCAGACGATCCAGGACCGCGGGTACGTCTTCAAGCGCGGCCAGGCGATGATCCCGTCGTTCCTGGCCTTCGCGGTGATCGGGCTGATGGAGCGGCACTACCCGCGTCTGATCGACTACGACTTCACCGCCAGCATGGAGAACGAGCTGGACGAGATCGCCGGTGGCGATCACGCCGCCGTCGATTTCCTCACCGCCTTCTACTTCGGCAGCAGCAACGGCACCGGCGACCAGGCCATCGCGCACGCGGGCGGGCTGAAGAAGCTGGTCACCGAGAACCTCAGCGAGATCGACGCGCGCAGCGTCAACTCGATTCCGCTGTTCACCGACGACGACGGACGTGAGGTGGTGGTGCGGGTCGGCCGGTACGGGCCGTACCTGCAACGCTCGGTGCCCGGCGAGGAGCAGACGCCCGCCGCGGAGGGCGAGGAGGCGACCACCCCGGGCGACCGGGCGCCGATCCCGGAAGGGCTCGCGCCGGACGAACTGACGCCGGAGAAGGTGCACGAGCTGTTCCTCGGCGGCGGGGGCGAACGCAAGCTGGGCGACGACCCGGCGACCGGCGAGCCGATCCTGCTCAAGTCCGGCCGGTTCGGTCCGTACGTGGCCAGCGGCGAGCGCAAGTCCTCACTGCTGCGCTCCCAGTCGCCCGACTCGCTCACCCTCGATCAGGCACTCAAGCTGCTCAGCCTGCCCCGGCTGGTCGGGGTCGGCCCGGATGGCGCGGAGGTGTTCGCCAACAACGGCCGCTACGGCCCGTACGTCAAGCGTGGTGACGAGTTCCGCTCGCTGGACTCGGAAGACAAGATGTTCACCGTCACGCTGGACGAGGCCCTGGCGTTGCTGGCCGCACCGAAGACCCGCCAGCGGCGGGCCGCCGCCCCGCCGCTGCGGGAGATGGGCAACGACCCGCTGACCGAGAAGCCCCTGGTCATCAAGGACGGTCGGTTCGGCCCGTACGTCACCGACGGGGAGACCAACGCCTCATTGCGACGCGGCCAGACCCCCGAGGCGTTGAGCCTTGAGGAGGCCTCCGAGATGCTCGCCGAGAAGCGGGCAAAGGGTCCGGCCCCGAAGAAGAAGGCCGCCGCGAAGAAGGCCCCGGCCAAGAAGGCGACGGCGAAGAAGGCGACCAAGTCCACCGCCACCAAGGCCACGAAGACCACCGCCACCAAGGCCACGGCAAAGAAGACCCCCGCCGCCAAGTCCACCCCGGCCAAGGCCCGCACCACCGACTGACCTCGCCGGATCATGGTCCGAAACCGCCCCCTGAGGGGCGCTCGCGGACCAAGATCGGCGTCGTCAGGGGTGCCAACCCGCCGCTGTCAGGGCGGTGCGGAGTTGGGTGATGACCTGGGTGGGCGCTTGGCGGATGGCCCAGGCCGGGAAGCGGAGCACCCGGTCGCCGCGCTGCCACAGGTCGTTCTGCCGGCGCATGTCCGCCCACGCCGCGGCCGGATGGAGATGCTGGCCGCCGTCGATCTCCACGAGCACTCCCCACTCCTCGAACAGCGCGTCCAGGTAGCGGCGCCGGCCGGCGGCATCCCGCCGGACCGCCTGCCGGGTCGGCTCGGGCAACCCGGCGCGCCGGACGAGGGCGAGGAACTCCAACTCCGGCAGGGAGTGAGCGCCACCGGCCGCGTCGACGGCCGTCCGCCGGATCAGGCTGCGCCGTCGGGCGCGGGGCAGGCGATCGAGTACGCGCTGGACATCGTCGCCGCCAACGAGGCGCTGCTGAAATCCGGCCGCGATGATGGCACACGCCTCATGGTCATCGGCCGCCCATTGCGCTGCGTCCACGATCGACCGAGCCGGCATAGTCCGACGCGGTTGCCCGACGTGGAGAACGTCCTCGTCGGCCAGAATGGTGGTGCGGTGCACCCGGACACCGGGTGGCATCGCACGCGGCCGGTGCCCGGCCGGTATGAGCAGGTGCACGAATCCGTCGTCATGTCTGCGCAGGCCCCACGCCAGGGCGGCGCTCAACCCACCGAGCATCGCCGCCGGGCCGGCGGACAGAACGGCGATCCACGGCAGTTGCGTAGGTGTCAAAGGACCGTTGTGCGTCACGTAAACGGCTCGATGCACCTGCCGCCAACGACCGGACGTGACCCGGTGCCGGATGGCCTTCGGTGACAGGTGCCGGCGGGCCTGATCGAGGCTGAGCACCTGCTCCTGATGGAACAGCAACCAGGTCAGCTCATCCGCGTCGTCCCTCGGAAGCCCTGACCCCCGGCTGCGGAACGCCGCCCTCGGGTCACGGACCCAACCGTCTCGCCAGCCAGCCCTCGGATTCCGTCCACGCCGGCGTTGGTGTGCCCGCTGGACCGCTCGCTCATCTCGTCGGTGCCCCGGTCCCACCCCGTGCCCCGCTGATCCGCCTTGAACGGATGGCCCCTCCACTGGTCCCGCACCCCGACTTCCCATGCGACCACCCTGCCCGGGCACCTTCTCCCCGCGCTGCCCCTGTGGATAGCCGGCAGATCTTGGTCCGAGAACGCCCCTCAGGGGGGCGGATTCGGACCAAGATCCGGGGTGGGTTCAGCCGAGGAGGCTGGTGAGGTAGGGGGTGGTGAAGGTGCGGTGGGGGTCGAGGTGGGCGCGGATGCGCTGGAAGTCGGGCCAGCGGGGATAGGCGGTGGCGAGCGAGGCGGCGTCGCGCCAGTGCAGCTTGCCCCAGTGCGGTCGGCCGCCCAGCCCGGTCGCCACCTCCTCGAAGGCCCGGAAGTACGGCTCGTACGGCATGCCGATGTACTGGTGCAGGGCGAGGTACGCCGAATCACGGCCGTAGGCGGGTGACAACCAGATGCCGTCACCCGCGCTGAAGCGAACCTCGACCGGGAAGAGCACCTTGAACGGCAACCCGTCGATGATGCCGCGCACCGCCGCCAGCGCCTCGGCCAGCGCCTCGCGTGGCAGCGCGTACTCCATCTCCAGGAAGCGGACCCGGCGTGGGCTGCAGAAGACGGCGTCGGAGCGACCGGTGTAGCGGCGCTCGCTGAGCGCCCGCGCGGAGATCGCGCTGATGCCCGGCGCCACGCCCGGCACGGCGCGGCCGAGCCGGCAGGCTCCGGCAAAGACGGTGTTGGCCAGGAAGTCGTCGTCCAACCAACCGCGCCAGCGGGACAGCGGGCGGTCGTCGATGGGTACCCGGTCGTTGGTCTTGAGCTGCACCCGGTCGGTGTAGGGGAACCAGAAGAACTCCAGGTGATCGTGCGCGTCGACCAGGTCGGGCAGTTGCGCCAGCACCGCACCCAGCGATGCCGGCCGTTCGTGAGCCAGCAGGACGAAGGCGTCCACACAGCGCAGCGTCACCTCGACCAGTACGCCGAGCGAGCCGAGCGCGACCCGGGCGGCGTCGAACACCTCCGGGTGCTCCTCGGCGGAACAGCGCAGCACCTCCCCGGTTGCGGTGAGCAGGGTCAACGCCTCGACGAAGGTGGCCAGGCCGCCGTGGGTCGCACCCGTGCCGTGGGTGCCGGTGGAGATGGCGCCGGCCACGGTCTGCGCGTCGATGTCACCGAGGTTGGGCAGCGCCAGTCGGTGGCCGGCGAGTAGCGCATTCACCTCCCGTAGCGTCATCGCGGCCGGTACGGTGACGAGGCGTCGATCGACGTCCACACGTACGTCGATGGCGAGTCGGGTCAGGTCCATCCGCTGCCCGTCGCTGACCGCGACGGGGGTGAAGGAGTGGCCGCTGCCGACCGGGCGGATCCGCTCACCGGTTTCGGCGGCACGTCGGATCTGCTCGGCGGCCTCGTCAACCGAGGACGGCCGTAGTACGGCGGTGGCCACGCCGCGTTGGTTGCCTGCCCAGTTCGACCAGGCGGCGGTCCTGGTGGCGGTGCTCTCGGCCATGGGCCCGCTCCTCAAGGTGAATATGAACCGAATTCATATCAGGAACGTTGTCCCTGGTAAACACCGCAATCGAGGTCCGCTCGTTGTACCGGTAGTCACGGACTCGTGACGTGCAGATATGTTCATCCGTCGAGAGGGGGGTGGCGAGTGTCCACTTCAGCCGCCACGACCGGGCCACTGCGTCGAGTACCAGTGCAGGGTCGTAGTGTCGCGCGGGTCCAGCGGATGCTGGACGCCTGCGCCGAACTCGTCGACGAGGTGGGGTACGAGGGGCTGACCACCACCCTGCTCGCCGAGCGGGCCGAGGTGGCGATCGGGTCGGTCTACCAGTTCTTTCCGGACAAGCGGGCGATCGTGCAGGCGCTGACGCTGCGCACGATGGAGTCCTACCTCCAGCGGCTCGATGAACGCTTCGCCTCGGACGACCTGACCCACTGGTGGGACGGGGTCGACGCGGGGATCGATGAATACATCACGATGCACCGCACCGTTCCCGGGTTCCGTACCCTGCACTTCGGCGACGTGGTCGACCTGCATCTGCTCGATGAGCAGCGGGACAACAACGGGGTGATCGCCGACCAGCTGGCTCGGGTGCTCACCGAGCGATTCGGGCTGGCCGACGTGCCGGACCTGCGTTTCCACCTGGAGATCGCGGTGGAGGCGGCCGACGCCCTGATCAAGCTGGCGTTCCGGCGCAAGCCGGACGGGGACGATCGGGTGTTGACCGAGGCGAAGGCGCTGATCCGGGAGTACCTGCACCGGCAGGTCAACGCCCGGGGTGACGCCGGTCGTCGGTCGGTGGTGCAGCCGGCGAAGCCGGCCGACGACCAGATCGTCGCCGACACCGAGCCCGCGCAGCCGGCGGCCCAACCCGCCTGACACCGACCCGCGCCTGACACCGACCCACCTGGGCCGGCCAAGCCGGGCCGAGACGGCCACCGGCCAGACGGTCAGAGAAAGGCTCGACCCTCGCCCCGGTAGGTCGGCACCGTCGCCACCACCTGGTCGCCGTCCACCAGGTGCAGCTCGTTCACCCGTTCACACAGTTCGCCCGACTTCGCGTGCCGGAACCAGACCCGGTCGCCGACGCGCAGGTGGGCGGCGGGCGCGCCGGTCAGCGGGGTCTGCACCTCGCCGGCACCTTCGGCGCCGAGCAGGCTGAGCCCGGCGGGCAACCACGGGCGGGGCAGCCGGCTGCGGTCGGCCGAGCCGGAGGCGATCCAGCCACCGCCCAGCACGGTGGCCAGGTCGGGCGTCGGGCGCCGGACCACCCCGCAGGCGAAGAAGGCCGCCGGGGTGGGGCGCCAGGCGCGGTAGGCGTCGAACAGCGTCGGCCCGTACAGGCCCGATCCCGCGGTGATCTCGGTCACCGCGGGATCGGCGCGGGTCGCGGCCACGCTGCCGGTGCCGCCGCCATTGACGAACTCCAGGTCGGCGTGCTCGCGTACGGCGGCCACCGCCGCGCTCCGGCGGACCAGCAGCTCCCGGTACGAACCGCGTTGGGCCAACCGGATCGCGGTGCCGAGCGCCGCCCGCCCGGGCGGTGCGTCGCCCAGGCCGGCGATCTGCGCCTCGTACGACATCAGCCCGACCAGGCGGAAGCCCGGGCGGCCGGCGACGGTGGCGGCCAACCGGCCGGCCGCCCGGGCGCTGTGCACGGGTGACCGGCGGACGCCGACGTGCAGCCGCCCGCCGAGCAGCCGCCACGAGGCGTCCAGGTCCAGGCAGATGCGCAGCTCGGACCGGCGCCCCGGGGGCGACACCGCGTCACAGAAGTCCAGTTGGTCCGGGTCGTCGACCATCAGGGTGATCGCGGCGGCCAGCACCGGATCGGCACCGAGTTCGGTTAGCGCGCCTCGGTCGGCGGTGGGGTACGCCACCAGCACGTCGGCGCTGATCCCGGTGCGGACCAGCCAGATCGCCTCGGGCAGGGTGAACGCCATCACCGCGTGCCAGCCCGGCCCGGCCAGCGTGCGGGCGATCAGGTCACGGCTGCGCACCGATTTGCTGGCGACCCGCAGCGGCTTGCCGCCGGCCAGGTCGACGAGGGCGGCGGCGTTGGCGTCGAAGGCGCCGAGGTCGACCACCGCGTACGGCGGGTCGAGGTGCGCGGTCGCCCGGTCCAGCCGGTGGCGCAGATTCTCGCTGTCGGTAGCCACGTGTGCACGCTAACTGTGAAACGGTGAATGCGAAATACCCTCGCGTCCGCGTTGCCCGGGTCGGGCTGGCCACGGCGGCCTAGGCTCGGCGAGCAGGCGGTGCAGGACGGGAGGACGTCCTTGCCGGGTCTAGAGTGTTCCACCGGGGGTGCCCAGCGATGGGCCGGCACGTGGAGGTACGGCCATCGAAAGCGAGTTCAACGGCGAGTCGTCCGGCGTGTCGCCGTCCACGGACCAACCTGCCGGCACAGCCGGGCAGCCCACCGGCGCGACCGGCCAGTCCGGCGGTGCCACGAACCAGTCCGGCAAGGCGGGGACGCAGAGCCCGTCGGGCGGCCCCGGCGGCCAACCCGACCTGACCGGGTACGGCGCGATCCGCTCGGTGCTGCGCATCCGGCCGTTCCGGCGGCTCTGGATCGTGCTCGGCGCAGCCTCCTTCGGTGACTGGCTCGGCCTGCTCGCCACAAGCGTCTTCGCCGCCGCCCAGGTGGAGGGGAGCACCGCGAAGGGCGCGGCCTTCGGTGGCGTGATCGCTATCCGGCTGCTGCCCGCCCTGCTGCTCGGCCCGGTCGCCGGAGTGCTCGCCGACCGGTTCGACCGACGCTGGACGATGGTCATCTGCGACCTGCTGCGGTTCGTGCTCTTCGCCTCCATCCCGCTCTACGCGCTGACCGGCGCCAGCGGCGCGCGGGTGGTCAGTTGGGCGGCGATCGCCACCTTCCTGATCGAGACGGTCACCCTGCTCTGGATCCCGGCCAAGGAAGCCGCGGTACCGAACCTCATCCCGCGGGCCCGGCTGGAGACGGCCAACCAGCTCACCCTGATCACCACGTACGGCCTGACCCCGGTCTTCGCCGCGATCGTGCTCTCGTCGCTCGACGGCATCATCCGGGGTGCCACCGGCGGCGAGATGCCGGACTGGGCCCAGCCGGCCCAACTCGCGCTCTGGTTCAACGCGTTCTCCCGGCTCGCCACCGCCGTCGTGGTGGCCTTCGGCATCAAGGAGATCAGCCAGGGGCAGACCGACGAACGGGAGCGCACCGAGCAGAGCATGATGCGCCAGTTCACCGAGGGCTGGCGGTTCATCGGGCAGACCCCGCTGGTGCGCGGACTGGTCCTCGGCATCCTCGGTGCCTTCGCCGGCGGCGGCATCGTCATCGGCACGGCCCGGTTCTTCGCCGACTCGCTCGGTGCCGGTGACGCCGCGTTCTACCTGCTGTTCGGCGCGATCTTCATCGGCCTGGCGATCGGTATCGGGCTCGGGCCGATGATCGTGCGGGAGATGTCCCGACGTCGCTGGTTCGGCATGAGCATCGTGCTGGCCAGCGCCTCGGTGATGACGCTGGCCTTCGCCATCCACCTGTCCATGGCGCTGGTCGGTGCGGTCTTCGTCGGGGCCGGCGCCGGAATGGCCTTCCTCTCCGGCACCACCCTGCTCGGCGGCGAGGTCGCCGACGAGGTACGCGGCCGGGTCTTCGCCGTCGTGCAGATCGGTACCCGGCTCGTGCTGATCCTGGCGATCGCGCTCGGGAGCCTGCTGGCCGGTGTCGGTGGCTCCCGCACGCTTACCATCGCCGACCTCGGCATCTCCGTCTCCTCCACCCGCCTGCTGCTGCTCGCTGCCGGCGCGGCCGGCATCTTCGCCGGGATCAGCGCCTTCGGGCAGATGGACGACAAGAAGGGCGTGCCGGTCCTGGCCGACCTGTGGGGGTCGATCCGGGGCCGTCCGCTGATGCCAGCCGAGCCGTTCGTCTCGGCCGGACTCTTCGTGGTGTTCGAGGGCGGCGAGGGCGCCGGCAAGTCGACCCAGCTCGGCAAGCTGGCTGAGCTGCTGCGCGGCCAGGGACGGGACGTGGTTGTCACCCGGGAACCGGGCGCCACCGGCGTCGGTGCCCGGATCAGGTCACTGGTGCTGGACACCACGCCCGACGAGGCGCCCTCCCCGCGCGCCGAGGCGCTGCTATACGCCGCCGACCGGGCGCATCATGTGGCCACCGTGGTCCGGCCCGCGCTGACCCGGGGCGCGGTCGTGATCAGCGACCGGTACGTCGACTCGTCCCTGGCCTACCAGGGTGCCGGCCGGACGCTGCCGGTCGACGAGGTGTCCTGGCTCTCCTCCTGGGCCACCGGCGGGCTCAAGCCCGATCTGGTGGTGCTGCTCGACGTCGACCCGCGTACCGGGCTGTCCCGGGTCGCGGCGCGCGCGGAGAGCGCCGACCGCCTGGAGGCCGAGTCGATCACCTTCCACGACCGGGTCCGGTACGCCTTCCTCGATCTCGCTGCCGCCGACCCGAAGCGTTACCTGGTCCTCGACGCCGCCCGCTCGGTCGAGGAGATCGCCGAGCGGGTCGCCCGCCGGGTGGAGGAACTGCTCGGCAGCGCCGACGGGATCGACCACCCGGGTCGGGCGCACGGTCCGGACACCTCGGTGCAGCCCGAGTTATCCCCGTCGGAGCTGGTGACGACGGAGCGGACCTGATGCCGGACGCCTTCGCCGACCTGGTCGGGCAGGACGAGGCGGTGCAGACGCTGCGCCGGGCTGCCTCGGCCGCCGCCGCCGCGCTGCGCGAAACCGGCGAACCCGAGGCGGCCGTCGGCGCTGACCCGGGCGGGGGGATGACCCACGCCTGGATCTTCACCGGACCGCCCGGCTCGGGCCGGTCGGTCGCGGCACGGGCCTTCGCCGCCGCGTTGCAGTGCGTGCACGGCACCGGCTGCGGCGAGTGCCCCGGCTGCCACACCACCCTCGCCGGCACCCACGCCGACGTCCGGCTGGTGGTGCCCGATGGGCTCTCCATCGGGGTGAACGAGATGCGGGCCCTGGTGCTCCGCGCGGCCAGTACGCCGTCCGGTGGGCGCTGGCAGGTCGTCATCATCGAAGACGCCGACCGGTTGACCGAGGCTGCCGGCAACGCACTGCTCAAGGCGGTGGAGGAGCCGCCGCCGCGTACGGTCTTCCTGCTCTGCACGCCGTCCACCCACCCGGACGACATCTCGGTGACCATCCGGTCGCGGTGCCGGGTGGTGCCGTTGCGGCAGCCGGCGGCCGAGGCGGTGGCCGACGTACTCGTCCGCCGGGACGGGATCGCCCCCGACGTGGCGCGCTGGACGGCGGCCGCCACCCAGGGCCATGTGGGGCGGGCCCGCCGGCTGGCGCGTGATCCGCAGGCTCGGGCCCGGCGGGAGGCGGTGCTCGCGGTGCCGCGTCGGCTCACCGGGGTGGGTGCCGCCTTCGACGCGGCGTCCGCGCTGATCGAGGCCGCCGAGGCGGAGGCCGAGGCGTCGGTCGCGGAGATCGATACCGCGGAGCGCGCGGCGCTGGAGACGGCACTCGGCGCTGGCGGCACCGGTCGAGGTGCGGCCGGTGCCGCCCGAGGAGCCGCCGGGCAACTGAAGGATCTGGAACGACGCCAGAAGTCACGGGCGACCCGGGCCCAGCGGGACGCGCTGGACCGGGCTCTGGTGGACCTCGCCGCCTTCTACCGCGACGCGTTGACCATGGCGCTGGGTGCGCCGGTGTCGCCGGTGCACTCCGACACCGCCGAGCTGGCCGAGGCGGGCGCTCGTAGCTGGCAGGCGGAGGGGGCGCTGCGGCGCCTGGAGGCGGTGCTCACCTGTCGCGCCGCGATCGAGGCCAACGTCAAGCCCCGGATCGCCGTCGAGGCGATGATGCTCGCCCTCTGGAAGGGCTGACCGCCGCCGGTCCGGCGCAACACCTCGGCGAACGGCCGTGCCCTCGCGCCCCCGGCCAGCCCGTGGCTGGACCGTTGTCCACAGGCATCGACAGGCGCAATTCACGTGCGGTACGGTCCGGTGTGCCGCGGTGACGGTGGCGGCACGCACAGTGATGAAACCGGGAGGAGTCCGGCGATGCCGCGGGGTGAGATCGACGAGGCGTGGATCGAGGAGGCGGTCCGGCGCTACCGCCGCATCGAGTCCCTCCAGGCCGAGTTCGACCAGGCCGTGGCGACGGTCGAAGTCACCGTCCGCTCACCGGACGGCCTGGTCGAGGTGGTGGTCACCGCCGGCGGCCGGATCACCGACGTGCGCTTCCTCGGCCCCCTGCACACCCGGGCACCGCGTGACGTCGCCGACTCGGTGCGGGCCGCGGTCACCGCCGCCGCCGACGCTGCCGAGTGGGCGAGGGAAAAGCTGCACAACGAGACCTTCACCGCCTACCGACCGCTCACGGGGGCCTGAGATGGACAGCCTTCGCATCCTGGCTGGCCGCCTCGACGAGGCCAGCGCCACGCTTACCGCGCTCTCCCGATCGGTCACCGCCGGAGACCCGGCGCAGGTGGCGTTCGGCGCCGACGCGCCCGGCCGACCGGGCGAGATCGGTCGGGCGTTGCACAGGCAGTGGGTGGCCGCCACCGGTGATCGGGCCCGGGAGGCGCACACCGCTGCCGCGCAGGTGGCGTCCGTGGCCGCCGCGCTGCGCGAGGCCGCCGACCGCTACTCCGACATCGATTCCGCCGTCTCCCGCCGGCTCGCCGGTGAGGCGTGATGGATTTCCTCGACCGGCTCGCCGAGCCCGGCCTTGACCTGCTGGGGCGGGTGGACACGCTGCTCGCGGCGGGTGCTCCCGAGGGGCACCGGGTCTGGCCGCTGCTGCGCCGGATGCAGGTGCTGCCCGGTGACGCGCTGCGTGGCTTCCTCGACCTGCGGCCGGGGCCGCTGGCCACCGCCGGGCACGCCGTCCGCCGGCACGTGCACGGCTACGACCATGCCTGCGCCGCACTGACCGACCCGTTGCTCTGGTCCGGTTCGGCCGCCATGGCGTACGGCCAGTCCCGGGCGGCCCTGCTGCGGCACCTTGACGAGGGCCCCGAGAGCCTGGTCGGGCGGCTGGAAGCCACCGCCGGCTACGCCGACGCGCTCGCCGACTGGGTGGAAGGCAGCCGGCTCGCCGTGGCCCGGGCCCTGGCCGAGGCGATCGGCTCGGCCGAGGCGGTAGCCGTCGTCGCCGCCACCTCGGTCCACCGGACGGCGGCGGGCTCCGGGGCGTCCGGGTCGGGTGGGGTGGCCGCCGCCGAGATCGGCGCCCGGCTGCTGGCGGTGCTCTGCGTCGCGTACGACGGCGCGGAGACCCTGTTGCGGCAGTGGTCACCGAGCCTCGCCGAGTCGCCGTGGCGGCCGGGGGGCGGGCGGTTCCGCCCGGACACCGGTAACGGCCCGGCTGGCGGTCGGACGACCCGCGTCGGCTGGTGAGGCCGGCGAGACCATCCGGTCGTCGTCGGGCGTCCGTCAACACCGTCGCCGATGCCGGCGCTCGCGCGTGCACAGGGTGCACGGCGCCGCTCGCGGGCACCCTTGCGAGTGGCCCGTCAGCGACGCCGTGACCTTCCCTGCACCCCCCGCAGGTCTGCTCTCCACTCAACGCGTTCGGGTCGGTCTTGTCCCGCCCGTGACGCAGGTTTCAGCCGTCCGGGCGGCATCGTCGTACCGGTGGTTGGGATGGGGGTCGGTCGAGTCGACAATCGTGGATGGCTGCGTGGTGTGCCGGCGGCGCGGGCTCTGCTGGAACGCTGCCGCCGATCGACCCGGCGCGTTCCCGCCCGCGCGACGTAGGGTGAGGGGATGGGCATGCTCTGCGCGGTCAGCTTTCAGCGGTACGGGCGTCTCTACTACCTCGACCCCGGCGACCTGAGTCCGCAGGTGGGCGACAAGGTGCTGGTGCCCACCGACGACGGCCCCGAGGTGGCGGAGTGCGTGTGGGCGGCGCAGTGGGTCACCGACGACACGGCGGGTTTTCCCCGGCTGGCCGGGATCGCTCAGGAGGAGGACCTGCGCCGCGACGAGGAACTGCGGCGGCGCAAGGCCGAGGCGAAGGTCGCGGCCAAACGGCTGATCCGCGAGCACGGCCTGCCGATGAAGGTGGTGGCGGTCGACCACGTGCTCGGCAACGGTGAGGGTGGCGGTGAGCGCAGCACCATCTACTTCACCGCCCCGCACCGGGTGGACTTCCGCTCCCTGGTCCGCGATCTCGGCGCGACCCTGCACTGCCGGGTGGAGCTGCGCCAGCTGTCAGCCCGCGATTCCGCACGGGTGCAGGGTGGCATCGGCTCCTGCGGCCGGGATCTGTGCTGCGCCACCTTCCTCAACGACTTCGAGCCGGTCACCATCCGGATGGCCAAGGACCAGGATCTTCCTCTCAACCCGCTGCGCATCTCCGGCGCGTGCGGTCGGCTGATGTGCTGCCTGAAGTACGAACATCCCCTGTACGCCAACTTCGCCGAATCCGCCCCGGCGATCGGCGCCCGCGTCACCACGCCGGAGGGGGAGGGTCGAGTGGTCGGTCACAGCGTCCCGAGGGACGCGGTCACCGTCCGCCTGGACGCCGACGGCTCGCGCTCCAGGTGCTCCCGCGCCGACGTCTGCGGCTCCCGCCGCGCCTACGACCAAACCCACACCCCACCCCCCGCGACCCCGGCACGCTGACCCCGCCCCCAGACCCCGGTGATCAAGAAGTTTTGGCCCTGGAACGGCGCTGCGGAGGGCGCAAACTTCTTGATCACCTCGACGGGTCGGGGTGGTCAGGTGAGGGTTACGGGGGGTTCGGCTAGGCGGGGGGTCAGGGGGGTGATGGGAGTCAGCCAGGAGGAGTCGGAGGACTGGTCGGGGTTGACCTGCCAGTCGCGGGCTACCCGGTCGACGGCGATCGGGTAGAGGGTGAGGGTGCCGCCCGGATCGATGCGCATCCTGACGAAGCCCTTGGCGTCCTCGATTCCCTGCCCGGCGAAAAGCTCATTGACGTTCACCCCGAACGCGCTCGCGAGTAGCAGGTACGCGGCCACAAGTTGGCTGGCCACCAGACCGATCACCGGCAGGTAGACCACTGCCGCGGCTACCGCCGGCAGCGGCCAGGACCAGTCGTGGAACGGCAGGGCGAGCCAGGCCCAGGTGCCGACGGCGGCCAACCCGACGTGCGCCAACCCGTGCCCGACGCCGAGGATCCAGTGCCGGGCGTGCCGCTTGCCGCTGGAACTGGGCGGCTTCGCGAACATCGCCGCCGCGAGCACCGTCACCAGCACCATCAGCACCAACGGCACGCTGAACAGCCGCTGCTCGGAGGCTTCGGACCGGAAGTCGGTCACGCCGGCCATGGAGAGCATCAGCAGGGTTTGCAGCACGCCCAGCAACGTCGAGAAGCCCGGGTTGCGGCGCGGCAGCCGGGCGAAGATCCCCCAGCCGTACCGGCGGGAGCGGGCAGCGTCGGGGTAGCGGCCCGCCAACTCGTACGCCTGCGACGGGCTGGACCGGCGGGCCAGGGTGTCGGGCGGTGGCACCTCGATGCGCTCGGGCAGCTTGTGCGTCGGGTACAGGTAGGCGCCGCCGCTGCCGGAGGTGACCAGCTGCCGCCCGTCCGGCCCGGTGTACCGCGCGTAGTGGTGCAGGTCGCCGGAGATCAGCAGCCGGACCTGGGCGCCGGTGGGCGCGACGATGGTCCGGATGAAGTAGTCGATCGAGTCGTACGCGGTCGGCTGGTCGACGGCCTTCACCCAGGCCGGAGCCGGCACCGCCAGGATCACCCGGCTCTGCGGCCCCAGCCGCTTCGCGACCGCGTCGAAGTAGGTGAGCTGCGGGTCGTCGACGTACGAGCCGGACTGGTCGTCGAGACCGAGCAGCCACCAGTCCGCCGGCAGTTCGGCGGCGAAGTACGACCGGGACTGGCCGGTACGCCAGCCGCCGAAGTGCCGGTCCCGGGTACGGACGAACAGCCGCAGGAAAGCGGTCAGCCCGTCGTACCAGTCGTGATTGCCGGGGACCGCGAAGATCGTCGGCTGCTCCGCCGGGGTGGCCGGCAGTGCCGCCTGGTACGGCCCCTTGCACCGGTCCTCGTACGCTGCGTACTCCGCCGACGGGTAGACCTGGTCGCCACCCATCACCAGGGTCTGCGCGCGGGGCAGCCGGTGCCCGTCCACGGTGATCTCCCGCTGGGCGAGCAGGTAGGCCACCGAGTAGGTGGCGTTGAACCCGTCACCCAGGTCGGCCACGTAGTCGAGCCAGAGCCCTCCGTCCGGCCCCACCTGCCGGGAGATCTCCGCGTCCAGCGCCTTCTGCAGCTCCCGCTTGTCCAGGTAGGCCCCGAACAGCATCGCCAGCAGCGTACGCAGGCCGGTGCTGATCAGCAGGAACGGCGCGAGCCACGGCACCGGCTTGCGGGGCGTGAAACCCAGCTCCAGCGGATCGGTGCTGCGGGGTCGCCGCGCCGCCCGACCTCCGGCGGCCTCCCCGGCGTACGGCCCCTGCGGCTGAATCCGATCGCCGGGCGAGGGCCCGACATCGCCCGGTTCGTCGCGAGAGGTGTGATCGTCGGTCATTCGCCGCAGCGTAGTGCGGCCCGGCTGACCCGACGACCCCGGAAACGCCCCGGACGCCCGGTTCATTCGACCCGGCAGCAATCCCGCTCGGCCCCACAGCGACGCGTGCCGTACACTTGACCACCGTTGCCGCCTTAGCTCAGTCGGCAGAGCGACGCACTCGTAATGCGTAGGTCGACGGTTCGATTCCGTCAGGCGGCTCGGTAAAGAAGCCCAGGTCAACGACCTGGGCTTCGCCGTTTCTCAGGTCGACAACCCGTGAAGGGGACCTGTTCGGCGCGGCCGAGGCATTGGGGCATTCACTCTCCGCCATGCAACCCCGTTCGCTCGCGAATCGTCAGGGGGCTGTGAGAGTGAAGGAGAGACTGTGTGAAATGTGACCGTGACGAGCAGTTCCACAGCTTCGTGCTCAGCCGGCGCTCCGGGCTGGTACGAACGGCGACGCTGCTGACCGGTGGTGACGCACATCTGGCCGAGGATCTGGTCCAGTCCACGCTGACCAAGCTGTACGTCGCCTGGCCGGCGGTCCAGCGGGCGGACAACATCGAGGGCTACCTGCGCCGGACCCTGGTCAACGCGCTCACCGACGAACGTCGGCGGTGGTGGCGCCGCCACGAACGCTCGGTCGCGGAACTTCCGGACCGTTCCCGAGCCGACCCGGGCAGCGGCGGCGACCTCGACGACGGCCTGCGGGCGGCCCTCCGCGACCTGCCACCGAAGATGCGCGCCGCAGTGGTTTTCCGCTACTTCTACGACCTTTCCGTAGCCGACACCGCCGACGCCCTCGGCTGCTCCGAGGGAACGGTGAAAAGCCAGACCGCCCGCGCCCTGGACCGGTTGCGGGCCGCCCTTGACGAATCTTCCCTGACAGGAGTCGCCCGATGATGGATCTGCACGACCGGCTCGACCGAATCGCCGGCCCAGTCGCCGAGCCGTCGGCCGCCGAGGCCGACGCCGACCTGGCCCGGGGCCGCCGGGCGCTGCGCCGCCGCCGGTCCGCCCGCGCGCTCGGTACCTCAGCCTTCGCGGTCGTCGCGCTGGCCGTCGCCGTCACCATCGGCACCCAGGCCGGCCCGACCGCCACCACTCCCGACGACGCGCCGGCCGAAGCCGTGGCTACCCGCCTCGTGGCCTACGAGGGCGAACAGCCTCAAGGCTTCACGATCGACAAAGTCCCAGCGGGCTGGGAGATCCAGGGCGGCACCACCAGCGAGCTGACGATCGCTCCGAAGAACGCGGCGGACAAGAACCCACTGGCGTTCATCGGCAAGATCGCCATCATGCTGCAGTCGGCGAGCGACCGCTCCACCCCGACCGGTACGCAACTTGAGGTCGGCGGCAAGCCTGGCGTGCTCAATACCGCCGATGGCACTCAAGGCGGCAAGAACCTGTGGGTCCAGCAGCCCGACGGCGTCTGGCTGCTTGTGCAGATCTGGGACGCCCGCGGCTGGACCCAGCAGGACATCATCGAGTTCGCCGACGGCATCCACGTCCAGCCGGGGGCCGAACGCATCGCTGGTTGACGTCCGTCATCCGCCGCGCACTCCGCAAGGTGCGCGGCGGGTGAGGCAGGACGACCGCCGAGCTGGCGCGGCTCAGGGGGCGGGCCGCTTGGCCTTTCCGATCCGGCCGAGGTGGGTGTGCTCGAACCCCTCGGTCGTCTTGAGGCCGTAGCCGAGGGCGCGATCGACGGCGATGTGGAACACCCACGCGATGGCGAGGATGCCGAGCCAGTCGATCGGGTCACGGAACGCCGCGAAGGCCACCGCGACCGCGCCGAGCAGCGCCGGCAGCGCGTACGAGTGCACCAGGTTGTAGCAGACGGCACCCACCCGCGGACCGCGCAGATAACCGACCATCGACAGGTCGAAGATGAGGAAGAGGGCGAGCAACCACCACCAGGCGTACCCGACGGCGACGGTGACCACGACGGCGAAGGCTGCCACGACAACGCTTTCGATGCGCTGCGTCTGGACCGGGTTCAACATCCGATATCTCCTAATGTGGCGTTCCGGGTCACAGCCAGTCGTGTTCGCGGGCGTAGCGCGCGGCCTCATGACGGGTGTGGGTCTGGGTCTTCTGCATGGCGTTGGAGAGGTAGTTGCGGACGGTGCCCTGAGCGAGGTGGAGCCGGGCGGCGATGTCAGCGACCGAGTAGCCCTCGCTGGTGACCCGCAGCACGTCGAGTTCGCGCTCGGTGAGTGGGCAGTCGTCGACGATGGCGAGCGCGGAGACGTCCGGGTCGATCCACCGTTTGCCCGCGTGCAGGTCGGTGATGACGGCGGCGATGTGGGCCGGCTCGGCCGACTTGCTGACGAAGCCCTGGACGCCGAGCTTCAGTGCCTTTCGCAGCACGCCGGGCCGAGCATGCCGGGTCAGCATGAGAACCACCTGCTCCGGTCGGACGCGGCGGATCTGCGTGATGGCGCCGAGGCCGTCCACGCCCGGCATCTCCAGGTCGATGACGAGCACGTCGGGCCGGTGCCGCAGGGTGGCCTCGACGGCGGTGTCGCCGTCGGTCGCCTCGGCGACGATGTCGATGTCGCCTTCGAGCGGAAGCAGCGCGGCCAGCGCCTTACGCAGCAGGGCCTCGTCGTCAGCGAGCACGATGGCGGTGGTCATCGGTCCTCCTCCGCAGCGCCGCCGGCGGCGGCATCGGCACGAGCGGGCGGGAAGCTCGCGGCGGTCAGGAAGCGCCCGTCCTGCTGTTGCACGGTCAGTTCGCCGCCGTCGGCCGCCAACCGTTGTCGGAGGCTGGACAGTCCTCTGAGCTCGGGCAGCGTATCGCTGCTCACGCCGTCGTTGACGATCGCGATGCCGGCTTCGGAGAGCGTGATCTGCACCTGGGTGGCCTGTGCGTGTCGCAGGATGTTGGTGGTGGTCTCGCGCAGGACCTGACCGAGCAGTTCGCTGCTGCGCGGGCCCACCTCGGCCTCCCGGGTCACCCGGACCCGGATGCCCGCCGCCTCGAACAGGTTCTTCGCATTTTCGAGTTCCGCTGAGAGGTTGAGTCGGCGCTGGGCGTACGCCAGCTCCTTGGTCTGGGCGATGGTGTCGCTGACCAGAGCGTACGTCTCCCGCAGCTCCTTCTCGGCACGATCGGTGTCGCGGAGCATCAGCTTCCGGGCCAGCGCGATCTTCAGCTTGACCACGTGCAGGGTGTGGCCCTGGATGTCGTGCAGATCGCTGGCGAAGCGGACGCGTTCGCGGATGACCGCCAGCTCCGCCTCGCGCTCCCGAGCGTGATCCAGCTCCCGGATGAGGTCGTAGAAACGCTCGCCGACGATCGTCAGGACGGTCACCAGGATGGTGAGGCCGGTCGGGACGAGGACGTAGGTGATCAGGACGCCGCGTACGTCGTCCTGATCGACCAGGAACCGCATCGCGCCGACGGCGGCGACGTAGCTGAACAGCCCGACCGCTGCCAGGGCCCGGCGTCGTACCTGGCGGAGGGCGAGAGACCCCACGGCGCAGACACCCCAGTAGGCGTTGGGGCTGCCGGTCAGCAGCACCCCGAGCGGCCACACCACAGCCCCGACGATCGTGCAGGGCAGGGCGACCCGGGCGAGGTCGTCCGCCGTCCAGCGTTCGAAGGCCACCACCGCCGCCACAGCACCCGGGGCCAGGACGATGAGATGCCACCAGGTGTGCGCGTCGGTGGCCAGGAGAATCACCGCGGCGAACACGACCGGCGGAAGTGACGTGAGGAGATTGATCCGGCGCAGCCGCCTCTGCGTCGTCTTGGTGAAGGCCGGCGATCTCGCGGTCACCTGCCCAGTATTCTGCCGATCCTGCTCGGCGGCAGTGACACCACGTCACATGTACCCGTGACGTGGCACCACTGATGGATCGGAGCGATCGCTGCTGTCATTGGGGCATGTCCACGACACCAGTCATCGAAGTCGAACGGCTCAACGTCAGGTACGGCGACTTCCACGCCGTGAAGGACCTGTCCTTCGAGGTCCGGCGTGGGGAACTGTACGCGCTGCTCGGCACGAACGGGGCGGGGAAGACCTCGACCCTGGAGACCATCGAGGGGCACCGGACGCCGACCTCCGGCAGCGTGCGCGTCTTCGGGCACCAACCGGGTGACCGCCGGCTGGTACGTCCCCGGATGGGTGTCATGCTCCAGGAGAGTGGTTTCTCCCCGGACCTCACGGTCCGCGAATCGGTCCGGCTGATCGGCACCCTCACCCGGCGGACCGACGACGTCGACCGGGTGCTCGACGTCGTCGATCTCACCAGCAAGGCCGGCCGGAAGGTCTCCCAGCTCTCCGGCGGGGAGAAGCGGCGGCTGGACTTCGCCACCGCCGTCTACGGCACCCCGGAGCTGATCTTTCTTGACGAGCCGACCACCGGCCTGGACGTCCAGTCGCGCGACCACCTGTGGACGACCGTGGACCGGCTCCGCGAGAACGGCGCGACAATCGTGCTCACCACGCACTACCTGGAGGAGGCACAGGAGCGCGCCGACCGGATCGGGCTCATGCACGAGGGCACCTTCCACCGGGAGGGCACCGTCTCCGAACTGACCCGGACCCTGCCGGCGGTCATCCGCTTCTCGCTGCCACCGACGGTCCCGGCGCTGCCGTTGCAGGCGACCAGGGACGGTGACGGCAAGGTCGTGATCGAGACCTTCGGCCTGCAGAAGGACCTGCACATCCTGCTCTCCTGGGCGCAGGACAACGCCGTGGAGCTGCGGGACCTGGAGGCCGGGCCGACCCGCCTCGACAACGTCTTCCGCGCCATAAGTGGCTGACTCGCTTCCCGAGAGGAAACCTTCCCGTGCTCCCCATCGCCTTCAGTGAGCTGATCCAGATCTTCCGGAACCGGCTGGTGCTGGTCACCAGCTTCATCATTCCGGTGGTCGTCTCCGCGTACTTCGTCCGTCAGCACGAAACCTTCGCCGCCCTCGGCAGTCTCGGCTACATCGCGGCGATCGTGCTGTTCACAGTTGCCGCGTTCGGGCTCTACGCCACGACTGTGACCACCCTGGCGTCCCGGCGGCAGAATCTCTTCCTCAAACGGCTGCGCTCCACGGCCATCGGGGACGCCGGCATTCTCGCCGGCCTCCTGCTGCCCGCCACGTTGATCGCCGTGGTGCAGGTGGCTGCGATCCTGACCGCGCTGGCCATGGTTGCCGGCGGGCCGGCCAACATTCCCTTGCTGGTGGTGGCGATCGTCGCGACCGTGGCCATGCTGATCGGCCTGGGACTGGCCACCGCCGGCCTGACGAATTCACCCGAGCACGCCCAGGTCACCACCCTGCCCGTCATGCTCGGTGTGATCGGTGTCGCCAGCTGGGTGGGCATCAGCGGCACCGAGGACCTCGCCCTGCTCAAGCGGCTGCTGCCCGGTGGTTCCGCTACCGAGATGGTGATGAACGCCTGGAACGGTGGCGTCGCGGTGACCGACTCCCTGCTCCTGCTGGCTCCGACGTTGGGCTGGGTCGTCGTCGCCGTCGTGCTGGCCACCCGTCTCTTCAACTGGGAGCCCCGCCGCTGAGGTGCCAAGCCCTGTGGGGCGCCCTGGCGATTCCCCGAACGCCGATCCGACCAGACCGCACACCGCCGAGAAAGACGTACGCCGAAGGAGTGACCTTGACTCCTCCAGCCATCTCCAGAGAGGTCTGACCGATGACCCGGCAACCCGACAATTCCTCAGGCACGCCTGCCGAGACGGCGTCGACTCTGGTCGAGGATCTGCTACTCCTGCTGTTCCAGCCGAGGTCGGGCACCATCGCCGGAGAGAACATCCTCTTCTACGTCCTCGCCGGGGCCGTACTCGCAGATCTCGCCCTTGCCGACCGGGTGACGATGGCGGACCGACGCAAGGTGAAGATCGTCGAGGGTCAGGCACCGTCGGATGATCTTCTCCGGTCAGCGTGGGACTACCTCTCCGAGAAACCCCGCGGTGTCCAGACGGTGCTCGCCGCGATCGGCCCGGAGCTGCGCAAGCCGGTGTTGGAGCGGCTCGTCGAACGCGGCGACATCACCCGGGAGGACCGGAAGATGCTCGGCCTGTTCCGTACAACTGCGCTGCGCGACGGTGGCACCGGACGCCGCGCGCGTCTGCTGGAGGAGGTCCGGCAGGTCCTCGTGGACGGCTTGGAACCGTCGGCCCGGGTAGCTGCGCTCGCGGCACTGCTGTCGGGCAGCGGAACTCTTCCCCAGTTCTACCGCGACATCCCGTGGACCACACCCGTGATCAAACGAGCGAAGGAACTTGAGCAGGGCAACTGGGGGGCTGGTGCCGCAGCGGAAGCCGTGACCCGGACCATGACCGCGACCGTCGTCAACAGTGTCATCGTCACCACCACCGTGATCCCCCGCAGCTGACCCGCGCGGGTAACCCAGCCTGCAACTTCGCGGATGTTGTCGTGTCTTGTGGGCCGCAGGCAGCAGCATCACCGAAGTTGCGGGCCGGGAGCCGGCGGGGACGGGTCAGGTGTAGAGGTTTGCGGCGTACTGGGGGCCGTAGTGGCGTTCGAGGTCGACGAGGGCGTCCGCCGGGGCCTCGACCTCCTTGATCAGGCGGGCCCGGCTGGGCAGCGGGTCCGCTGGCCAGGTCTCCGGCTGCCAGAGCTGGGACCGGAGAAACGCCTTCGCGCAGTGGTAGAAGATCTGCTCGATCTCGACCACCACGGCGAGCACCGGCCGGTGCCCCTTGACCACCATGGCGTCGAACCAGGGCGCGTCACGGAGCAGCCGCGCCCGGCCGTTGATCCGCAGGGTGTCGGTGCGCCCTGGGATGAGGAAGATCAGGCCGACGTGCGGATTCGCCAGGATGTTGCGGTAGCCGTCGGCGCGCTTGTTGCCGGGACGCTCCGGAATGGCGATGGTCCGCTCGTCCAGCACATGAGCGAAACCCGCCGGGTCACCCTTGGGTGAGACGTCGCAGGTGCCGTCCGCTCCGGCGGTGGCCACCAGACAGAAAGGCGACGCGGCGAGCCACTGCCGGTCACGCTCGTGCAGTTCGGTGCGCTCCTTGGCGACTGCGCGGGGTGCCGGGGTGCCGAGCAGCTCGGTCAATTCGGCTGCGGATGTGATCTCCACCGTCACTGGGTGCCTCCCCATGGAGTTGACCGTGGTGGCGGCACCCGGGCGGGAAACCGCCGCGGTCAGTCTAGTCGCGCCCGCCCGTGAGGTTTGTCCCTCGGTGACCGGGGTACCGGCCCACTGAGCGCCCTCGGAGAGCAGTGGAGGCCCGGAGATGGAGAGTCGGCTCAAGATCCTGGGGCATCCCGTCCATCCGATGCTCGTGATGTTTCCGTTCGCCCTGCTGGTCACGGCCGTGCTCTTCGACGTCATCGATACGGTCGGCGGGCCGGACTTCCTCGGCGAGGTGGCGTACTGGAACCTCACCGTCGGCCTGATCGGCGGCCTGCTGGCCGCGGCGGCCGGGACGTTCGACCTGCTGGCCATCCCTTCCGGTACCCGCGCCAAGCGGGTGGCGCTGACCCACGCCGCCGCGAACGTCGCGGTGATCCTGCTCTTCGCCGCCGTCTGGGTGGTACGGCTCAACGCCGACTCGCGCGGCGCGGGCGGGGCACTGATCGCCATCGAGGTGGTGGCGCTCGGCATCCTCGGGGTCGGCGGCTGGCTCGGTGGTGAACTCGTCGACCGGCTCGGGGTCGGGGTCGACCGGGAGGCCAGCCTCGACGCGCCGAGTTCCCTGCGGCCGGTGGCCGCCAGTCAACGGATGGGAGATGCGCGATGACCAGGCCGGGACGCGGCTGGCGGGGCGGTCAGCAGGGCTGGGATCCGATGGGCGAGTTGCAGTCGCTGCGGGCCGAGCTGAGCCGGCTGGTCGGTGGTCGACCGGGTCCGCCCGAGGTGGAGCTGGGCGAGACCAGCGACGGCTGGGAGGTGGTCGTCCGGCTGCCCGGCGTCGCTCCGGAGGAGGTCGCGGTGGAACTGGACGACCGCGAGCTGTGCGTACGGGCGCGTACGGAGGCCGAGGTCAACGCCGACCATGGCATTCCCGGCGGGTTCGAGACCCGGGGCTTCGAGTACCGCGTGCAGTTGCCGTCGCGAGTGGACCCTGAGGCGATCGACGCGGTGATGGACCACGGTCTGCTGCGGGTACGGCTGCCCCGGGCGAACCGGCCCGCGCCACGCACCATCACCGTCGGTCGTACCGGCCCACGTCCGGCCGGCGCGTCCGGCGGTGTGCCGAGCAGCGTCGACCCGGCGGCGGACCGGGAACTGCACCAGCCGGACGTCGCCACCGGCGATTCCGGTCGGTAGCGCGTCCCGTGGCCCGGGCCGTGCTGGAAGAGGCTGCCGACCGGGTGCCCGACGTGGCCCGGATCGCCGTGCTGCGCGCCAACGCGCTCGGTGACTTCATCTTCGTGCTACCCGCGCTGGAGGCGCTGCGGGCCGCGTACCCCCAAGCGGAGATCGTGTTGCTCGGCGCGCCCTGGCACGCGCAGCTGTGGCGGGACCGGCCGGGCCCGGTCGACCGGGTAATCGTGGTGCCGCCCGCGCCGGGGATCCGGACGGCGACCGACGGCGAGCCAGAGTCCAGCATGGTCGACTTCCTGGCCGCCGCCCGCGCGGAACGGTTCGACGTGGCGTTGCAACTGCACGGCGGCGGTGCCAACTCCAACCCGCTGGTGGCCGCGCTCGGTGCCCGGGTCACCGCCGGCCTGCGGGCCGAGGACGCGCCGCCGCTGGACCGCTGGCTGCGGTACGTCTACTACCAGCACGAGGTGATCCGCTATCTGGAGGCGGTGGCTCTGGTGGGTGCTCCGACCACCACGATCACGCCGGCGTTGGCGGTCACCGAAGCCGACCGGGCCGAGGCGCGGGCCGTGCTCGGCGAGCCGGAGCGTCCCCGGGTGGCGCTGCATCCCGGGGCCACCGACACCCGCCGGCGCTGGCCCGCCGACCGTTTCGGGGAGGTGGCCCGGACGCTGCACACCGACGGGTACGAGGTGCTGGTCACCGGCACCCCGGCCGAGCAGGAGGTGGTTGACCGGGTGGTCGCCACCGCCGGTGTGCCGGTCCGGCCGCAGGTGGGCACGCTCAGTCTTGGTGGGCTGGCCGGCTGTTACAGCGGCTGTGAGCTGGTGGTCTCCAACGACACCGGTCCGCTGCACCTGGCTGCCGCCGTCGGTACCCCCACCGTCGGCATCTTCTGGGTCGGCAACCTGATCACCACCGCTCCGGTGCTACGGGGCCGGCATCGGCCGATCACCTCGTGGACGGTGCACTGTCCGGTCTGCGGGGTGGACTGCACCCCCGGCATCTACCCGCACCGTCCGGGCGACGGCGACTGCCCGCACCGCGACTCCTTCGTCGTTGACGTGCCGGTCCCCGAGGTGCTCGAAGCCGCCCGGGAGCTGCTGTTCCGCTGAAGAGATCGGTTGGCTCAGGCGTCCGGGTCGGCGAGGACGACCTCCCACGCCTCCACATCGCGTTCGGTGACCGTGGTCGGCGACTCCAGGTGGTAGGCGCCGCTGGGCAGGACACCGGCGCCGCCGTGCCGGGCCAGCACGGCGAGCTGCGCGGCGACGTCCTCGCCCTGGTGCCGCACCGGCACCCGACGCCAGAAGTCGAAGCCGCCCGCGTCGACCAGCTTCGCCCGGTCGTAGAGCACGCAACCGCCGACCCAGGACACCTGGTACGCCCGCCATTCGTCGTCCGCCAGCGTCAGCGACGCCGTCACGTGCAGCAGGTTCGCCGCCGAATGGATCTGCGCCCGGTCCCACTCGGGCGTGCCCGGGCGGATCCGCTCCGGCACCGGTCGTCCCGGCCACTCCCGGTAGTGCCGGTGCGTGTGCGGCCGGACGTCGTCCAGGTAGGACAGTCCGTGCACCCCGTTGCCGACGAAACCGCAGCCCAGCTCGCCGATCGCGGTCACCAGCCGGCGCAGCGTTCCCGGTTCCAGCCAGACGTCGTCGTCGAGGAAGAGCACGTACCGGGCGGTGGAGGTGGCGAGCAGGAAACTGCGGTGTTCGGCGAGCCCTCGCCGGGGCAGCCGTCGGGTCAGCAGCACCGGATGTCCCCGGTGACGCAGGGCCCGGACCATGGTGGCCGCCGCCGGATGGGCGTACCCGGGGTCGCCGTCGGACTGGTCGCTGACCACCACGCCGAATCCCGGCACCCCCTCCTGGGCGGCGAGCCCGGAGAGGGTGACGGCGAGTTCGGTGGGCCGGTTACGGGTCGGGACGAGCACGTCGACCAGCCGGTCGACGCGGAACTGCGCGGGCGCGCCGGCGTCGAGGGGTCGATTCACGGCGCCTTGCCGGTCAGTGGCGGCGCGTCCGCACCGGTCGCTCCGGAGGTCTCCACCTCAGGAGCGGGCGCGGTCGGCCCGGCCTCCGCGCCGGTCGCGCCCTCCTGGCCGTACGCGCGGATGCGGTCGATGATCGCTGAGGTGGAGCGGTCCGGCACGTACCCGAGAGTGCGTACCTGACCGCCCAGCCGGTGCACCAGCGGCGCCTCCGGCACCAGCTCGGGCGGGTAGTCGCCGCCCTTGACGTAGACGTCCGGCCGGACGGCTTCGATGAGGGCGGCCGGGGAGTCCTCCTCGAACACCACCACGTGGTCGACGCAGGTCAGCGCGGCGAGCAGGGCGGCTCGGTCCTCGATCGGGTTCACCGGCCGGTCCGCACCCTTCAACCGGCGCACGCTGCCGTCCGAGTTGACCGCCACCACCAGCAGGTCGCCGAGGGCGCGGGCCTGTTCCAGGTAGCGCACGTGCCCCCGGTGCAACACGTCGAAGCAGCCGTTTGTGAAGACGATCGAGCGGCCGGCGCGCCGGTGCCCGGCCACGATCTCCGCCAGGTGCCCGGTGTCGACAAGCACCTGGCGGCCGTCGAGCGTCGGCCGGCCCAGCGCGGCCAGCAGGTCCTCGCGGCGGCACACGCAGGTGCCGGTGCCGGCGACGGTGCTCGTCGCGGCGAGCTGGGCCAGTTGGGCGGCGGTGGACAGTGGAGCGTCGGCGGCCAGCGCGAGCGTCATCGCCGCCAGATAAGCGTCGCCGGCACCGACGGTGTGGCTGGCGGGCACGGGTGTGGTGTGGCTGCGGGCGGGTTCGCCGTCGATCCCGCCGACCACCGCGCCCTCGGTGTCCAGGGTCACCGCGACCACGGCCGCGCCGGTGTGGGCGCGCAGCTCGGCGAGGCGGGACTCGGCCAGGACGGCCCGGTCCACGCCGGCACCGATCTCGGCGTTCACTGTCACTCCGGTGCCGGTCACGCTGAGTCCGTCGCGGGTCATCGCCACCCGGCTCTCGCCCGGGGTGGGCTCCCCGGTGGGCCCGTCGGTACGCCGCATCCCGGCCTCACCCGGCGCCATTCCCACGGTCAGCTCGGACGGGCCGTCGGCCGGGTCGACCTCGGGATGCTCCAGGTGCAACTCGTGCCCACCGGTCGTCGCGGTGCCGGCCGGGTCGGCGGGGGCCGGGCTCGTGGTCGGTCCGACCACGCCCGCGCGGGCGAGCAGGCGGGTGGCCTCCGCGAAGCTAGGGGTCACCACGGTCGGGGCGAGGCCCCGCCAGTCGGCGAGGTCGTGCGCGTCGAGCGCGACCGTGGCGTACAGATCCCGATGCTCGACCAGCCAGGCGCGGACCGGCGCGGGCAGCGCGCCCAGGCCGTAGTCGCAGACCACCAGGGTCGGCTTCTCGCCCCCGCTGGCGGCCCGCAGTTCCGCACTCGCGCAGTCCAGGGCGGTGAGCAGGCAGTCCACCCCCAGGTCGCTGAGCGGATCGTCCGGGTCGCCGGAGTCCTCCCGCAGCAGGATCTGGTCCCCGGCCAGCATCCGACGCTTGACCGGGGTGGGCCGCCCGGGCTGGCTGACCGTACGGTCCCAGACACCGGCCCGGTCGAGACAGTCGTGCAGCTCGTCGCCGGCCGCATCGGCCCCCACGGGCGCGACCAGCACCGAGCGCCCGCCCAGCGTGGCGATGTTGACGGCGGTGTTGGCGGCGCCGCCCGCCGCCGAGATACGGCGGCGCAGGGTGAGGACCGGGGCGGGGGCCTCCCGGCACAACCGGTCGGAGTCGGCGAACCGCCACTCGTCGAGCATGGCGTCACCGATCACCAGGACCGGACGCCCGAGCCAGCTCTGCACGACGTCGGCGAGCCGGAGCTGTTCCGCTGCTGCTCGTGCCATGCCGGCGGTTCCCCTCCGGTCGGCGGGGTCAAACCTGCCGGCCAGGCACCCGCTGGCGGCGACGTGTGCTGGGCCACCGACCCGCCGCGTTTCGTGACGTTGGCGTCGGGAACGGATACGGACGAACCCCCGGAGAGGAGAACGTCATGGCAGCGACGTTGCAGGGCAAGCGGGTCGCCTTCCTGGCCACCGACGGCGTGGAGGAGATCGAGTACGTCCAGCCGCGTCAGGCCGTCGAGCAGGCCGGCGCGACCGCCGAACTGGTGTCGATCAAGCCTGGAAAGATCACCTCCTTCGAGCACCTGGACCCCTCCACCACGTACGAGGTGGATGTGAGCGCGGCCGACGCGGATCCCGCCCGGTACGACGCGCTGGTGCTGCCCGGTGGGGTGGCCAACCCGGACTTCCTGCGTACCGATGCCGACGCCGTCCGGTTCGTGCGGTCGTTCTTCGACGCCGGCAAGCCGGTCGGGGTGATCTGCCACGGCCCGTGGACGCTTGTCGAGGCGGACGTGGTGCGGGGGCGTCGGCTGACCAGTTGGCCCAGCCTGCGTACCGACCTGGTCAATGCCGGCGCGGAGTGGGTCGATGAGGAGGTCGTGACCGACAACGGGCTGGTGAGCAGCCGTAAGCCCGACGACCTGCCGGCCTTCTGCGCCAAGATCGTCGAGGAGTTCGCCGAGGGCCGGCACTGATCCTGCGGCAGCGCTCGTTCGGTGGCCTCGCCCGCTCGGGCGAGGCCACCGTGCTGCCTGTCACTTCAGGATCAGGCGGTTGGTCTGCTCGAAGACGTCCAGGTCGGCCAGGGTCTCCAGGACGCTGGCCGAGAGCGGCTGGGGCATCGCCTCGCGGTGGAAGAAGCCCGCGTCGATGGTCTCGTCGGTGACCCGGGCCAGCCGGCCGTCCCACTCCTCGACCCGGAACGCGGTGGTGAAGATCTGATAGGTGTGGCCGTACATGTTGGTGTGGGTGCGGTCCGGGCCGGTGTAGAGGGCGAAAGCGCTGACCCGGAGGGCCCGCAGCCCGGTCTCCTCGCGTACCTCCCGCACGGCGCAGTCCGCGATCGACTCGCCCAGCTCCATCGCGCCGGCGGGCAGTGCCCACTGGCCGTTGTCGGAGCGGCGGATCAGCAGGATGCGGGCCGAGTTGTCGCGCACCACGGCTCGCGCCCCGACGAACATCAGCGTCCGGTCGCCGGCCAGGGCGCGCAGCTGCCCGACGTACGAATCAGCCCAGGAGATGCTCACCCGGACAATTTACGGGGGTTCCCAACGTGTGACCGGCGACACTAACTTGTTACCCATGCGTAGCACGATGATGGACGCCCCTCTTCAGGTCTCCCGGATCCTCGAACACGGCGCCACCGTGCACGGCGCGGCCGAGGTGGTGACGTGGACCGGCGCCGAACCACGGCGCAGCACGTACGCCGACGTCGGGCGGGACGCCGCCCGGCTCGCGCACGCCCTGCGGGCGGAGTGCGGAGTGACCGGCGACGAGCGGGTCGCCACCTTCATGTGGAACAACACCGAGCACCTGGTGGCGTACTTCGCCGTGCCCAGCATGGGTGCGGTGCTGCACACGCTGAACATCCGGCTCTTTCCCGACCAGGTCACCTACATCGCCAACCACGCCGAGGACCGGGTGGTGCTTGTCGACTCGACGCTGATCCCGCTGCTGGCGAAGTCCCTCGGTGGCATGACCAGCGTGCGGCACGTGGTGGTGGTCGGTGGCGGCGATCCCGCTCCGCTGGTGGCGGCGGCGGGTGACCGGATCGCCGTACATCACTGGGACGCGCTGCTGGCCGACCGCCCCGAGGTGTACGACTGGCCCGAGGTGGACGAACGCGACGCCGCCGCCCTCTGCTACACCTCCGGCACCACCGGCAACCCCAAGGGGGTGGCCTACTCGCACCGCTCGATCTACCTGCACTCGTTGCAGATCTGCATGCCGGAGGGATTCGGGCTCGGGCCGACCGACCGGGAACTGGCCATCGTCCCGATGTTCCACGCGATGTCGTGGGGGCTGCCGTTCGCGGCCTTCCTCTCCGGCGCGTCGCTGGTGATGCCGGACCGCTTCCTCCAGGCCGCGCCGATCGCCGAGATGATCGCCGCCGAGCGGCCGACCCTGGCCGGTGCGGTGCCGACCATCTGGACCGACCTGCTGGCCTACCTGGACAGCCACGATGTCGACACCGCCTCGCTCAAGGAGGTGATCGTCGGTGGTTCGGCCTGTCCGCCGTCGCTGATGCACGCGTTCGACGAGCGGCACGGCGTCGATGTGATCCACGCCTGGGGGATGACCGAGATGTCGCCGCTGGGCTCGGTGTCGCGCCCACCGGCCGGGGCGAGCGGCGACGACGCCTGGCGGTACCGGTACACGCAGGGCCGGGTGCCGGCGGGGGTACGGGCCCGCATCGTGGGCCCGGCCGGGGAGCCGCTGCCCGCGGACGGGACCTCCGTCGGCGAGTTGGAGGTCCGTGGGCCGTGGATCACCGCCCGGTACGTCGGGGACGACGCGCCGGACCCGGAGAAGTTCCGCGACGGCTGGCTGCGTACCGGTGACGTGGGCACGCTGTCGGCGGACGGCTACATCACCCTCACCGACCGGGCCAAGGACGTGATCAAGTCCGGCGGCGAGTGGATCTCCTCGGTGGAGCTGGAGAACGCGCTGATGGCCCACCCCGCGGTGCTGGAGGCCTGCGTGGTGGGCGTACCGGACCAGCGGTGGGACGAGCGGCCGTTGGCCACCGTGGTGCTCCGGGAGGGTGCCTCGGCGACCCCGGAGGAGTTGCGCGACTTCCTGGCCGGGTCGGTGGCGCGCTGGCAGTTGCCGGAGCGGTGGGCGTTCATCGAGGCGGTGCCGAAGACAAGCGTCGGCAAGTTCGACAAGAAGGTGGTGCGCTCCCGGTACGCCGACGGCGACCTGAATGTGCGGGAACTGGCCACGCCGTAACGTTTTTCGGCGCATCATCGCCATTGGGAGTAGTGGCCTGCACAGACCTCTCTCCGGTGGGCGGCCCCGGCGTTCGCACCGCGCCGGGGCCGCCCGTTCCTTGCGGGGCGACCCGCAATGCCAGTATTGCGAGACTTGTTCGCCTCTGTCCTGCGGACGGCGAAAACTCCCAGGTAGGACCGCTTATTCGCCGGCGCTGAGCAGCACCTTGCCGACCACCGAGTCCTCCACCGCCTGATGGGCGGCAGCGGTCGCCGACAACGGATAGGAGTGCAACGGCAGGCCCGCCTCCTCGCCCACCCGGATCCCGCCCTGCGCGGCGGACGCCGCGACGTCCACCACCGCCTGCGCCTTGGCCGCCTTCGGCATCGTGTAGACAAGCACGAACTGCCAGCGGGCGTTCGGTGCCATAAGTGGTCGGACCGGCAACGTCACCTCGTCACCGCCGTCGTCGGCGTACACGCAGACCACGCCACCGGGGCGCAGCAACCGTACGTCGGTGGCCGCGTTGCGCGCGGGCGAGACCTCCACGATTGCGTGCACCCCGTCGGGCGCGAGCTTGTGGACCTCCTCCACCACGTCCTGCTCCCGGTAGTTGACCACCGCCGAGGCACCGGCCGCCGCCGCCAGTTGAGCCTTCTCGGCACTGCTCACCGTGGCGATCACGCAGGCGTCGGCCCAGGCCGCCAGCTGGATCGCCGCGTTGCCCACGGCACCGGCCCCGCCCTGCACCAGCACCGTGTGATCGCTGAGCGCGCCCGGGCGCAGGCTGTTCGGCAGATACTCTCCGGCGGTCAGGCAGCGGTGCGCCGTCAGGAAGGGAATGCCCAGGCAGGCACCCAGTTCGAAGGAGGCGTCGCCCAGGCGTACCGCCTGGCGGACCGGGACCAGGGTGTACTCGGCGGCGGTCCCCCAGGGCCGCTGCCAGGCGGCCTCCCAGACCCACACCCGCTCGCCGATCAGTGCCTGGTCGACCCCCTCGCCGACCGCCTCGACCACCCCGGCGCCGTCCTGGCCGGGCGTCTGCCAGCCGGCCGGCAACGGGCCCTGCCGGCGCGACTTCCAGTCCGTCGGATTCACCCCGGACACCGCGACCCGCACCAGCACCTCGCCCGGACCGGGATCCGGCACCGGCCGGTCGACCAGTTGGAGCACGGAGGGATCACCGGTGCGCTCGTACACCATCGCCTT
The DNA here is from genome assembly GCF_016863575.1 of Micromonospora sediminimaris. NCBI lineage: Bacteria > Bacillati > Actinomycetota > Actinomycetes > Micromonosporales > Micromonosporaceae > Micromonospora > Micromonospora sediminimaris. The sequence goes on from NZ_BOPD01000014.1 coordinate 139,826, forward strand.
CATGCCACCGACCGTAGGCGGGCCGGGGACCGCCCGGTGGCGGTTCAGCCCAGCCGGTCGACGACCTCCGGAGTCAACTCGTCGATCGACTCCAGCACCGTCACGGCCAGCCGTCGAGCGTCCGGATCCAGTGGGTACGCCCCGTGCGGCACCGCCACCACCGTCATGCCGGCGGCAGCCGCCGAACGGACCCCGTTCGAGGAATCCTCCACCGCCACACAGCGCGTCGGGTCGAGGCCGAGCCGCCGGGCCACGCTCAGGTAGACGTCCGGCGCCGGCTTGCCGCGCTCGGTCTCCTCGGTGGACAGGGTGCTGCGGAACGCGTCGGTCAGGTCGGTGGCGGCCAGCGCCGCGGCGATCAGCCGGGTCGGCGAGGAACTGGCCAGCCCCAGGGGCCACCGCGCGGCCATCCGGCGGACCACGTCGACCGCGCCGTCGATCACCGGCACCCGGGCCGCGTACCGGCGGGCCATCTCCTCGACCACCTCGGCGGCGACCTGGTCGGCGCTGCGTCGCACCCCCAACTCGTCGCTGAGGTACCGGGCCCACTCGCCGGTGCTCATCCCCATCAGCCGGCGCTGGGTGTCGTCCTGCCAGCTGCCGCCGTGCTCGGCGACGTACGCCCGCCGAACCTCCTCCCACACCGGCTCGGAATCGACGATCACGCCGTCCAGGTCGAAAACCACCCCATCCACCATCACACCCCCATCCTCCCCCACCCACTACCCCGTCGATCAAGAAGTTTGCGTCGGGGATTGCGCAGCAGCCAGACGCAAACCTCTTGGTCAACTCGGCAGGGGCGGGAGCCCGATGGGGCTGTCCGGCGGGATGACCGTGTGGGCGGCGCGGGCGATGGGGTCTAGCAGTTCGCGTAGGCGGTGCGCGCGGTCGGGGTCGAGGGTGAGCCAGGGACGGGCGGCGGCGAGATCGGTGGCGTCCTCGATCGCCTGGAAGGCCGCCCGCCCGCGCTCGGTCGGCTTGCCGTCGGAGTCCAGCCAGCCACGGCGGGTGAGCCGCTCGCGCGCCTGCGACCAGTCCTGCTCCGACCAGCCCCGGCCGAGCAGATTGGCCGGCGGCATGTCGACCGCGACCCGCCAGGCCAGCGTCTCCACCGGGTCGAGATCGGCGGCGACCAGCGCCGCCACGTGCCCGTCGCCGCGATGCTCGCGCAATGTGGTGGCGGCCTGCCAGAGCCGAGCCAGCGGGTACTCGCCACGGGGCAGGGCGGCATTCGCCGCGCCGAGCACCCGGCCGGCCGTCCCGAGCCCGTCGGTGGCGGCCTCAAGCAGTTCGGCGGCCTCCACCAGGTGCCGCTCGGGCAACTCGTAGGTCAACTCGGCGAGCGCCTGCACCGCCCCGGTCAGCCGGGCACGCAGCGCCTGGTCCGGCGAGGCCAGCTGCCACACCGCCGGCAGCGCCCGGCTCACCATGTGCGGCGCGAAGTTGTAGAAAGCGGCGATCACCGGCGCCGGACCGGTCGGCCCGAGCGGGGCGGCGCGACCGGCGAAGTAACCCCGCCAGTAGCCGCGGAGCCCGGCCGCGCCGTAGGCGGCGCGGGCGCGTGGGTGGAAATAGGTGACGGCGTGTACCGGCTCGTAATACGTCCACATCAACCGGGCGGTCCGCCCGTCGGCGTCCACTGCCGTCACGTGCACCTCCGTGTCGCTTCGACAAGCGTCCCGGGCGAACTGCCCGGGACGCTGCCGAACCTACTGCCGGTCGGTGACCGTTCGGAAGCCATCTGTGGTCAACGGCATCGATGTTCTGTCGGACGACCCGACTCGGGCTCACTCGGCGGCGAGCACGTCCACCACGAAGCGCAGCGGGCCCGCCGGGCGACCGCCGCCGCCGTCGCCGTACGCGTCCTCGGCCGGGATGTCGAGCTGCACCCGGCTGCCCACGGTCACGCCCACCAGGCCCTTGTCCCAGCCGGGGATGACCTGCCCGACGCCGATCGGGAAGGTGGCGGGCTCGCCCCGCTCCCAGGAGGAGTCGAACTCCTCGCCGCTCTCGTAGAAGACGCCGACGTAGTTGGTGGTGATCGACTGGCCGGCCTGCACCTTCGGCCCGGTGCCCTCGATCAGCGGGGTGACGGTCAGCTTGGTCAGCTCACCCTCCCCGGCGGTGACGGTCGGCTTGCTGCCCAGGGCCGGGTCCGCGCCCTCCGGCAGCTGCGGCGCGGGCGGCGCCCCCGGCTCGTTCGTCGCCTCCGCACCGGCGGAGGGAGTGCCAGCGGCCTGCTCGGGCGCGTCGTCACCACCGCGCTGGCCGACGATCACGAACACGGTGATCAGCACCGCCACGACGGCGATCCCGGCGAACGCACCGGCCCAGGCCTGCCGGCGGCGCTTCGCCTCGGCTGCCTTCTGAGCCGCCAACTGCTCGGCCAGCCGCCGCCGCGCCTTGGTCTCCTGCTCGCTCACGTCCTCGACTCCCTGCTGAGAGGTGTGGGGTGGGTCCGGCCACGGGCAGCCGTCGCCGACACACGGTACCTGGTGTCCGACGCACTTCCGACCATCGATGGCCCACGTCCGCAGGCACGGCTGTGCCGATCATGGAGTCCGGGTCGTCCCGCAACCGCCCAAAGGGGCATTCGGGCGACCAGGAGCGCAGTCAGGCGGATTTACGCGGAGTGGTCTTCTTGGCGGTTTTAGTGGCCTTCTTCTCCGCGGTCTTCTTAGCGGGCTGGGCCTTCTTGGCGGTGGTCTTCTTCTCGGCGGTCTTCTTCGCGGGCGCCTTCTTGGCCGGCGCCTTGGTGGCCTTCTTCTCCGCCGCCTTCTTCTGCGCCGAGCGGGCCGATGAGATCGGGGTCGGTTCGGCGCCCCCGCCGGCCGGCGCCTCGCCACGAGCCGCCTTGGCCCGCTCCACGGACGCCTTCAACGCGGCCATCAGGTCGACCGCGGCGGCGGGAGCCTCCTCCACCTCCTCCGGCTGGACCACCTCGCGGCCCTCCACCTTCGCGTCGATGACCTCCTGCAACGCCGCCCGGTAGTCGTCGTTGAACTCGTCCGGTTGAAAGTCACCGGCCATCGAGTCGATAAGCGACGTGGCCATCGCCAACTCCGGTGGCCGGATTTTGAGGTCCTCGTCGAGGAAACCGAAGTCCGGCTTACGGATCTCGTCGGGCCAGAGCATCGTGTTCAGCAGTAGCACACCCTCACGTACCCGCAGGGTGGCCAACTGCTCCCGCTGACGCAGCGCCACCTTGACGATCGCCACCCGCTCCGAGTCGGTCAACGCGTCCCGCAGCAGCAGGTACGGCTTGGTCGCGGTGCCCTCCGGCTCCAGGAAGTACGCCTTGTTGTAGAGGATCGGATCGACCTGCTCGGCCGGCACGAACTCCAGCACGTCGATCGCGTGGGAGGTGCTCAGCGGCAGGTCGGCGAAGTCCTCGTCGGTGAGGATGACCATCTCCCCGCCGCCGATGTCGTAGCCCTTGGCGATGTCGTCGTAGCTGACCTCTTCGCCACAGACCTGGCAGGTCCGCTTGTACCGAATCCGTCCGCCGTCGGCCCGGTGCACCTGGTGGAACCGAATGTCCTTCTCCTCCGTCGCGGAATACAGCTTGACCGCGATCGAGACCAGGCCGAACGACACGGCTCCCTTCCAGATGGCTCGCATGCTGCGCTCCCTTCCCCGGTATCGACCATGCTCGCATCACAGGGAACCGGACGCGAGGTGTTCGGCCGGCTACTACAGTCGTCCTGTGTCCGGCGCGCCGCTCAAGCCGATGCTCGCGATGACCGGGCAGCTTCCGACCGGTCCCGACTGGGTGTACGAGTTCAAGTGGGACGGGGTACGCGCGCTGGCCGACATCGTCGCCGGACGGCAACGCCTGTACGCGCGTTCCGGTGTGGAGATCACCACCGCCTACCCCGAGTTGATTCCGCTGAGCGAGCAGGCCGACGACGTCCTGCTCGACGGCGAGGTGGTCCTCTTCGACCAGGCCGGGCGGCCTTCGTTCACCGCCCTGGCCGAGCGGATGCACGTGCGTAACGCCGCCAAGGCGGCCCGGCTGGCGGCAACCGTACCGGTCACGTACATGATCTTCGACGTGTTGCGGCTGGGCGGTCAGGACCTCACCGGCTGGCCGTACGCCCGGCGGCGGGAAGCCCTCGACGGCCTGGCACTGGGCGCGGCGCGGTGGGCGGTGCCCCCGGTCTTCTCCGACGGCCCGGCCACCTACGAGGCGGCCGGCGAGCACGGCCTCGAAGGGGTGATGGCCAAGCGGGTCGAGTCGACCTACCGGCCCGGGGTGCGTTCGCCGGACTGGGTGAAGGTCAAGCTGGAGGTGACCGGCGACTTCGTGGTCGGCGGCTGGCGACCCGGCGCGCGGCGGATCGGTGGCCTGCTGGTCGGGGTCCCCGGCGCGGACGGCCGACTCGTCTACCGGGGCCGGGTCGGTGGCGGGATCGGTGCCGCCCTCGAACGGGAACTGCTGCGCGAGTTGGAGCCCTTGCGCACCACCGGCTCGCCGTTCAGCGGCGACGTCCCCCGCGAGGATGCCCGGGGCGCGATCTGGGTAACTCCCCGGGTCGTGGTGGAGGTGAAGTACGGCCAGCGCACCCCGGACGGGCGGCTGCGGTTCCCCCGAGTCCTGCGGATCCGCCCGGACAAACCGGCCGAGGAGGTCGACGATGCCAGCTGAGCGGTTCCCGGTAGACGTGCAGGGCCGCACGTTGGAGCTGTCCAACCTGGACAAGGTTCTCTACCCGACGGCCGGCTTCACCAAGGGCGAGGTGATCGACTACTACACCCGGATCGCCCCGGTGCTGCTGCCGCACCTGGCGGACCGGGCGCTGACCCGCATCCGCTACCCGAACGGGGTGACCGGCGGCTCGTTCTTCGAGAAGAACGCCCCGGCTGCCACCCCGTCCTGGGTACGCGTCGAGACGCTGCCGGCGCCGGGCTCCACCAAGGGTCGGGAGACCATCGACTACGTCGTCGCCGACGACCTGCCCACCCTGGTCTGGCTGGCCAACCTCGCCGCCCTGGAACTGCACACCCCGCAGTGGAAGGTCGGCGCGCACCCGGACCTGATGGTGGTCGACCTGGACCCGGGCGCCCCGGCGGCGCTGAAGCAGTGCTGCCAGGTCGCTCTGTCGCTGCGCGACCGGTTGGCCGCCGACGGCCTGACCGCCTACCCGAAGACCTCCGGCAAGAAGGGCATGCAGCTCTGCTGCCCGATCTCCGGCACCCAGCCGGCCGACGACGTGTCGGCCTACGCGCGGCGCATCGCCCAGGAACTCGAACGCGACCAGCCGAAACTGGTGGTCTCGAAGATGGCGAAGAACCTGCGGCCGGGCAAGGTCTTCATCGACTGGAGCCAGAACAACGCGGCGAAGACCACGGTGGCCCCGTACTCGCTGCGCGCCCAGCCCGTCCCGTCGGTGTCGACGCCGCTGACCTGGGACGAGGTATCCGCCGGTGCGGCGGGCCGACGTCCGGCCGCCAAGCCCTACACCGCTGGCGAGGTGCTGGACCGGATCGAAAAGCACGGCGACCTGCTCGCCCCACTGCTCGACGGCGGCCCCGAGCTTCCTCGGTAGGACAGCCGCGACCCGCTCACCTGGCGGGTGCCACGGGTGGCGACTCGCCGTGCCGCCGCAGTCGCGCGTACGCCCCGGCGAGCATGGCGATCGCGAGCAGGCTGACGATCACGTCGCTGACCAACGCTCGGGTGGGTGACGCCGGTGAGTACGGAGGCACCAGGTAGGCCAGCACGGCCGCCCCGACCAGCGCCCCGGCGGCACCTGCCAACACGTGCCGCTGCCCCCACCCGGCGCGTCCCGCCCAACGGACCAGCAGCCACACCAGCGCGGCGACGACGACCACCGACACGGCGACGCCGACCCAGCCGGAGAGCATGCTGACCCCCAGGTAGACGAGCAGCACCAGCAGGCCCGGACGGGTCGGCCGGGGCGCGTCGGCCGGAGCCGGAGGTGGTCGCCGCCGCCAGCGGGGCAGGGCCGCCACCGCGACCAGGGTGAGGACCACAGACGTAGCCCCGATGAGCTGACCGGGACTGGCCAGGAACCCCTTGCGTCCACTGTCGTCGGCGAAGACGAGCAGGCTGCCCAGCAGGTAGAGGACGGTCACGGCGACCAGGCCGGACGCGCCCAGCCACGGCCGCAGCCGGCGTGCCGGGGAGAGGTACGACTCGACGATGGCGATCGGCGCGCAGATGGTCAACGCCACGTGGTTACCGAGGAAGCTGATCGCCTCCTGCGCGCTGATGCCCAGCACCGGAACGCGGGTGCGGTCGGCCGCGCTCAGCTCGGCGAACTCGGTGTCGGCCAGGTAGTCGGGGTTGAACAGCGACTGGTCCACCAGGCCCGCCTGAACCACCCCGAACCCCGCCGCCAGCAGCACGATCATCGGCCAGCCGCCGCCCGTGCGTCGGGCCGCCTCCCGGATGAGCACCGCCGCGCCCCCGTACATCGGTGCCAGGACGACCACCACGCCCAGCATGTCGGTGCCGGCGAAGCCGCCCCACGAGCATTCGGCGGCCCAGGGGGCGAGGAACAGCAGCGCCACGACCGGTACGAGCCGCCGCAGCATCGGCTGCCGGACGCCGTCGAGGGCTGCCCGATCTTCGCCGTGAGTAGTCATGACTCTGACTCTCCCGGTGCCGTGGTACCCCGCACCAATGCCATCAGTCATGTCTTCACCGGCCCGGGGCGGAGGGTCGGCCTCGACAGGCCCGAGCGGCAGGAGTAGGACGTACGTATGCGCGCTGCCCTTCCCGTACCGTCCGCCGCCGGTCTCGCCGACCGGGACGGGCCACTGCTCAGCCACCTCGATCACCGGACCGGTGCGCGTCACGACATGACCGCCGCTGAGCTGGGCGAGTGGTCGGCGCGGGCCGCCGGCCTGCTGCGGGACGGCTGCGGCCTGATCCCCGGCAGTCGGGTGGCGGTGCTGCTGCCGCCGCACTGGCGTACCGCCGCGGTGCTGTTGGGGGCCTGGGCGGTGGGGCTTGAGGTGTCGTTCCGGCCGCGCGCCACCGCCGGGCTACCGGTGCTGGAGCCGGGCGGCGACCGGCCGTACGACGCGGTCCTGGTCACCCCGGAGCGTCTGGACGACTGGCTGGAGGACGTACCGGACGGGCTGCACCGCTACCTCGTCGGCACCGGACCGCAGCCCTTGGTCGACGTGCCGGTCGGCTGGCTCGACTGGTCCGTGGAGGTGCTACGGCACGGCGTCGCCCCGACCGACCGGCCCGTGCTGCGTGCGAACGACGCGGCCAGCCCGGACGGCACCAGCTACGCCGAGTGGGGTTCGATCGCCAGGGCGGTGGCCGAGCAACTCGACCTGCGGGCCGGTGACCGGCTGCTGGTCGACGTCGCCGAGCACGACCAGCCGCTGAAGTGGCTGCTCGCCCCGCTGGCGGCCGGTGCCTCGGTGCTGCTCTGCGCCAACCTCGACCCGTTCCGCCGGGACACGCTCATCGCCGCCGAGCAGGTCACCCGCGTGCTCTGAGGGACGACTCCGATGCGGCAACATCCCTGTTGCTGCTTGTCTGCCCCGAGGTGAGGCAGCAACAACAGGGATGTTGCGCGGATCTTGTCGGCGATCCGGTCAGTCGACGGTGGGAAGGGGTGGGCCGAGGACGTCGTCGGCGTCGACGATCGTGTACGCGTACCCCTGCTCGGCGAGGAAGCGCTGCCGGTGGGCGGCGTACTCGGTGTCGATGGTGTCCCGGGAGACCACCGAGTAGAAGTGCGCCTGCCTGCCGTCGGCCTTCGGGCGCAGCACCCGCCCCAACCGTTGCGCCTCCTCCTGCCGGGAGCCGAACGTGCCGGACACCTGGATCGCCACCGCGGCCTCGGGCAGGTCGATGGAAAAGTTCCCCACCTTGGAGATCACCAGAGTACGGATCTCCCCGGTGCGGAACGCGTCGAAGAGGCGCTCGCGCTCCTTGTTCGTGGTGGAGCCCTGCACGATCGGGGCGTCGAGATATTCGCCGAGCTGGTGCAGCTGGTCGATGTACGCGCCGATGACAAGCGTCTGCTCGCCCGGGTGCCGGTCGAGCAGGGCGCGTACCACCGGCAGCTTGGTGCGGGCGGTGGCCGCCATCCGGTAGCGCTCCTCCGCCTCCGCCGTCGCGTACGCCATCCGCTCGGCGTCGGTAAGGGTGACCCGGACCTCGACACACTCGGCGGGGGCGATCCAGCCCTGCGACTCGATGTCCTTCCAGGGCGCGTCGTACCGCTTCGGGCCGATCAGGCTGAACACGTCACCCTCCCGGCCGTCCTCGCGTACCAGGGTGGCGGTCAGGCCCAGCCGGCGGCGGGCCTGGAGGTCCGCGGTGAAGCGGAAGATCGGCGCGGGCAGCAGGTGCACCTCGTCATAGACGACCAGGCCCCAGTCCCGGGCACCGAACAGGTCCAGGTGGGTGAAGGCGCCGCCGCGTCGCGAGGTGAGCACCTGGTACGTGGCGATGGTGACCGGGCGGATCTCCTTGCGCTCGCCCGAGTACTCGCCGATCTCCTCCTCGGTCAGCGAGGTGCGGGCGATCAGCTCTCGCTTCCACTGCCGGCCGGCCACCGTGTTGGTGACCAGGATCAGCGTGGTGGCCTTCGCCTCCGCCATCGCCGCCGCACCCACAAGCGTCTTACCGGCGCCGCAGGGCAGCACCACCACACCCGACCCGCCGGCCCAGAACGCCTCGACCGCCTCCCGCTGGTACGACCGCAGCGTCCACGGCTTACCACCGTCCTTGCCGGCCTCGGCCAGCTCGATCGGGTGCGCCTCGCCGTCGACGTACCCGGCGAGGTCCTCCGCCGGCCAGCCGAGCTTGAGCAGAGCCTGCTTGAGCCGCCCCCGCTCGGAGGGGTGCACCGCGATGGTGTCGTCGTCGATGCGGTTGCCGAGCATCCCGGCGAGCTTCTTGCTCTTGGCCACCTCGACCAGGACCACCCGGTCCAGGGCGCGCAGGACGAGGCCGTGCGCCGGATCGTTGGCGAGCTGGAGCCGTCCGTACCGGTCCATCGTCTCGGCCACGTCCACCAGCAGCGCGTGTGGCACCGGGTACCGCGAATACTTGATCAACGCGTCCACCACGCCCTCGGCGTCGTGGCCGGCGGCGCGGGCGTTCCACAACCCGAGCGGCGTCAGCCGGTACGTGTGCACGTGCTCGGGCGAGCGTTCCAACTCGGCGAAGGGGGCGATGGCCATCCGGCAGGACTGTGCGTCGGGATGGTCGATCTCCAACAGGAGGGTCTTGTCCGACTGCACGATAAGTGGTCCACCACTCACGCCGAATCCTCTCGTCCGTACGGCTGATCCGGCCGCCGGAGCAGGTGGCTGACCTGCCGCCGGGCGACCATCCAGTGTTGCACGCGCAGGCGGGCGGCGAGAAAGTGCTCATCCTGCGCAACCCTGCCGGTACTTCGGTGCGTCTAGCAGTAGGGGACGAGTTGTCGAGGTCGGCGGCCCGATGGGTCGCGAAACGGGCCACCGTACGCCCTCGCGGTCGTCATGCCGGTCGGTGCCGGTGCGCAGCGCGTTCGATCCACGGCCGGACGGGCCAGGAAAGCGGGGGCCGTTCCCGTCGCAGTGGAAGCCAACGGGGGCGAGCGGCGCGCCCGGGGCCGTACCGGCGCCCCACCCCCACCGTTTCGCCGCCGGTACCGCCCGGATACGGACGGAGTCGGATCGGTACCCGATGGTGCTGGCCGACAGCCGTCAAGGGTGACACCCTTGACGTTCCAGGGCCGGACCGTACGGGGGAGGGCAGATGACGGTTGACCAGGAAGTTGTCCCCGAGCGCGAGCAGGCAGAGCCGTCCGAACCCGTCTCCACCGCCACCGTGGTCGCGTACGCGATCGTCGGTGTCGTCCTGTTCGGCTGGTTCCTGTTCGGTTGGCTGGTGCTCCAGCAGGGCTTCGTCGACTCGGTCGGCGAGGCGGCCGGCACCGGGTTCACCCTGCTCCTGATCGTGGCGATCGTCGGGTCGGTGCGGCGTAGTCGCCGCTGAACCTCACTTCTCCAGCACCGCCGCGGTGATCCGGTGCAAGGCGAAGGTGTGCAGCATCTCGGTGCGCTCGTCCTCGGCACGCAGGTAGCCCGCGCCGAGCGAGACGGGCCGCACCAGCCGGGACGCGGTTGCCCCGTGTGCGTCGACGTAGCCGACCCAGACCAGCGCCTTGTCGCGTACCGCCTGCTGGAGCACGGCCAGGGCGTCGTGGTGACTGTGCGCGGGAACCGGCCCGTCCGACGTCGCGCCGCGCACCACCGCCGGAGCCCGGCGGGCCGCCCGCGCCACCGCGTCGCCCCGCCGGATCTGCTCCACCACCCCGAGCAGGCGCGGCAGCGGCAGGCGTGGGGTGGCGAGCGGGTCGAGCGCCCGGGTCGCCACCGACACCCTGGCCGGTGCCCGTCGGGCCTTCGGTCGGGTCAGCACCGTCGACCCGGTGGCATCCTCGGCCACCGGGGCGTAGCCGGCCTCCCGGAGCACGCTGAGCAGCCGACCGCCCTGGTACGGCGTCACCAGCACGGTCGGCGCGAGGCGGCGTAGCGCCAGCGCCTCCACCCGCCGGTCGGCAAGCACCTCGGCCAGCAGCGCCTCGTCGTCGCTGCGCAGGTACGCCCCGGCGGAGCCGATGCGCAGCCCGCCGTGCTTGCGGGCCACGTCGTCGACCAGGTACGCCAACCCCTGCGGCACCGGCGTGCGGGACCGGCGACGGAACAGGTCGTGCAGGTCGTCCGCGGAGTAGCCGGCATCCAACGCCCGCCGCACACTGCCGGTGGTGATCCGGTGCACGCTCGCCCCACCTGCCGACTCCGGCTCGGCGACCACCTCAAGCTCGGCGGCGAGCGCCGGCTCCGGCGGCCCGGGCACCACCACGCTCAGGTCGGCCTGGACGAGGAAGTGGTCCACCGGAGCGGGCAGCAGCGTGTCCAGGATCCGGATCGCGCTGCCACCGTCCTCGGCGTCGGCCCGCAGCCCCAGCGGGTCGTCCGTGGCGTCGTCCTCGCTCGCCGTCGCCTCGGCCAGCAGCAGCCGCCCGTACGAGGTGAGCGCCCCCAGCCCGGTCACGCCCAGCGTGGCCGCCTCGGCCAGGACCTCCCGATGCGCGTTCTCCCGACCACGGCTGCGTCGGGGCGCCCGCCAGTCCAACAGCGCCAACACCTCCTCGGCACTTGGCGCGGCCGCCGGTTCCAGGTCCGCGAGTACGCCGAGTACCGCCCGCCGGGCGGCCGGGGCGCCGGCCCGTTCCGCCTCCGCCGACAGCACCGTGATCGGCCGGTCCCGGTCGTCGCGCTGCCCGACCAGACCGACCTGTCGGGTCATGGTCAGCCAGGCCCGGGCCAGTTGCTCCCAGCGCTGAGCCAGCGAACCGGCACGCCACATCTCGTACCCGGCGGTGGGTAGCACCTGCTGGTCGGCGCCGTACCGACCGGCGGCACCGGGCAGCTCCATCTCACCGGTCAGCCCGGCCGCGTACGCCACCTCCAGCAGCAGTGCGGCCACGGACTCGTCCGACCCGGTGGCCCGCGCCAGCCGGCGCAGGTCACGTACCCCGATGCCGCCGGATCGCAGCACCGGCGCCGGTTCGGCGGCCAACTGCTCCAGCAGCGCCTCGGTATGGCGTACCACCTCCATGGTCTGCCCGGCCCCGGCGGAGTCGGCAGCCTTCGGCTCGCGCGGCGTCGCGGCCACCTGGGGTGGACTGCTGCTCAACGGGCCCAGCGGACCGGTCTCGCGGCGCAGCAGCAGCCCGATCTCCCGGGGCAGCTCGACCATGCCGGTGGTGCCACCCTTGCCGCCGGAGACCCGCACCAGCAGCCGGTGGTCGACCAGCCAACGCACCGGTGACCCGGTCGGCGCCCCGCCGTTCGTGTCGTCCGGCGGCAGGTCGTCGTCCGCGCCGACCGCTGGTGCCTGCAACGCCCCGGGCGGCACGCTGCCGACCGGTGGGCCGGCGGCCAGCCGGTCCAGGATCGCCCGGGCCGACGGCGGCGCGGACAGCAGCGTCCGCCGCAGCTTCGCCGGGTCCGCGCAGAGCGCGGCCGTGCGCGGGTCCAGCTCCGTCGCCGGCCGGCCGAGCCCCGCAGGGTACGGAGAGATCTCGTCGATGCCTCCGACGAGGTGCAGGGCGTTGTCGGGGCCGTACAGCAGGAACCGGGCTCGCAGCCGGTCGACGGCGGCCCGGACGGCGGTGGGAGCGGGCGGGTTGGGGCCGGTGGTGGCCAGGGCCAGAACCCCGTCGACCGAGGTGGTGCCGTCGGCCGGGTCACGGGTCAACCGGGCGGCGTCCATGATCTGAAGCGTGAACTGGTCCAGCCCGTCGAGCGCGCGCGACACCGAGACGCGGGACTGTGCCCGGATGGCGAGGGCGGCCACGTCGGCGGGGACCGGCACGACGAGGTCGGGCCGGAGCTGGAGAAGCGCGGCGAGGGACTCGTCGGGCAGCGACCGCAGGTGGTCGGCGAGTGAGGTGCTCATCGTCGTTCCACGCTAGCCCGGTCGGGGCCACTCCCGCCCATCGGACGACCCGGCCGGTCCGGCTGGCCGGGTAGCTTTCCAGGATGCCCCCGTTGACCGTTGGCTTCGACCTCGACATGACCCTCGTCGACTCGCGTCCCGGTATCGCCGCGACCTATCGCGCACTCACCGAGCGGACCGGGGTACCCGTCGACGCCGACGTCGCCGTGTCCCGGCTCGGCCCGCCACTGCGTACCGAGATCGCCCACTGGTTCCCGCCGGAGCAGGTAGAGGAGGCGGTGACCGTCTACCGCGAGCTGTACCCGGCGTACGCGATCACGCCGACCGTGCCGCTGCCCGGCGCGGTGGCGGCCCTCGCCGCGGTCCGCGACCGGGGCGGCCGGGTGCTGGTGGTCACTTCCAAGATCGGCCGGCTGGCCCGGCTGCACCTGGACCATCTTGGGCTGGTCGTGGACGAGCTGGCCGGTGACCTGTTCGCCGAGGAGAAGGCGACCGCGTTGCGGGCGCACGGGGCGACCCACTACGTCGGCGACCACGTGGCGGACATGGTGGCCGCCGCTGCGGCCGGGGTGCCCGGGATCGCGGTGGCCACGGGCCCGTGTACCCCCGACGAGCTGCGTGCCGCCGGGGCGGCGGCGGTGCTTGCGGATCTCACCGGATTCCCAGCGGCGCTCGACGGGATGATCCGGCTAGCCTTGAGGCAGTAGACGTTCAAGCGAAGCAGAGGTTCTCAGGTGCCTACGGGTCGAGTGAAGTGGTACGACGCGGCCAAGGGATACGGGTTCGTCACCAGTGACGAGGGTGGCGACGTGTTCCTGCCGAAGGGCGCGCTACCGGCGGGGGTCACCGATCTCAAGGGCGGCCAGCGGGTCGACTTCAGCGTGGTGGACAGCCGGCGGGGTGCGCAGGCGATGGGGGTGAAGCTGCTGGACGCGCCGCCGTCCGTGGCGGAGCTGCGCCGACGCCCCGCCGAGGAGTTGCACGGCCTGGTCGAAGACATGATCAAGGTGCTGGAGGCGAAGGTTCAACCGGACCTGCGCCGGGGCCGCTTCCCGGACCGCAGGACCGCGCAGAAGATCGCTCAGCTGGTCCACGCGGTCGCCCGCGAGCTGGAGGTCTGAGGCACGAGCCCGGCGTCGGCGGCCCGGCCGAGCAGCGCCTCGACGGCAGCGAAACCCGCCTCACCGAGGTCTGCGGTGAACTCGTTGACGTAGAGGCCGATGTGCCGGTCCACCACGTCGGGCTCCATCTCCTGGGCGTGCGCCAGCACGTACCCCCGGCTGGCCGCCGGATCGGCCCAGGCTCGCTGGACGGAGTCCCGGATCCAGCCGGCGGCCTGCTGTGGGTCGACCACGCCCCGCCGGGCCAGGATGGCGCCGAGCGGGATCGGCAGCCCGGTGTCCGACTCCCACCACTCGCCCAGGTCGACCAGGGCGGTGAGGCCGTGTCGGGGATAGGTGAACCGGGCCTCGTGGATCACCAGGCCGGCGTCGTACCGGCCGGCGGCCACGCCCGGCATGATCTCGTGGAACGGCACCACCTCGATGCGTCGCGGCGTCCGTCCGGCCGCCCAGAGCCGGAACAGCAGGTACGCCGTGGTCCGGTCACCCGGCACCGCCACGGTGGCACCGGTGAGATCGTCGCGCTCCGGTTCGCCACCGTGGTCGGTGCGGGTGAGCACCAGCGGGCCACATCCCCGGCCCAACGCACCCCCACAGGGCAGCAGGTGGTAGTCCTCCAGCAGCCACGGCAGCGCCGCGTAACTCACCTTCACCAGGTCGAACGCGCCCCGCTCGGCGGCCGTGTTGGTGACGTCCACGTCGGCGTACGTCACCTCGACCGGCGGCGCGCCGGGCACCTGTCCGTGTACCAGCGCGTGGAAGACGAACGTGTCGTTGGGACAGGGCGAGATCGCCAGCGAGAGCGCCACACCCCCACCGTAACCCCGTCGACCCGACCCGCTGCCAGCGCGGCAGCGCCCCCACCCAAGATCCGGGCAACATCCCGGATCTTGCTGCCTGAACTCGGCCAGAATCAGCAACATCGCCGAAGTTGCGCGGATCTTGGGATGGGGTTGACGCGTCAGCGTAGGGCGGAGGCGGCGGCGGTGAGGGCGGTGAGGGCGTCGCGCATGCGCCACGCGTCGCGGTCGCGGGGGCCGATCGGGTTCGAGATGGCACGCAGCTCGACGAAGGGCACGCCGGCCTGGCTGGCGGCGACCGCCACGCCGTACCCCTCCATGGCCTCGGCCACCGCCTCCGGGTGACGCCGGACCAGTTCCTCGGTGCTGGCGGTGGTGCCGGTCACGGTGCTGACGGTCAGCACCGGTCCCACGGTCGCGGTCGGCAGCGCCGTGCGCAGGCCGGCCAGCAGTGTCGGGTCGGCGTCGAGGGCCGTGCCGCCGCCGAGCAGTTCGGCCGGCATGCCGAGTTCGTCGATCGGAATGAAGCCGTCCGGTGACTCGGCACCCAGGTCGGCGGCGACGGCCCGGGTGCCGAGCACGGTGTCACCGACCGCGACCCGGTCGGCGAAGCCGCCAGCAACCCCCGCACTGACCACTGCCCGGTACGGGCGGCCGGCCATCTCGGCGAGCGCCAGCAACCGGGCCGTCGCCGCACCGGCGACCGCCGGGCCCACCCCCACCGGCAGCACCGCCACGGTCGGGTCGGCGAGGCCGGACTGGATCGCTTCCGCCTCGGCGGGAACGGCGGTCACCACGAGCAGACCGCTCACGTGAGCGAACCCGGTGAGCTGCGCCGCGTCTCGTCGTCGCCCCCGCCGGAACCGGTGATCGTGGAGGACGGGCGATAGATGTGGAACCCCGGTGGTGCCATCCCCGGCTCCTCGGGACCACGTCCACCCTGGAACGGGGCGGGGGACGTGGGGGTGGACTCGCGCTCCGCCTCGGTGGTGCGCTCCGACTCGGCCTGCTTCTCGGCGGCCAACTCGTCGTCGGTCAGTGGCCGTCCGTGCAGCTTCTCGGCCCGGAGTCGCCGGGCCATCACCAGGCCCCGGGCGGCGGCGAGAGCGCCGACACCGGCGGCGACGGCGATGCCGATCCGGCCGTCGAAGGGTACGAGCCCCAGCCCGCCACCGGCGACGAAGGCGAGCATCAGCACCGTCTCGGAATGGGCGAAGGAACTGGCCCGCAACCGTTCCGGGATGCGTTCCTGGATCGAGGCGTCCACGGCCAGCTTGGCGATGCCGCTCATCATCGCCGTGACCACGCAGAGCAGGGCGACCATCGGTAGCGAGAAGCTCAGCACGGTGAGTACGCCAACCCCGGCGACGATCACCATGCCGCTGGACTGGAGGGCGGCCGGGCGGTGGATGCGCAACCGGGTACCGATCGCGGTGGCGAGGAAGGTGCCGACGGCCAGTGCGCCGCCGACCAGGCCGAGTGATCCCTCGTCCCCCAGATCACGCCCGAACACCACGGTGGTCAGGTCGCCCGCCTTGATGGTGAAGGCCAGGAAGAGCAGCAGGAAACCGTAGACCGCGCGCAGCGTGGCCGCGCCGATCAGGGTCGAGATCACCAGTCGTCCGGCGGGTCTGCCCCGGCCCAGTGGTCGTTCGTCCGTGCCTCGACGCAGCGCCCGCAGTGGTCGCGGTACCCGTTCCGGCGGTTCGGAGTCCGCCTTCGGTGGTAGCCGGAGGGCGATCACCATGCCGACCAGGAAGATCACTGATGCGACCCGTAACGGCCACTGCGGTCCGAACCAGAACGCGGCCAGGCCGATCGGGGCGACAAGCGCACCCGCGACCGTGCCGTAGACGCTGGCCCGGGCGCCGACCTGGGACAGTCCGAGCCCTTCCGGCAGCAGCCTGGGTACGGCCGCGGAACGCGCCACCCCGTACGCCCGGGAGAGTGCCAGCACGCCGAAGGCCGCCGGATAGAGCCCGAAGCCGTGGATGTAGTCGGAGATCAACCAGGCCAGGAACGCCCGGCCCAACATGGTTGTGGCCAGGGCGTAGCGACGGCCGTGCCGGAAGTGGTCGAGCAGTGGCCCGACCACGGGTGCGAGCATCGCGAAGGGCACCATGGTCACCAGCAGGTAGAGCGCGACCTTGCTCCGTGCCTCGCCGAGCGGCACGTTGAAGAAGATCGTCCCGGCCAGCCCGATGGCGATCAGCGTGTCACCGGCACAGGAGATCGCGTGCAGGTCGAACAGACGGACCATGCCGGTCTCCCCGCCGGCACCCCGGGCCCGAGCCCGGGCGGCGCTGCGGGTCACCCAGCGGCTGCTGGACAGGGAACCGCGCAGCATCAGCCGGGTGGCGCGGATGCCGGTGCCGACGGTCCGCCCCAGGAGGGACCGCTCAGAGCGGGAGAACAGCGGCATGGCACCCATCCTGACCCATCGGCCCGGGCAATGCTGCGCCACCGCCGGAGAACACCTCTGGGGAGTGCCTCGCGGCTCACCCACCCGATGGGGAACAATGGTCGGGTGACCAGGCCCGCTTCCGCCCGTGCCGCCCGCCTTGACCAGGTCTGCGCCGCTGCCGTCGAGGTGGCGCGCGCCGGCATCACCGAGGTGGGCCCCGACGACGTCGGCGACCACCTCCAGGTCGTCGCCGAGGGCGATCGGCTCGTCACGCACTACTTCGAGTGCCGGCTGGCCGGCTATCGCGGCTGGCGGTGGGCGGTCACCGTGACCCGGGTGCCGCGCAGCCGTACGGTGACGATCTGTGAGACGGTCCTGCTGCCCGGGCCAGATGCGCTGCTCGCCCCCGGCTGGTTGCCGTGGCAGGAGCGACTGAAGCCCGGCGACCTCGGCCCCGGCGACCTGCTGCTGACCCCGTCGGACGACGAGCGGCTCCAGCCCGGTTACCTCCTCTCCGACGACCCGGCGGTCGAGGAGACCGTCTGGGAGCTGGGGCTGGGCCGGCCCCGGGTGATGTCACGGGAGGGGCGGATCGAGACGGCCCAACGCTGGTACGACGGCGATCACGGCCCCTCGGCGCCGATCTCCGCCTCCGCACCCGCCGCCGCCCGCTGCGGCACCTGCGGTTTCTACCTGCCACTCGCGGGCAGGCTGCGGCAGTGCTTCGGTGTCTGCGGCAACTTCTACGCGCCGGACGACGGCCGGGTGGTAAGCGCCGACCACGGCTGCGGCGCCCACTCGGAGACGCTTGTCGAGGCCGACACGGCGGTCGACGAGATGCCCACCGTTTACGACGACAGCGCGGTGGAGCCGATGGCGGTCAGCCGCGCCGCCGGGTCCGTGGAGAGCGGCGAGCCGGCGGAGCCGTACGGGCACTCCTGACCGTGGCCGGCGCCCGTCGGGTCAACCGGCGGCGCGACGGCGGCGGCGGTTGGCGTCGTGCCGCATCATCACCGCCAGACCGGGGAAGCCCCACAGGAATCCGGCCAGGCAGATCCAGAGCCAGTTCTCGTGGCCACCGGCGACCAGCCGGTCGCGGAAGAGCAGCAGCACCAGCCCGGCGACGGCCCAGGCCGCCATTCCGGCGAGGGCGAACGGCACCATCGGCGGGTCGAGCGGCTCGGGGCGGGGTGGCGGGGTGGGCACCCGGTCAGCGTACGTGACGCCGCTTCCCGGCAGGCCGGCCATCTGCGACGATGCGCGCGACAACCCGATGATCCGCTGTGAGGTTCCTGATGGCAGTAGCGCCGCCCGACAACGGCACCCCACCCGGTTCGAGCCAGCCGCGCAATGGCTTCGACCGGTACTTCGAGATTTCGGCCCGCGGCTCGACGCTGACCCGCGAGGTGCGCGGTGGCCTGGCCACCTTCTTCACGATGGCGTACATCGTGGTGCTCAACCCGCTCATCCTCGGCAGCGCCGTCGATGGTGACAACCAGACCCTGCCGATCCCAGCGATCGCGGCGGCCACCGCCCTGGTCGCTGGTCTGATGACCATCCTGATGGGCGTGGTCGGCCGCTTCCCGCTGGCGGTGGCCGCCGGGCTCGGCGTCAACGCCCTGGTGGCGTACGAGATCGCGCCCGAGATGACCTGGGCCGACGCGATGGGCCTGGTGGTGATCGAGGGTCTCATCATCGCGGTGCTGGTGCTGACCGGGCTGCGGACGGCGGTGTTCCGCTCGGTGCCGACTCAGATGAAGACGGCGATCGGCGTCGGCATCGGCCTGTTCCTCACCATCATCGGCCTGGTGGACGCCGGCTTCGTCCGGCGGATTCCGGACGATGCCAACACCACCGTCCCGGTCGGTCTCGGCATCGGCGGCAAACTCGTCAGCTGGCCGATGCTGGTCTTCGTGGTGGGCCTGCTGGTGACCCTGGTGCTGGTGGTACGCCGGGTCAAGGGCGCCATCCTGGTCGGCATCCTCGCCTCCACAGCACTGGCCATGGTGGTGGAGGCGGTGGGCAACATCGGCCCCTCCTTCGTCGACGGTGTGCCGAACCCGAAGGGCTGGTCGCTCAACGTTCCGACGCTGCCGAGCAACCCGTTCGACGTTCCGGATCTCTCCCTGCTCGGTCAGTTCAACGTGCTGGACTCGTGGGGGCGCGCCGGTTGGCTGGTCGTGCTGATGTTCATCTTCACCCTGCTCATCACCGACTTCTTCGACACGATGGGAACCATGGTGGCCGTCGGTCAGGAGGGCGGCATGCTCGACGAGCAGGGCACCCCGCCGCGCACCAGGGAGATCCTGCTCGTCGACTCGATCGCGGCGGCCAGCGGTGGTGCGGCCAGCGTCTCCAGCAACACGTCGTACATCGAGAGTGCCGCCGGTGTCGCGGAGGGCGCCCGGACCGGAGTGGCCAACCTGGTCACCGGCGTGCTCTTCCTGCTGGCCATGTTCCTGGCGCCGCTTGTGGTGGTCGTCCCGTTCGAGGCGGCGTCCGTCGCGCTGGTGGTGGTCGGTTTCCTGATGATGACGGCGGTACGCACGATCGACTGGTCCGACTACGAGATCGCCATCCCGGCCTTCCTCACCATCGTGTTGATGCCGTTCACCTACTCGATCTCGAACGGGATCGGGGCCGGCCTGATCGTGTACGTGGTGATCAAGCTGGCCAAGGGCAAGTCCCGGGAAATCCACCCGCTGCTGTACGCGGTGGCAGCGCTGTTCGTGGTGTACTTCCTGCGCGGCCCGATCGAGGCGCTGCTCTTCTGACAGCCGCCCGGGCCGGGGGTGTGTGATCCTCTGACGTGATCCGCACCCCCGGCCCGGAGCAGGAGATACGTCGGGGTGAGCATGGTCATATCCGCTGCGGCCCGGTCGGCTAATTAGTTAGGCTAACTATCGTGACGGAGCGGACGGTGACGGCTCAGAGCATGCCACCGGCGCAGCTGGCCCTTCAGCTGCGTGATGCGATCACCCGGTTGAACCGGCGGGTCCGCCAGGCCCGGCCGGTTGGTGACCTCACGGTCACCCAACTGTCCGCGCTCACCAGTCTTCGGCTGGCGGGCGCGCTCACGCCGCGGGAACTCGCCGACGTCGAACGGGTGCAGCCACCGACGATGACCAAAATCGTCGCGAAGCTGGAGGAGCGTGGCCTCGTGCAGCGGACCCCGCACCCGACCGACGGCCGGCAGGTCATCCTCGCGACGACCGAGGGGGGCCGGGCCGTGCTCGACCAGTTCGAGCGGGTCCGGGACGAGTGGCTGGCCCGCCGGCTGGCCGAGCTGAGTGACCCCGACCGGGAGACCCTGCACCGGGCTGCGGAGATCCTTCAGCGAATCTCCCGCGCCTGACGCCGCGCACACAGGGTGTGCGCCCCGCGCCGTGCCGTCCGTCGTTGACGACGCGTACGACCGCGAGGAGGCGCACCAAGAGTGCAGGCAAGGCTGAGCACGATGTTCCAGTCCCTACAGGTCCGCAACTACCGGCTCTTCGCATTCGGGCAACTGGTCAAGCTGATCGGTGTCTGGATGATGTTCATCGCCCAGGACTGGCTGGTCCTCGAGCTTTCCGGCGACTCTGCCACCGCGCTCGGCGTGGTCGTCGCCCTCCAGTTCACCCCGGTGCTGCTGCTCACGCTGCTCTCCGGCCGGCTCGCCGACCGGTACGACAAGCGGATGCTCCTCTTCATCGCCAACGCGTTCTGGACCGTGCTGTCGCTGGCTATGAGCGTGCTGGTGCTCACCGATCTGGTTCAGCTCTGGCACGTCTTCGTCTTCGCCGCCCTGCTCGGTGTGGCCAACGCGATGGAGACCCCGGTACGACAGGCGTTCGTCTCCGAACTGGTCGGCACGGCGCTGCTGCCCAACGCGCTCTCGCTCAACGCGGCCGTGTTCAACTCGGCCCGGATCGTCGGCCCGGCCGTGGCCGGCCTGGCCATCGCCCTCTTCGACGTCGGGCCGGTTTTCCTCGTCACCGCGCTCAGCTCGATCGCGCCGCTGGTCACGGTGATCCGGATGCGCCCGACCGAACTGCACCGGGAGCCGCTGCCACCGCGCGACGAGCGGGCCGCCGCGACCGTGCTCGACGGGCTGCGCTACGTCGCCCGCCGTCCCGACCTGCTGCTCCCGATGGTGGTGATGTCGGTGATCGGGATGTCGCTGTTCAACTTCCAGCTGACGCTGGCGGCCCTGGCCAAGACCGTCTTCAACACCGGGGCGGCCTCGTTCGGCCTGTTCAGCACCACTCTCGCGGCGGGCGCGCTGGTCGGTGCGCTGGCCGGGACCGGGCGACGGAGCCGGCCCTCGGTGTGGCTGGTGCTGGGTGCCGCGATCGGCTGCGCCACCTTCGGCACGCTCGTCGGGCTGGCCCCGGCGTACTGGATGGTGGTCGCGCTGCTGCCACCGACCGGCTTCTTCATGGTCTATTTCGCACAGGCGGCGAACCAGCGGGTGCAACTCGGCACCGACGCCGCCTTCCGTGGACGGGTGATGGCGCTGTGGGTGCTTGTGTTCCTCGGCACCAACCCGGTCGGCGCGCCGATCATCGGCTGGGTCGCGGAGACCTTCGGCGCCGGTGCCAGCATCTGGGCCGGTGGCCTGCTCTCGCTGACCACCGCGCTGCTGGCGCTGGCCTGGCAGCTCCGCCGCGCCGGGGCCCGGCTGCGGTTCCGCATCCTGCCGCTGCCCCGTTTCTACGTCACCGAAATGTGAGCACAGGCCGGTCGGCGGGTCGGCTCACCGTCGCGCCAGCCTGCCGCACCACCCACCTGGCCCCGGAATGCGGAAAATCGCTTACGTGACGCTATGCGGCGGCATAGCTTCGATGGGTGGAGGTCCTACGCATAGTGCTCCTGGCCGTGGCGCTGGCCGCCGTGGTCTTCGTGCCGGTGCTGATCGCGCTGGTCATCTGCACCGACGAGCTCGTCGACCGGCTGACCTGTCGGTACGGCGAGTGGCGGCAGCGGCGCCGCGACCGGTGCCTGGTAGCCCGGCTGAACGAGGCCGCCGACGCGGTCGCGGTCGCCGACCGGGTCGACCTCGACGCGCTCGACCGGTCGGAGCGGCGGCCGCTGGAGCAGATCGCCGCCGACCTGCGGTGTCTGCGTCGGGATCGGGCCGGCGGCAGCAGACCGGTCGTGTGGCACCGCGACGTGCTCCACGCGTATGACGATCGGCTTCGGTTGGCCTGCCATGCGCTGGGCATCACCGAGCATCTCGCCGAGTTGTCCGGTCTGGACCGGCAGATCGAACGGGTACGCGTCGAGGCCGAGTTGGACGCCGCCGGCCTACGGCTGCCGGCGGCCCGCCCCGAGCAGCCTGAGCGGTGGCTCTGACTGCCACCCTGTGACAGGTGCGACTCTTCACTGCGATCTACCCGCCGGCCGATGCCGTTGCGCACCTGACCGCGCAGGTGACCGGGCTGCGGCTGGCGGCGGCCTCGGCTGCCGGCACGAACGTCCGGCTGGTCGACCCGACCAAGGCTCATCTCACCCTCGCCTTCCTCGGTGACGTCGAGGCCGCGCGGTTGACCGAGGTGCGGCAGGCGCTCGGGGCCGCCGTCGACGATGCTCGCGGCGGTGCTGTGCTGGGCGCGGGGCTGGCCGGGCCGCCGGTCCTACGCCTAGGCGGCGGTGGCCGGTTCGGCTGGGGCCGCAGCACCGTGCTCTGGGTCGACGTACGCGGCGACGTGTCCCGCCTGGTGGCGCTGGCTGGCGTCGTTCGCGCCGGGTTGGCCGCAGCCGGACTGCCAGTCGACGAAAGGCCCTTCCGGCCGCACCTGACCATCGCCCGTCCGGGCGACCGGCTGCCGCACACCGACATCGAGGCGGATCTGGCCACGCTCGACGCCTACCTCGGGCCGCCCTGGGCCGCCGACGAGCTGGTGCTGGTGCACAGCCGGCCCGGACCCCCGTCGAGCTACCACCGGCTCGCCGCCTGGCCCCTCTGAATCCACAAGGGGCGGCGGCGTGGGCGGGCGCGGGGCCCGCGGGTCAGGAGGACTCGCGGGCCGCGGGGCCGCTGCCGAAGAGAACGTCGTCCCAGCTGGGGAGACGCTTGCGCGGCTTGCCGCCGGCCTCGCCGGACTCGGTGCCACCAGCGGCCGGCGCGTTCGTCCGGCGGGGCCGCAGCACTGCCAACGAGGGCACCGCCGGGACCTCCTTCGGTGCGTCCGCGTCGTCGTCGAAGGCCGAGCCCTGACCGCCGCCGAGCAGCGCCGCAGCGCCCCCCGCGACCGCCCGCTGGCGCTGGGCGTCCGGGCCGCCGGCAAGAGCGGCCGGTGAGCGCGGTTCGAGACCACGGCCCGAAGTCGAGCCGAGGGGCCGGTCGAGGGAGGCGAGCAGGGCGTCGCGGCCGGCTCGGATCGGGTCACGCCCCGAGCGCCCCGGCTCGGCGGGCGACGGCAGCCCGTGCCCACCGCGGCTCGGCTCGCCGCGCGACGGGCCGGGCAGGGCGTGGCCGCCCCGCTCCGGTGCGGGTTCCTGGCCGAGGATCGGCGTCGGACGCTCGGCGCACAGATATTGCGCCATGTCGTCGTGCGGGGCGACCGACTGCCGGGTCTTGTCCAGATCCCAGACCGCCTGGGCGGTGGCCTTGCCGGACGGCCAGGTCGCGACGATCCGCCAGGTGCCGTCGTCGCGCCGCCACGCGTCCCAGGAGATCTTCTCGGTGTCGATCCCGTGCTGCGCGAGCCGGCCGTTGACCACCTCGGCGAGCGGCGTCGGCTTCTCGGCACCCTTGAGCCGGGTGCGCCGGGCGTGCTGGGCGAGCATCGCACGCTCCTGAAGCACCGGCCCGGCGTAGCGGAGGACCCGGTCGACCGGGACACCGGCGATCCGGGCGACGTCCTCAGCGGACTCGCCCGAGCGGATCCGGGCCTGGATGTCCCGAGGAGACAGCGAGGGCACCGGGTCGGCGGCGGCCGGCGCCACCGCGAGCGTGGGCGTACCCGGCTCGGCGTGCAGCGCTCCGGCGACCCGCTCGTCCAACGGCAGGGCGAGCAGTCGCCCGACCTCGTCGGCGAGCACCAGGGCCTGGCCGTCCTCGGAGAGGGCGACGAAGCGTACTGGGCGCATCGCGTTGCCTCCGTCCCGCTTCGCTGGCCGTACGCCACGAGCCGGCCACCCGGGGCGTTGCGCTCCACGGTACGCCCATCCGTGCCCCGGTGGGAGACGCCACGCCCGGGTAAGCGGCGGATCCGCCTGCTCCGCCGCTGTGTGGCGGGTCAGCTGTCGGTGGCCGACAGTGGCGTGGTAGACGGTCCGAAGTGGTGCGGGATCAGCTGACTGCCGGACGTCGACCGTGGCGTCGTACGGTGCGGGCCCGGCACCCCGAACGGGGTGCCGGGCCCGTGGTATGGCCGGGTCGGGCGGTTACAGCCGCTCGACGACGTAGTCGATCGATGCGGTCAGCGCCTCGACATCGGTCGGCTCGACCGCCGGGAAGAGCGCGACCCGCAGTTGGTTGCGGCCCAGCTTCCGGTACGGCTCGGTGTCGACGATGCCGTTGGCGCGCAGCACCTTGGCGATCGCCCCGGCATCCACCCCGTCCGCGAAGTCGATGGTGGCGACCACGTTGGAGCGCAGCGCCGGGTCGGTGACGAACGGCGTGGCGAAGGAGGAGCGCTCGGCCCAGCCGTAGACGACCGAGGCGCTCTCGGCGGTGCGCTTGGCCGCCCAGGCCAGACCGCCCTGGGAGTTCATCCAGTCGGTCTGCTCCGCGGCGAGGAAGATGGTCGCCAGCGCCGGGGTGTTGTACGTCTGCTCCAGCCGCGAGTTGTCGATCGCGGTGACCAGGTCGAGGAACGCCGGAATGTAGCGCCCCGAGGCCTTGATCTCGGCGGCCCGCTCCAGCGCGGCCGGCGACATCAGGGCCAGCCAGAGCCCACCGTCCGAGCCGAAGCACTTCTGGGGGGCGAAGTAGTACACGTCGGTCTCGCCCACGTTGACCTCGAGCCCGCCGGCGCCGGAGGTGGCGTCGACCAGCAGCAGCGAGCCCGGGTCCGCACCGGCCACCCGGCCGATCGGCACCGCGACGCCGGTCGAGGTCTCGTTGTGCGGGGTGGCGTACACGTCCACGCCCGCCTCGGCGGCCAGGGCCGGGGCGCTGCCTGCGTCGGACTTGCGGACCGTCGGCTCACCGAGGAAGGGCGCGTCCTTGACGGCCTTGGCGAACTTGGCGCCGAACTCGCCGAAGCTGGCGAACTGGGCCCGGTCCCGGATCAGGCCGAACGTGGCGACCTCCCAGAAGGCGGTGGTGCCACCGTTGCCGATGATCACCTCGTAGCCCTCGGGGAGGGAGAAGAACTGGGCGATGCCGGAGCGCAACCGGGCCACCTGGTCGCGGACGGTCTTCTGCCGGTGCGAGGTGCCCAGGTAGCTCGTGGCCACCTCGGCGAGCGCGGAGACCGCGGCCGGACGGACCTTGGACGGCCCGCAGCCGAATCGGCCGTCGGCGGGCTTGATCTCGTCGGGTATCCGGATGGTCGGTGCGTCAGCCACGGTCTTGAAGATCCTTCCGAATGGGCGGGTCGGGCCTGGTCCACGCCGATGCGGATCGAGGACGCCATGCGTACCCCGCACGGCTCGGTCGGAGGATCCGGGCCCCGGTCCGGCGACACTGCCGATCCTTATCCTCGCACCAGAGCCACCCCGACCGGCCGCTGGTCCCACGACCGGGCCTGAGTCCTGCACCACATCGCCCGCTCCCGCCGCCACCACCGAACGAACCGCGAGGGCACGCCGGCGCCCCACTGTCCGTGCTGATGCTGGGCCGGATACGGCGGCGCGGAGACCCCGGCTGGTCGGCCGGGGTCTCCGCGCTCCGACAGTGTGGGCCCTTCCGCTACCTCAGGCGGTACGACTCAGACGTCGTGGGGTACGGCGTCCCAGCCGTCGACCTCGTGCGGCTTGCGGGTGCCCGGGCCCACGTAGCGGGCCGAGGGACGGACCAGTCGCTGGAGCTTCTTCTGCTCCAGGATGTGGGCGCTCCAACCGCCCATCCGGGCACAGGTGAACATCGAGGTGAACATGTGTGCCGGCACCTCGGCGAAGTCGAGCACCACGGCGGACCAGAACTCGACGTTCGTGGCGAGCACCCGATCCGGTCGGCGGGCCTGCAACTCGGCGAGGGCGGCCTTCTCCAGGGCCTCGGCGACCTCGAAGCGCGGGGCGCCCAGTTCCCTGGCGGTGCGGCGGAGCACTCGGGCGCGCGGATCCTCGGCCCGGTAGACCCGGTGACCGAAGCCCATCAGCCGCTCACCCCGGTCGAGCACGCCCTTGACGTAGCCCTCCGCGTCACCGCTGCGCTCGACCGCCTCCAGCATGGTCAGCACCCGCGACGGCGCGCCGCCGTGCAGCGGGCCGGAGAGCGCCCCGATGCCCGAGGAGATGCAGGCGGCGGCGTCCGCGCCGGTGGAGGCGACGATCCGGGCGGTGAAGGTGGAGGCGTTCAGGCCGTGCTCGGCAGCCGAGATGAAGTACGCGTCGACGGCCTTGACGTGCCTCGGGTCGGGCTCGCCGCGCCACCGCTTCATGAAGCGCTCGACGACCGTCTCCGCCTTGTCGATCTCCTTCTGCGGAACCGCCGGCAGGCCGAGGCCGCGAGCGGACTGGGCGACGAAGGAGAGGGCGGTGACCGACACCCGAGCCAGGTCCTCGCGGGCCTGCTCGTCGGAGATGTCCAGCAGCTGCTGCAAGCCCCAGTACGGAGCGAGCATGGCGACGGCGGACTGCACGTCGACCCGGATGTCACCGGAGTGCACCGGCACCGGGAATGGCTCGGCCGGCGGCAGGCCCGGGCCGAAGCGGCCGTCGACCAGCAGCGCCCAGACGTTGCCGAAGGAAACCTGGCCGATCAGGTCCTCGATGTCGACCCCGCGATAGCGCAGCGCACCGCCCTCGCGGTCGGGCTCGGCGATCTCGGTTTCGAAGGCTACGACGCCCTCAAGTCCGGGTTTGAAATCGGCCATCTCACTGCTCCTGGTGTGTGGTCGGTGCGCCCGCCCGGGCTCGGTGTCCCGGCCCCGGCCGGGTGAGCGCCTTAGGCGACCCTCAGGGATGTGTTCGTGACATCTTGCCTGCTGGTGGCCGGGTGCGCGAGACGCTGTCGATGTGCTGCTGGCGACATCCCGCTTGCCGGGCCCCTTCCGGCACGGATAAGACTGGGCCGGACGGGCTGGTCGGCGGGCGCGTACCGGCCCGACGGGGGAGGAGCGGGAACGTGATGGGGGACACACCGGTGCCAGCCGGGATGCGGCACGAGTACGCCGCCGATTCCGGCCTGACGGAGAGCGAACTGGCCGTCGACTGGCACACCCAGTTCGACAGGTGGTTCGCCGACGCGGTCGCCGCCGAACTGCCCGAGCCGAACGCCATGGTGCTCGGCACCGCCGACGCCGCCGGGCGGCCGAGCGCGCGGACGGTGCTGCTCAAGGGGTACGACCCGGAGGGTTTCGTGCTGTTCACCAACTACGGCTCCCGCAAGGGTGCCGAGGTGGCCGCCAACCCGTACGCCAGTCTGCTCTTTCCCTGGTTTCCGATGCAGCGGCAGGTGATCGTCACCGGACCGGTGGAACGGGTCGACCGGGCGGAGACGGAGGCGTACTTCGCCAGCCGGCCGCGCGGCTCGCAACTCGGTGCCTGGGCCAGCGCCCAGTCGTCGGTGCTGCCGGAACGGGCCGCCCTCGACGACGCCTACCGGGCCGCGGCCGAGCGCTTCGCCGACGTGGACCCGATCCCCGCTCCGCCGCACTGGGGCGGGTTGCGGGTACGTCCCGATTCGGTGGAGTTCTGGCAGGGCCGGGCCAGTCGGCTGCACGACCGGCTGCGGTTCCGGCGTACCGGCGCGGACTGGGTCGTGGAGCGGCTGGCACCGTGACCGTCAGCAGCACCGACCGGCCGCGCGAGCAGCGCCGCTGGGCGATCGATCTGCGCCCGCTGCGGGTACCGGCGTACCGGCGGCTCTGGGCCGGCAACGCCATCGCGATGTTCGGTTTCCAATTCACCGCCGTCGCGGTGCCGGTGGAGATGTACGCGTTGACCGAGGACTCCCTCTGGGTCGGTCTGCTCGGCGTCGCCGCCTTCGTACCGCTGCTGGTCTTCGGGCTCTGGGGCGGGGCGGTCGCCGACGCCATCGACCGGCGGCGGGTGCTGCTGGGCGGCTCGGTCCTGCTCTGGGTCGCCGTGCTGGGACTGCTGGTCCAGGCGCTGCTGGGGGTCGGCAGCCCGGTTCTCCTGCTGGCCCTTGTCGCATTGAGTTCGGTGGCGTTCGCGATCTCCGGGCCGGCCCGTGGGGCGCTCGTGGCCCGGCTCGTCCCGACCGAGCTGGTGCCGGCGGCCACCACGTTGAACTTCACCACCGCCATGGCCACCGCGGTCCTCGGGCCGCTGGCCGCCGGCCTGATCCTGGCGATCTGGGACCTCGGGGTGGCACTGCCGGTCGCGTACGCCGTGGACGCGACGCTGCTCGCCGCCCTGGTCTGGGCGGCGCTGCGGCTGCCAGCCATGCCGCCGGAACCCGATCCGGACGGCGGGCCCCGGCAGGCGGGGCTGCGCAGCATCGTCGACGGGGTGCGGTACCTGGCCGGTAGCCCGGTGCTGCTGCTCTCCTTCGCCATCGACCTCATCGCGATGGTGTTCGCCTTCCCGCGAGCGCTCTTTCCCGAGGTGGCGACCGAACGGTTCGGTGGTGGCGCGGCGGTGGGCTGGCTCTACAGCTCCATCGCGATCGGCTCACTGCTCGCCGGCCTGGTCTCGGGTTGGATCGGCCAGGTTCGCCGGCAGGGTCTGGTGCTGGTGCTCGCCGTGGTGGGCTGGGGCGTCGCGGTGGCGTTGGCCGGACTGGCCGGCCAGCTCTGGCTGGTGGTCGTACTGCTGGTGCTGGCCGGCGCCGCCGACCTGGTCAGCTCGGTGGTACGGCAGTCGATGTTGTTGATCTACGCGCCGGATCGGATGCGCGGCCGGCTCCAGGGCGTCAACACCGTCGTGGTGGCCGGCGGTCCGCGCCTGGGCGATCTGCGGGCTGGTGCCATGGCGGCCGGGTTCGGCAGCGGGGTGGCCTGGATCGGTGGCGGTGTCGCGGCGGCGGTGCTCGCGGTGCTGCTCGCC
The DNA here is from genome assembly GCF_016863575.1 of Micromonospora sediminimaris. Taxonomy (NCBI): domain Bacteria; kingdom Bacillati; phylum Actinomycetota; class Actinomycetes; order Micromonosporales; family Micromonosporaceae; genus Micromonospora; species Micromonospora sediminimaris. The sequence goes on from NZ_BOPD01000014.1 coordinate 168,713, forward strand.
GTGGCCTTCCCGGCGCTGACCCGCTACCGGCCGCCGACCGGAGCGGATGGACGCGAGCACGACGAGGGCCGCGGACCGCGGCGAGCGAACGACGGCGTCGGCGGCTAGGGTCTGGCGAATGGACAGCCGCGATCCGCTTCCCCTGTCGGGAGCGCAGTGGAGCATCTCAGCCGCCGGCCACGAGGCGGTAATCGTCGAGCTGGGCGGCGGACTCCGCGCCTACCGCCAGGACGGGGTCGAGCATCTCGACGGGTACGCCACCGACGAGATGTGCCCGGGCTCGGCGGGGCAGGTGCTGGCACCCTGGCCGAACCGGATCCGCGACGGCGTCTACACCTTCGGCGGGCAGTCGAGACAGCTGAATCTGACCGAGCCGGAGCGGCACAACGCCATCCACGGCCTGGTGAACTGGGCATCGTGGCACCTGATCGAGCAGCGGCCGGACGAGGTCACGGTCGGCTACGACCTGCTGCCGCAGCCCGGTTACCCGTGGCCGCTGCGGCTGCGTACCAGGTGGGTCGTGGGCGCCGACGGGCTGCGCGCCGAGCACGACGTCACGAACGTCGGCACCGAGGCGGTGCCCTTCGGCTTCTCCGTGCACCCGTACCTGCAACTGCCGGGGGTGTCGGTGGAGGACATCGCACTGCGCGTACCCGGCCGGTCCCGGCTGCTGCTGGACGGTCGGCTGCTGCCGGTCGGCGCGGCCGCGGTGGCCGGTACCGAGTACGACTACACCGAGCCGCGTCGCATCGGTGAGGCCGTCCTGGATCTCGCCTTCGGGCAGGTGAACCGGGACGCCGACGGCGGCTCCTCGGTGACGCTGACCGGGCCGGACGCCTCGACCGGGCTACGGATCTGGGCCGACGACCAGTTCGGCTGGTGGCAGGTCTACACCGGTGACACGCTGACCGGCGAGCGGTTCCGCCGGTCGGTGGCGGTGGAGCCGATGACCTGCCCGCCGGACGCGTTCCGCTCCGGCCGGGATCTCATCACTCTGGCGCCGGGCGACACCTGGCGCGGGAGTTGGGGCATTCGGCCCGGTGGCTGAGCGTCCGGTCGCGGACCGGACGGGCACGTGAGGAGTACGGCGTGGAGTTCGCGGAGGTCGTCCGGCGGCGCCGGATGGTGCGCAACTACGACCCGGACCGGCCGGTCCCGCCGGAGGTGGTGGAACGGCTGCTGGAGCACGCGGTGCGGGCCCCGTCGGCCGGGTTCTCGCAGGGGTGGGGCTTCCTGGTGCTGGAGTCGCCGGAGGACCGGGAGCGTTTTTGGTCGGCCAGCACCCCGGAGGGCGGCGGGATGCAGCGGTGGCTGGCCGGGATGCGCCGGGCACCGTTGATCGTGGTGCCGCACGCCAACCGCTCGGTCTACCTGGAGCGGTACGCGGAGCCGGACAAGGGCTGGGCGGACCGGTCGACGGATCGTTGGCCGGTGCCCTACTGGTACGTCGACACCGGATTCGCCGCGCTGCTGATGATGCTCACCGCCGTGGACGAGGGGCTGGGTTGCTGTTTCTTCGGCATCCCGCCGCAGCGGTTGGTGTCCTATCGGGAGGCGTTCGGTGTGCCGGAGGCGTATCACCCCATCGGTGCCCTCACTGTCGGTTATCGAGCCGCCGACCACCGGTCACCATCGCTGCGTCGCGGGCGCCGTCCGGTGGACGAGGTCGTCCGGCGGGGGCGGTGGAGCTGACCCGAACCGGTGGTTTCGTCCGGTTGAGAACCGGACGACCCGTGGCGAAACTGGCATCAGGGAGCAGAACGTGGGGTGCGGGGTCCGGCTACGCTGGCACGGTCATCGGCGCCGCAGGTCGCGGCGCCGTGCCGCGACCCGGCCCGGCGTCGTGGTATCGGCCGGCCAGGGGGAGGGGAGCGTGCCGTCGTGATCTTCAGAGCGGTCCGGGACGGGCGTCCCTATCCGGAACACAACCTGACCCTGAAGCAGTGGGCGGAGATTCCGCCCCGCCCGCTGCGCCTGGATCAGCTAATCACCACCAAGCGCGAGCTGGCGCTGGACAAGCTCCTCGCCGAGGACTCCACCTTCTACGGTGACCTGTTTCCGCACGTCGTGCAGTGGAACGGTGGTCTCTACCTGGAAGACGGCCTGCACCGGGCGCTGCGTGCCGCACTGCAACAGCGCAACCAGATCCACGCCCGGGTGTTCGTGCTCGCCGAGGCGGTCGAGTGACCCAGGTGGACCTGCTCGACCTTGATGCGTCCCTGACCGAGGACGAGCGAGCGATCCGCGCCGTCGTACGCCAGGTGGTCGACGACCTGGTCCGACCGCACGTCGCGGGCTGGTACGAGGCAGGTCACGCGCCAGCCCGCGAACTGGCCCGTGAGTTCGGCAAGCTCGGCCTGCTCGGCATGCACCTGACCGGGTACGGCTGCGCCGGCTCGACGGCCGTCGCGTACGGGCTGGCCTGCCTGGAACTGGAGGCCGGTGACTCCGGGGTCCGGTCGCTGGTCTCGGTGCAGGGCTCACTGGCCATGTACGCGATCTGGCGCTACGGCAGCGAGGAGCAGAAGCAGCGCTGGCTGCCGGCGATGGCGGCCGGCGAGGCGATCGGCTCGTTCGGACTGACCGAGCCGGACCACGGCTCCGACCCGGCGTCGATGGCCACCCGGGCACGCCGCGAGGGCGACGACTGGGTGCTCGACGGCAGCAAGATGTGGATCACCAATGCGCCGATCGCCGACGTGGCGGTGATCTGGGCGCGTACCGAATCCGGTGTGCGGGGCTTCGTCGTACCGATGGACACGCCGGGGGTGACGGCGCGGGAGATCACCCGGAAGATGTCGCTGCGCGCGTCGCTGACCGGCGAGATCTCCCTCGACGACGTCCGGCTGCCGGCGGACGCGCAACTGCCCGACGCCACCGGGTTGAAGGCACCGTTGAGCTGCCTGACCGAGGCCCGGCACGGCATCGTCTGGGGCGCCCTCGGCGCGGCCCGCGACTGCCTGGAGACCGCGCTCACGTACGCGACCACCCGCACCCAGTTCGGGCGACCGCTGGCCGGCTTTCAGCTCACCCAGGCCAAGCTCGCCGACATGGCGGTCGAGTGGAACAAGGGCTATCTGCTGGCCCTCCAGCTAGGCCGGCTGGCCGACGCCGGAAAGCTGCGCCCGGAGCAGGTAAGCGTCGGCAAACTGAACAACGTACGAGAGGCGTTGGCCATCGCCCGGCAGTGCCGGACCATCCTCGGTGCCAACGGGGTTTCCGGGGACTACCCGGTGATGCGGCACGCCAACAACCTGGAGAGCGTGCTGACCTACGAGGGCACCTCGGAGATCCACCAGTTGGTCGTCGGGCAGCGGCTCACCGGGGTCTCCGCGTTCACCTGACCCTGACCGGGTCCATCCGACGGGCTCGACGAGCGGCTGTCGTACGTTGGGCTTACCGTCATCACCAGAGACCGCGTCTGACGAGGACGGTGAGGGCGATGGCACGCGACGGCGACATCAACGAGCCCACCAGCGAGTTTGCCGACCACCGGTCGGGCGATGTGCTCACAGACGCCCCGGACACACCACCCCCGGCCCCGCAGTCAGGTGGCGGGGCGGTCCGTGCCCTGCTCTGGGTGCTCGGTGCCGCGGCGCTCGCGGTGGTGGTGCTGCTCGGCGTGCAGACCACCGGGATCCTGCCCGAGTTCCGCAACCCGTTCACCAAGGAACAGACCGATCGCACGCAGCCGGCCCTGCTCGAGTCGATGCAGGATCTCAGCCGCTACGTGGCCGCCGAGGGCAACTTCCAGGTCGTGGTCGACCTGCAGAATGACCGGCGCAACGTGCCGGACTGGCTGCTCAACCAGCGGACCTTGTTCGTCGGGTCGGGCAGCGTCGAGGCGTACGTCGACTTCGGCACGCTCACCGAGGGGGCGATCGTGCAGTCGGCCGACGGGAAGTCGGTCGAGATCAAGCTGCCGGCACCGCAACTGGCCGAGACCAACCTCGACCTGGAGAAGAGCTACGTCTTCGCGGAGGAGCGCGGCCTGCTCAACCGCGTCGGTGACCTGATCGGCGGTGACCCGAACCGGCAGCAGGAGGTCTACCGGCTGGCCGAGGACCGGATCACCGCGGCGGCCCGGGACAGCGGCCTGAATGCCCGCGCCGAGGAGAACACCCGCAAGATGCTGGAAGGGCTGCTCCGCTCGCTCGGCTTCGAACAGGTCAGCGTCACCTACATCGCCCCCTGACCACCCACGCCGACGCCCACGCACACGCCCACGCTCGCCCCACGGGCACGCCGCGCCTTACGGGCACGCCCCCACCCCCACCCTGCGGGGGACCGCCGACCACGCCACGTAGCAGGGCGGGGCGTGCAACTTCAGGGTTGGTGTCGCCTGCGGCGCGTCGGATACAGCAACAACCCTGAAGTTGCACCGGCTTGCGGCGCGGCGCGGCGCGGCGCGGGGTGCGCGGCGCGGTGGGCGCGGGGTGGGGTGGGTGGTCAGGGGTTGGGGGCCAGGTGGCGGTCCTCGTTGGGCATGATGATCCAGAGCGCCAGGTAGACGATCACCTGGGTGCCCGGGAGCAGTAGCGACAGCAGGAACAGCAGCCTGATCAACCCGGCCGAGGTGCCGAACCGGCGGGCCAGGCCGGCGCAGACGCCAGCGAGCATGCGCCCCTGACGGGGCCGGACGAGTTTGCGACTCATTCGTGTCACTTCCCCTCTGCGGCTTTCCGCCGCTGCTGGAATCAACGCTAGGCACGGATGGCCGTCCTGACCTCGGTCGGGAGGAGGAAGGCCACCCTGCTGACCCGTAAGTGCTTACCCGCGTGGGTTCCAAACGACGCCTGCCGTCGGGATCAGGGGCAACTGCGATGTCGAGTTGAGCCGTCTGTGCCGTCGCGGGAGTGATTCGTCTGCGCCGTCAGCTCGACAGCGCTCGCACGTCAGTCACGGTCGCGTCCTGGGTAGTAGGCTCGCCGGTCGGACGCCCGCACCCGGGCGTCACCAGGGCCGGACCGCAGCGAGGACCGGCCACGACCGGGTCGGGTCCGCAGCACGGAGCCGACCATGACCGGCCGCTGACCGGTGACCCCGGCGACGGCGAGAAGGCACAGTCATGATCAGCGTGTTCGACCTGTTCAGTGTGGGTATCGGGCCATCCAGTTCGCACACGGTGGGGCCGATGCGAGCGGCGCGTACCTTCGTCGCCGGGCTCAAGGCCGACGGTCTGCTCACCGGCACCGCCCGGGTGCGGGCCGAGTTGTTCGGCTCCCTCGGCGCCACCGGGCACGGGCACGGCAGCGACCGGGCGGTGCTGCTCGGTCTGGCCGGCGAGGAGCCCGAGACGGTCGACACGGACGGCGTCGAGGCGCTGGTGAGCCGGATCCGGGCGGAGCACCGGCTGTGCCTGTCCGGCACCCACGAGATCGACTTTGATCCGGAGCGGGACCTGACGCTGCACCGCCGCCGGTCGTTGCCGTACCACCCGAACGGGATGATCTTCTCGGCGTACGACGTGGGCGGGGCCGAGGTGCGGATGCGTACCTACTACTCCGTGGGTGGCGGGTTCGTGGTGGACGAGGCCGCCGCCGGGGCGGACCGGATCAAGCCGGACAGCACCCCGGTCCGGTACCCGTTCCTCACCGGCGCGCAACTGCTCGACGTGACCGCCGCGACCGGGCTGTCCATCAGCGAGGTCATGCTCGCCAACGAGGTGTCCTGGCGGGCCGAGGCGGACGTCCGCGCCGGGCTGCTCGACATCTGGCGGGTCATGCGGGAGTGCGTCGAGCGCGGCTGCACCCGCGACGGCACCCTGCCCGGCGGCCTGAAGGTGCGCCGCCGTGCCGCCGAGCTGCGTCGCAGTCTGGAGGCTGACGCCGCCCCGGCCGCGACCGCGCCCGGCGGACCGGTAGCGGGCGCCGGTGGGGATCCGCTGCACGTGATGGACTGGGTGACGCTGTTCGCGCTGGCCGTCAACGAGGAGAACGCGGCCGGCGGCCGGGTGGTGACCGCGCCGACCAACGGGGCGGCCGGGATCATCCCGGCCGTACTGCACTACTACACCCGGTTCGTACCGGGTGCTTCCGCGGAGGGAGTGGTGCGTTTCCTGCTGGCGGCCGGTGCCATCGGGGTGCTGTTCAAGGAGAACGCGTCCATCTCCGGCGCGGAGGTGGGTTGCCAGGGGGAGGTCGGTTCGGCCTGTTCGATGGCCGCAGCCGGGCTGGCCGAGGCGCTGGGCGGCACGCCGGCCCAGGTGGAGAACGCGGCCGAGATCGGCATGGAGCACAACCTGGGACTCACCTGCGACCCGGTGGGTGGCCTGGTGCAGATCCCGTGCATCGAGCGCAACGCGGTGGCTAGCATCAAGGCGATCACCGCCGCCCGGCTGGCGCTGCGCGGCGACGGGGTGCACGCCGTCTCGCTCGACAAGGTCATCAAGACCATGCGGGAGACCGGTGCCGACATGAAGGTCAAGTACAAGGAGACGGCGCGCGGTGGCCTGGCGGTCAACGTGATCGAGTGCTGAGCGCTCGTGGGGCGGCGTTCACCGGCTGCTAACCTGTCGTCCGTTCAGCGCGGCCGGCAGCAGGGCGGTGGAGGCGAGGCGGGTCCTGGCCGAGGCTCTTACCAGGCGGGAGACGGCGGTGACCTCTGGCGTCGGGGCGTTGTGGTCGCACCGCAACTCGCTGCGCATCCTGGTCCGGCGCGACCTGGCGGTGAAGTACCAGCAGTCGGTGCTGGGTTACCTCTGGTCGTTGATCGAGCCGCTGGGCATGGGTGCGATCTACTGGTTCGTCTTCGGTGTGCTCTACTCCCGCGACACCAACCGGTATCTCGGCGAGGCCGCCGGGTCGTACCCGCTGTTCCTGATCACCGGGATCTTCGCCTGGATGTGGACCAGCTCGGCGCTGAGCGAGGCCACCCACGCGCTCACCGGCCAGGCCCGGTTGATCACCACGATGAACGTGCCCCGGCAGGTATTCCCGATCGGCCGGGTCGCCGGCCGCTTCGCGGAGTACGCCGCCGGCCTGCCGATCCTCGCCGCCATCGCGGTCTGGTACGCGGCGCAGGGCCGGATCGAACCGGGCTGGTCGCTGCTCGCCCTGCCGCTCGCGGTGCTGGTGCAGGCGATCCTGTTGATCGGGCTGGCGTTGCTGCTGTCGGCGTTCAACGTGCTGATGCGCGACGTGGAACGGTTCATGCGCCTGGTCATCCGGGTGCTCTTCTACGCCACGCCGATCATCTACCCGTTGAGCCTGGTCCACGACTCCGGCCTGCCGGGCTGGGTCCGGGTGACCTACGAACTCAACCCGCTGGTCGGCATCTTCCAGCTGCACCACGCGGTGTGGTACCCGGACGAGTTCCCGGGCGTCCGAATGCTCGCCACCACCGTCGGCATCAGCGTGCTGCTGCTCGTGGCCGGCTGGTGGGCCTTCCGCCGGCTCGAACCCGCCGTGCTCAAGGAACTCTGATGAGTGAGGCGATCATCGAGGCGGAGGGCCTCGGCATCCGGTTCGTCCGCAACCGCCGCCGGCAGTTGCGGCTGCGGGAGCTGTTCATCCACCGGGGTACGCGGGGTGCCGACGACGGTCGGTTCTGGCCGCTGCGCGACGTCTCCTTCGCGATCGCGCCGGGGGAGACCGTCGGGGTGATCGGCCGCAACGGCACCGGCAAGAGCACCCTGCTACGGCTGATCGCCGGGGTGCTGATCCCCGACGAAGGGCGGATCCGGGTCTCCGGCGACGTCGCGCCGCTGCTGGAACTCTCCGCCGGCTTCTCCAACGACCTGACCGGGCGGGAGAACCTGTACCTGGTGGGCGGCCTGCACGGGCTCTCGTCGGGCTATCTGAAACGGCACTTCGACGACATCGTCTCGTTCGCCGGTGAGCAGGTGGAACGGGCGATCGACACCTCGGTACGCCACTACTCGTCCGGCATGAAGGTGCGACTCGGCTTCGCGATCATCTCGCACCTGCCGCACCCGATCCTGCTGATGGACGAGGTGACGGCGGTCGGCGACGCCGAGTTCCGGGAAAAGTGCTACACGACCATCGATCGGCTGCTCGGGGAGGGGCGCACTCTGGTGCTGGTGTCACACAACGAAAAGGATCTGACCCGGTTCTGCCGTCGGGGGCTCTACCTCGACGCGGGTCGGCTGAGCGTCGACGGCACGATCGCCGAGGCGCTGGCCGCGTACCACGACGCGGTTCCCCGGTGACCCTCGCGATCGTGCTCGCCGCCGGATCACCGGCCGCGAGCCTGCCGACGGGTACCGGCGGGAGCATGGGCGAACGGCTGGCCGGTCAGTGGCGCCAAGCCGGTGCGGCCGAGGTGCGGGTGGCCGCCGACCTGGACGAGCTGGCCGAGCTGGCCGGCTCGGCGACCGGCCCGGTGGTGATCAGCGGGGCCGACCTGGCCGCCCACACGGCCGTACTGCGCCACCTGCTGACCAGTCCGGTCGGGCCGAGCGTGGCGCTGGTGCTGACCGATCCGCCCAGCGCTGGACGGACAGTGTTGCGCGAGGAGCGTGGCCAGGTGGTCGAGGCGGGCCGCCCCGACCAGTTGGTGGGAGGTGCGGCCACCGGCGTCTTCGGCGGCGCGGTCCGGGTCGGCCGGGAGGACGTACCGGCGCTGGTGGCCGCCGCCCGTGCGGTCGCCGCCGGTCGGCTACCGGCCGGAGCCGTCGCGGTCGAGCTGTTCGAGTCGGCCGGACCGGCCGAGCGGGCGGGACCGGTCGAACCGGCCGCCCGCCCGGATGCACCGGCGGGGCCCGTCGTGGACCAGCTCTTCGCCGCCCTCACCGGGCAGGGCGCGCTGGTCTTCGCGCACCGGGTACGCCTGCTCGTCGCGCACCGGGTCGACGAGGCCGCGGAGCTGGCCCGGGCGGAGGCGGCGGTGGCTGCGGTCGACGAGGACCGGGCCGAGCTGCGGCTGTCGGTGAAGGAGAAGGACGACTTCTTCACCACCTACTTCGTCAGCACCTGGTCGCCGTACGTCACCAAGCTCTGCGCCCGGCTGGGGTTGAGCCCGACGGCGGTGACCATGGTGTCGGTGGCCTTCGCGGTGGCCGCGGCGGCGATGTTCGCCGCCGGTGGCCGGCCGCTGCTGGTCGTCGGGGCGGTGCTGCTCTACCTCGGGTTCGTGCTGGACTGCGTGGACGGCCAGTTGGCCCGCTACACCCGCAACTTCAGCGCCTGGGGCGGCTGGCTGGACACCATGGCCGACCGGGCGAAGGAGTACCTCGTCTACGCCGGGCTCGGCCTCGGCGCGACCCAGGCCGGGTTCCGGTACGGCTGGGCCCTCGCCATCGCCGCGATGACGCTGCAGACCGTGCGGCACATGACCGACGCGTGGTACGGCGTGCTGCACGACGAGGCGGCACGCCGGCCGAAGAGCGTCGGTGCTGGTGGCGGCGGCATCGGTGACCGGCTGAACGCCGCGTCGACCCGGGTGCAGGCCGACGCCGGCTCGGTGTCGTACTGGCTCAAGCGCACGGTGGTCTTCCCGATCGGGGAGCGGTGGGCGTTGATCTCGCTGACCGTGGCGCTCTTCGACCAGCGGATCGCCCTGTTCGCGGTGCTGACCTGGGGTGTGCTGGCGTTCGCGTACACCGGCGCGCTGCGTACCCTGCGGGCCCGCTGGATGTGGGTGCCGGTGCTGGACACGCTGGACGCGACCCTGCACCGCGACGACGGCCCGCTGGCCGCTCGGCTACCGGTGCTGCGGCGGCCGGGGCCGCTGGCGCTCGCGGTGGTGGCGGCGCTCGGCGCGGCGATCCTGCTGCTGGTGACGCTGGTGGACGCCAGCGGGAACGGCGTGCCGCCGTGGCTTCGCTGGGTCGCGGTGCTGGTGGCGTTGCTGGTGCTGCTGGTCGGCGCGGCCGGGGCGCGGGCGGCGCACAACGGGCCGCTGGACTGGCTGGTGCCGGCGGCGCTGCGGGCGGCCGAGTTCCTGTTCGCCATCGCGGTCGGGCTGATCGGCGGAGCACCCTTCTGGCTGATCTTCGGGTACCTCTTCGTGCTCACCCTGCATCACTACGATCTCGTCGCCCGGCTGGAGAAACGGCAGCCCGCACCGCCGCTGCACGCCGCCACACTCGGCTGGGAGGGGCGTTCGGCGGTACTGGCACTGGCGGCGATCGCCGGAATCGTGAGTATTGGTCTGGCTACACTCGGTATCTACCTGTTGGCCCTGTTCGTGGCGAGTGTGGTGCTGGCCTGGGTGGTCCGGCCGGTACGTGCCGCGCAGGTGCCGGCGGGTGCGGGAGGTCGCGCGACGCGCTGAGGAGGGGCCGGGACGATGACGCTTGTCAGCTTCGTCGTCCCGGCCTTCCGGGTGCAGGGCTATCTGCGGGAATGCCTGGATTCGATTCTCGCGCAACCGGTTGCCGACATCGAGGTGATCGGGGTCGACGACTGCTCCCCGGACGGCAGCGGCGACATCCTCGCCGAGTACGCCGATCGCGACGACCGGGTGACCGCCGTACGCCTGGACCGCAACGTCGGGCTCGGCCCGGCGCGCAACGTCGGGCTGGACCGGGCCGTCGGCGAGTACGTCTGGTTCGTCGACGGCGACGACTGGCTGACGGCGGACTGCCTGGTCGAGGTGGCCGCCCGACTGCGCGAGACCCGGCCGGACGTGCTGCTCGTCGACCACGTACGCGCGCACTGGGACGACACGGTGACCCGCAGCGCCATGGCCGAGGTCTTTCCCATCCCGCCCGGTCCTGTCACGTTCCGGCTGGTCGAGCGGCCAGAGACGGTGAAGCTGCTGCACACCGCGTGGAACCGGTTGGTCCGGCGGCAGTTCCTGGCTGACACGGGGCTGCGCTTCGCGCCCGGCTGGTACGAGGACGTCTCCTTCAGCTACCCGACGCTGCTGGCCGCCGACCGGATCGGCGTGCTGGACCTGGTCTGCGTGAACTACCGGCAGCGGCGGGCAGGGGCGATCACGAGGACCCGCGGCGAGCGCCACTTCGACGTGTTCGAGCAGTGGCACCGGGTGTTCCGGGAACTGGATCGGCTCGGGGCCGAGGAACTGCGGCCGGCGATCTTCGAGCGGATGATGTGGCACTACCTGGTGGTGCTCGGCAACGGCGACCGGATCGGGCCCGAGCTGCGACCGACCTTCTTTTCCCGGGTCGCCATCGAGCACGCCCGGTTCCGGCCACCCGACGGACACCGGGTGCCGGCTGGGGTGGCGGGGCTCAAGCACCGGCTGGTGGCGGCCGGCAGGTGGCGTACGTTCAGCGCGTTGCGGACCGCGAGCCGGGCGGGAGAGACCGTTCGCCGGGTTGCCGGCGGGGCCCGCCGTCGGGTGCTGCCACCGGCTCGGGTCGGCGTGCGGCGTGCGCGTGACGCGGTGCTGCGCCAGTACCAGCGGGCCGAGCGGCGTCGGCCGGTGGAGGAGAACCTGGCCGTCTACGCCGCGTACTGGTATCGCGGCTACGCCTGCAATCCCGCCGCGGTCTACGAGGCGGCCCGCCGGCTGGCACCGCAGGTCCGGGGGGTGTGGATCGTCCGGCGCGACCGGGTGCACACGCTTCCGGAGGGAGTCGAGTACGTGGTCGCCGGCACTCCCGCGTACCACCGGGCGCTGGCCCGGGCCCGATGGCTGATCAACAACGTCAACTTCCCGGACTCGGTACGCAAGCGGCCCGGCACGGTGCACGTGCAGACCCACCACGGCACCCCGGTCAAGGTGATGGGGCTGGACCAGCAGCGCTATCCACTGGGCGCGGGTGGGATGGACTACGCCGGGCTGCTGCGCCGGGTGGACCGGTGGGACTACAGCGTCACCTCGAACAGCTTCTCCACCCAGATGTGGGAACGCGCCTATCCGGCCGGGTACGCCACCTTGGAGGTGGGCTACCCGCGCAACGACCGGCTGGTCACCGCAAGCCCCGAGGAAGTGCTGCGGCTGCGCGCGGAGCTCGACGCCGGCCTCGGTGAGCAGGTCGTGCTGTACGCGCCAACCCACCGGGAGCATCTGCCCCGGTACCGGCCGCCGTTCGACCCGGAGCGTTTCCTGGACGCGCTGGGCCCTACCGGCCTGCTGCTGATGCGCAGCCACTACTTCCACGACCGGGACCGGCGGCTGCCACCTCCGACCGCCCGTGGTCGGCTCCTGGACGTCAGCGCCCACCCCCGGGTCGAGGACCTTTACCTCGCCGCCGACGTGCTGGTCACCGACTACTCGTCGGCGATGTTCGACTACGCCGTCCTGGACCGGCCGATCGTCATCTACGCGCCGGACTGGGACGCCTACCGGCTGACCCGGGGCGTCTACCTGGACATCGTCGCCGAGCCGCCCGGCCCGGTGGCCCGGACCTTCACCGAACTGCTCGACGTGTTCCGCTCGGGTGCGCTGCGGTCACCCGACGCCGAGCGGGCCCGGGCACGCTTCCGGGAGCGGTTCTGCGCTCTGGAGGACGGGCGTGCCGCAGAGCGGGTGGTACGCCAGGTGTTCCTCGGGGAGAACCTGGTCTGAGTTGGAAGTTCCGCACAATCGCCGCTAATCGATGGAACGTAATAGGTCTGTCACGATTCAAACATGGCACGTTTACCCGATGTGCCATCCGCATGATCCTGGCCACAGTCATTCGGGGTTCCGTGGACGAGGTGGGGAGGAGACGGTGACCACCGTCGCGCTCAAGGACGTCACAAAGGTCTTCCGCGACGGCACGGTCGCGGTCGACAGCATCAATCTGGACGTGAACGACGGTGAGTTCATGGTGCTGCTCGGGCCGTCCGGCTGTGGGAAGTCGACGGTGCTGCGGATGGTCGCGGGCCTGGAGGACCCGACCTCGGGCGCGGTGATGCTCAACGGGGAACTCGCCAACGACCTGCCGCCCCGGGAGCGGAAGATCGCGATGGTCTTCCAGGACTTCGCGCTCTACCCGCACATGAGCGTCAACGACAACATCGCCTTCCCGCTCAAACTGGCCGGGGTCGAGCCGACCCCGCGCGGCGAGCGGGTCACCGACGTGGCCAGCGCCCTCGGCATCGGTGACGTACTGGCACGGCGCCCCAGCCAGCTCTCCGGTGGGCAACGGCAGCGGGTCGCGATGGGCCGGGCGATCGTCCGCCGGCCGGGGCTGTTCCTGATGGACGAACCCCTGTCCAACCTGGACAGCGGCCTGCGCGCGGAACTGCGGGCGGAGATCTCCGGCCTGACCCGCGAACTGGGGGTCACCACCATCTACGTGACGCACGATCAGGCCGAGGCGCTGACCATGGCCGACCGGGTCGCCATCATGCGCAAGGGCGTTCTCCAGGACGTGGGCACGCCGACCCAGGTGTACGGCCGACCGGCGACCCTCTACGTGGCCGCGTTCCTGGGCAGCCCCCGGATGAACCTGCTGGAGGCGTCGGTCTACGTCCACCTCGATCGTTACGTCACGCTCACCCTCGGGGAGCAGGCGCTCTACCTGCCCTGGGACGACATCCGCAGCCGGGCCGTGGCGCACTACCACGGCGAGCGGATCGTGGTCGGGATGCGGGCCGAGGCACTCACCCCGGTCGCCCCGGACACCCCCGGTGACGTGCTCCAGGGTCGCATCCGCTACCTCGAACACCACGGCCACGAGTCGCTCGCCTTCCTCGACATCGGTGCGACCGCCATCATGGTGGACGACATCGGTGCCCCGGTGGATGCGGACGCTCCGCCCGGCCAGCGCGGCCTGCGCCGGTTCGGCCAGGTGATGCAGCGGATCACCGGCCGGGCCAACGAGCCGACGACCCAGGCGACCAACGGCAGCCGGACCAGCGTGCTGCACGACCCGGGCCGGCACCACCGCCGCCCGGCCGAACTCGCGGTCCGCCTCGCGCCGTACCCCGCCGTCACCGCCGGCCATCCGCTCGCGGTCCAGGTACGCATGGACGCCCTGCACTTCTTCGACGAGCGCGGCGACCGCATCGACGTCGGCTGGCGCTGACCCGATTCGTGGCAGTCCGGGTGCGCCGGAGTCGGCGTGTCGGCCGCCTGCACTGCCACGAATGGCTCCTTGCCGGGGAAGTTACCGACGGGTAGCGTCTGGGTATGACCATCGACTCGCGGCAGGTGGCGGCCGGCATGCTTGAGGCGGTGCCCTTCGCCCGTACGCTCGGCTTCGAATTCGTCGAGGTGGCCCCGGAGGCGGAGGGTTCGGTCCGGGCGGTGGTCCGGCTGCCCGACTCGCCGGCCACCCACAATCACATCGGTGGCCCGCACGCCGGGGCCATGTTCACCCTCGGAGAGACAGCCTCGGGTGCGGTGGTGCTCGCCGCGTTCGGTCACCTGCTCGACCGGGCCACGCCGCTGGCGGTGCGGGCGGAGATCGCGTACCGCAAGCTCGCCCTCGGCCCGGTGCGAGCGACGGCGCGGCTCGGTCGCCCGCCGGCCGAGGTGGTCGCGGAACTCGAGGCCGGCGAGCGACCCGAGTTTCCGGTACGCGTGGAGATCGCCACCGAGGAAGGCAAGCCGACCTCGGAAATGATCGTCATCTGGACCCTTCGCCCGAACTGACCGCGCAAGCTCACCCTGCCGCTCGGGCCCGCAACACCCCCGCCTCAGTCGCCCCCAACCTGCCGCAAGTCGCTCCGTCGCATCCTGGTCGCACGCCCGACATGGCCGCAAGTCGGGTGCTTCTGTCCTCATGGCGGCCCGACATGCCGCATCTCGCCCTCTCCCGTCCTGGTGATGGCCCGACATGCGGCATCTCGTCCTCTCCCGTCCTGGTGATGGCCCGACATGCGGCATCTCGCCGCCCCCTCCTGTCCTGGTTGCGCGCGGCATCTCGCCGCCCCCTCCCTCTGGTTGCGCGCGCGGCATGCGGCATGTTGGGGCTTCCTGACTCGGGGATCACCCGACATGCGGCATCCTGCGCCTGCCCTGCGCCTGGGGATCGTGCCGGGTGCCCCTGCGCCTGGGGATCGTGCCGGGTGCCGGGTGCCGGGTGCCGGGTGACTGGGAGGTCGTCGGGTCGTGCGGCGATGATCGGATTGAGCGCCGCTGCCGCGACCGTTGAGGCTGTCGTCGAGACCGTTGAGGGTCGTCGATGTTGCCGGAGCGGGCCCAAGCGTGCTGGAATGGCTCATATCGCCGCAGCGCGGGGGCAAACGCGCTGAGCACGGCCAGCACGGGAGTCAACGCAGTGCCGGTTGCGCATCGCTCGGGCGGATGCCTGCGCGCCGCTCACCTGGGCCAACTTCACCGGTCACACCTACCCGGGCACGGTGTTCCACCGTTCGTATCACCGGCATGCGTCTGCGCGTCGACCGAGGCGGTCGAGCGTCGACCCGCCGGAGGCGTCCCAGTGGTCCGCAAAGCACAGAACCGGCGACGAGGTGAGAAGCGATCATGATTTCCCGGGAGAGTTTCGCAGGGTGGCTCCGACACCGCTACGTGTGGGCGGCGGCGATCCTGCTGGTGGTGTCGGCGGGCGCTGTCGTACTGGTCAGCTCGGCCAGCTCGAAGACGGAGCCGCCGGATCTGCACGGGCAGATCATGAACTGGATGCGTACCACGCTGGAGGAGGCGGACCCGGAGCAGCACAATCATGCCGGGCACGACATCCAGCAGGTGGCGAACGGCGAGGAGACGAAGCCCGCGGTGATCTGCGGCGTGCACGTCTACGGCTTCGAGCCGGCCGAGGTCACCGTGCTCGCTGACGTGCAGACGGTCTACGGCTTCCATCTCTGCGGGGTCGCCGAGCAGGGGCGCCCCTGGGACTGGGCGGTCAAACTGGCCGGCCCGGTGATCATCGACATGTCCACCGAGCCGGCGGGCATCGAGGTGGTCGAGGCGACCGAGGACACCCGGTTCATCGACCGGCTGCGGCAGATGTTCCCGGCCAAGTACGCGGAACTGGCGGAGAAGGAGGCGCTGGAGGCGTCCGAGATGGCCGACCTGCGCCGTCGGTACGACTCCGCAGCCGGACTCTGACCACGCGAGGTGAACCGGGTGCGGTCGACTGACTGCACCCCGCACACCGCCGCGCCGGTATCCGTGGAAGTGCGTTTGCCGGTACGTGTCGGCGGATAGATTGATACGATGCTCGGCCTGCCTGATCATGTGACCGCTGTTCTGTTCGACCTCGACGGGGTGCTCACGCAGACCGCCCGGGTGCACAACGCCGCCTGGACCGAGACGTTCGACGACTACCTGAGACGGCGGTCGGCCACCACCGGTGAACCGTACCGACCGTTCGATCCGGGGCCGGACTATCACCGCTACGTCGATGGTCGCCCCCGTCTGGACGGGGTGCGGACCTTCCTCGCCTCCCGCGGCATCACCCTGCCCGAGGGCGCACCGGAGGATCCGCCGGGGGCCCAGACCGTGCACGGCCTCGGCAACCAGAAGAACGCCATGGTGTTGGAGCGGATCCGCACCATCGGAGTGGACGTCTATCCCGGCTCGGTCGCGTACCTCAAGGCGGTGGCCGCGGCGGGGCTGCGGCGGGCGGTCGTCACGGCCAGCGCCAACGGCCGTGAGGTGGTCGCCGCCGCCGGCCTGGAGCCGCTGCTGGAGGCGCGGGTGGACGGACTCACCGCCCGAGCCGAGGGGCTACGCGGCAAGCCGCACCCGGACACCTTCCTCGCCGGGGCGAAACTGCTCGACGTGGCACCGGAGAAGGCGGCTGTGGTCGAGGACGCGTTGGCTGGCGTCGAAGCCGGCCGGGCCGGCGGTTTCGGGTACGTGATCGGCGTGGACCGGGCTGGCCACGCCGACGAACTGCGCGCACACGGCGCCGATGTGGTGGTCGACGACCTCGGAGACCTGCTCGACACCGGGCGGCCCGAGTGATCCGGGAGCGGGCGTATCCGGTCGAACCGTGGCACGTCCGGGAGACCCGGCTGGACATGGACGTGCTCGCCCAGTCCGAGTCGGTGTTCGCACTCTCCAATGGACACGTCGGGCTGCGCGGCAACCTGGACGAGGGGGAGCCGCACGGGCTGCCCGGCACCTACCTCAACTCGTTCTACGAGCTGCGGCCCCTGCCGTACGCGGAGGCCGGCTTCGGTTTCCCCGAGTCCGGCCAGACCATCGTGAACGTCACAAACGGCAAGCTCATCCGGCTGATGGTCGACGACGAGCCGCTCGACGTGCGCTACGGCGAGGTGCTCGCCCACGAGCGGATCCTCGACATGCGCGCCGGCACCCTGCACCGGTCGCTGCACTGGCGCTCGCCGGCCGGCCGCGAGGTCCGAGTGAACAGCACCCGACTGGTCTCCTTCCGGCAGCGCTCGGTCGCCGCGATCCGCTACGAGGTGGAGGTGGCCGACGACAAGCCGCTGCGGTTGATCATTCAGTCGGAGCTGGTGGCCAACGAGACGTTGCCGCCACAGAGCCGCGACCCGCGCGTCGCCGCGGTGCTGGAGTCACCGTTGCAGGCGGAGGAGGAGTTGACCACTCCCGCCGGTGGGCTGCTGATCCATCAGACCAAGGTCTCCGGGCTGCGGGTCGCCGCCGCCATGGACCACGAGGTGGCCTCGCCGGCCCGGACGTCCGTCGGCTCCGAAGGCTACGAGGACTGGGTCCGTACCACTGTGGCGTGCGTGCTGGAGCCGGGGCAGAAGCTCCAGGTGGTCAAGTACCTGACCTACGGTTGGTCCAGCCGGCGCTCGTTGCCGGCCCTGCGCGACCAGGTCGGTGCCGCTTTGGCAGCGGCGAAGCTGGACGGCTGGGACGGGCTGGTCCGTGAGCAGCGGGAGTACCTGGACGAATTCTGGGACGCCGCCGACGTCGTGGTCGACGGGGATCCGGAGGTGCAACAGGCGGTCCGGTTCGGCCTGTTCCACGTGCTCCAGGCCGGCGCGCGGGCGGAACGCCGACCCATCTCGGCCAAGGGGCTCACCGGCCCCGGGTACGACGGGCACGCGTTCTGGGACACCGAGATGTTCGTCCTGCCGGTGCTGACCTACACCCATCCCGCCGCCGTACGGGACGCGCTGTACTGGCGCTTCTCCACCCTGGAGCAGGCCCGGGAGCGGGCGCGGACGCTCAACCTGGCCGGTGCCGCCTTCCCGTGGCGCACCATCGAGGGGCCGGAGTCGTCGGGTTACTGGCCGGCGGGCACCGCCGCCTTCCACATCGCGGCCGGCATCGCCGACGCGTTGCGCCGCTACGTGCTGGTGACCGGCGACCGGCAACTGGAGCGGGAGATCGGGCTGGAGTTGCTGGTGGAGACCGCCCGGCTGTGGCGCTCGCTCGGGCACCACGACCGCGCCGGCAACTTTCACGTCGACGGGGTCACCGGTCCCGACGAGTACACCGCCGTCAAGAACGACAACATCTACACCAACCTGATGGCCCAGCGGAACCTGCTGACCGCCGCCGAGGTGGCGATGCGGTACCGCGACGAGGCGTTCCACCTCCGGGTCACCGACGAGGAGGCCGCCGCGTGGCGCGACGCCGCCGCGGCCATGCACATCCCGTACGACGAGGAACTCCGGGTGCACCAGCAGGTGGAGGGCTTCACCCGGTTGCAGGAGTGGGACTTCGAGCAGACCCCGCCCGACAAGTACCCGCTGCTGCTGCACTATCCATACTTCGACCTGTACCGCAAACAGGTGATCAAGCAGGCTGACCTGGAGTTGGCCATGCACTGGCGGGGCGACGCCTTCACCACGGAGGAGAAGCTGCGCAACTTCCTCTACTACGAGCGACGTACGGTCCGCGACTCGTCCCTGTCGGCCTGTACGCAGGCGGTGCTGGCGGCGGAGGTCGGCTACTCCGATCTGGCGCACAGCTACCTGCGCGAGGCCGCGCTGATGGACCTGCACGACCTGAACGAGAACACCCGCGACGGCGTGCACATGGCCTCGCTCGCGGGCGCCTGGATCGCGCTGGTCGCCGGGTTCGGCGGCCTACGGGACCATGACGGAACGCTGTCCTTCGCGCCCTGCCTGTCGAGCCGGCTCAACGGCCTGTCGTTCTCGCTCCAGTGGTGCGGGATGAGGCTGCGGGTCGACGTACGCGGCCACGACACTACGTACGCCCTGCACCACGCCGCCCCGGACGCCGTCATCGAGCTGCGGCACCACGGCAAACCGGTGCGCGTCACCTGCGACGAGCCGGTGACCGTACCGAATCCGCCGCCACGTACGGACCTGCCGATGCCGGAGCAGGCACCCGGTCGGGCACCCCTGCTCCGGCTGCCGGAGAACCCGGCCTGACCCGGCTGCGTCGCCGTCAGATGGGCTCGCCCTGGGAAGGGCGGCCGGTGGCGTCGTGGGGCGTCCTCGCCCGGGGATCGTCGGCCGAACGCGCCTGGGCCGCGTCGTCCGCCCAGTCCCGTCCGCGTTTGTCGCCCTGTTCCCGCCGTTCGCGTTCGGCGGCGGACTGCACAGGCTCACGCTGGTGATGCGGCATGACGGTCCTCGCGATCTGTCGGCGGCGCCGGTGACGCCGGTCCGTCTGCGGTCGCCCGTCGGCTACCCGGCACCCCCCGACGCAAACCCGCTCCCAGGGCGACCGAAGGGCTTGTCGTCGGCCGCGCCGGGTATCCGGCAGGGTGAGTCGGCCACTGGGGGGCGAGATGGACGTACGCGACGAAGCGGTGACGATCCCGGCGAGTGAGGTCCTGCTCCCGGCCGATCTGCTGGTGCCGGCGGAGCCGGTCGGCGCGGTGCTGTTCGCGCACGGCAGTGGCAGTTCCCGGCACAGTCCACGCAACGTGGCGGTGGCTCACCAGCTCAACCGGGCCGGGTTCGGCACCGTCCTGGTGGATCTGCTCACCCCCGCCGAGGACGAGGTGGACGCGGTCACCGCCGAGCTGCGCTTCGACATCGGGCTGCTGGCCGACCGCCTCGCCGGGATCGTGGACTGGCTGGCCACCGAGCGGCCGTTCGGGACGACCCCGGTCGGCCTCTTCGGCGCGAGCACCGGGGCAGCCGCCGCGCTGGTCGCCGCCGCGCGGCGGCCGGACCTGGTCCAAGCTGTGGTGTCCCGCGGTGGTCGTCCAGACCTGGCCGGTTCCGCGCTGGCCCAGGTACGCGCCGCCACGCTGCTCCTCGTCGGCGGTCTCGACGAGCAGGTGATCACCCTCAACGAGCAGGCGCTCGATCAGCTGACGTCCCGGGCCGAACTGCGGGTGATCCCCGGCGCTACGCACCTCTTCGAGGAACCGGGCACCCTGGACCAGGTCGCCGAGGCCGCGGCTGACTGGTTCCACGACCACCTGCACCCCCAACCCGCCTCCGCCTGAGACCCCCACCCGTGATCCTGCTTCCCGGCCCCGGCCCCGGCCCCGGCCCCGGCCCCGGCCCCCGGCCCCCGGCCCCCGGCCCCGGCCCCCGGCCCCGGCCCCCGGCCCCCGGCCCCCGGCCCCC
>NZ_BOPD01000015.1:0-185971 GCF_016863575.1 Micromonospora sediminimaris
AGCTTGGCTCCGGGCTGGAGCGCGCCGGACCGTATCGACGCGATCACGTCGGCGATGATCTGCTCGTACACAGGTTGTCTGGGCATGGCAACGGCCTCTCGTCAGCGCGTCGAGCATGCCACGCCGACCCTGCATCCTGTGCGTGCAGTGTTGACTGTGTATACAGTGTGCGCTAAGTTTGGGTCGCCAGAGGTTCTCTCGTCAGCAGCGGAGTGCTTCGTGGTGGGCGGGGTGGTCCCGTGCTGCCCCGCCCTGACCTTAAGGAGGAACAGATGCGTGAGCGTCGCGCGGTCAATGAGGTGCCGGTGGGGCGGCGGGTCGCGCAGTGGCGGGTACGGCGCAACATGACGCAGCAGCAGTTCGCCGACCGGCTCGGCAAGTCCAAGAGCTGGGTCGACAAGATCGAGCGTGGGGCACGTCGGCTGGAACGGGTGTCGAACCTCCGGGAAATCGCCGACGCCCTTCGGATCGACGTGCAGGTCCTCCTTGCCGAACGACCCGTGAGGCCGGGACAGGCTGACGCCGGTGTGGAGCGGATCCGGGCCGCGCTGGCCCGGTATCACGTGCCGGCCCCGCCCCGACCGCCCGACGTCGCGCAGTTACGGGCCGGTCTCGAACACGCGAAGCAGAGCTACCGGCATGCGCATTATCCGGCGCTGCTCACCGTGCTGCCCGGTCTGCTCGACGCCGTGCGGGCCGCCCGCATCGGCCGGCTCACCGACATGCTACTGGTGCCGGTCTATGGCCTGATCGCGTTGACCATGGTCAAGGTGGACCAGGGCGAGTTGGCGTGGTTGACCGCCGACCGGGCAATGGCCGTCGCCCTGGCCTCGGAGGATCCGCAGCTGACCGCCGTCGCCACCGTACCGCTGTGTCAGGCCCTGCGCTGCTGCGGCCGAAACGGAGCCGCCGTGCGGGCCGCCGTCGTCGCCGCCCACCGCCTCGGACCCCGACCCGGCACCCAGCCTCCGGCCAGCGTGGAGTCGCTGCGCGGGACGCTCCTGATTCAGGCCGCCCTGGCCGCCGCCGACCGGGCCGACGAACACAGCGCCCGAGGGCTGGTCGACCAAGCCGTCGAACTGGCCGACCAGGGGAGCTTCGGCGGTGAAGGATTCGGCGCCGCGGCAGTGCAGACGGCCCGTGTGCTCGTCGAGGCCGCGAGGGGAGACCTTCCAACGGCGACGGTACGCCACGAACGACTGCTGGCCAGCCCAGGCTGGCGGTGGCTGCCGCAAGAGCACCGGGCCGCGTACCTGCTCGACGTCGCGCGCGCGTACGCGGGGATCGGTGAGATGTCCCGGGCCGGGCGGGCGCTGCTGGAGGCCGAACGCGCCGCTCGCGGCGAGGTGCGTGACCGGCCGGCGGCGCGGAACCTGGTGGCGTTCGTGGCCCGGTCCACCGCCGCCCCGGCCGACCTGACCCGTCTCGCCGCCAGCCTGCACGCGACCTGAGCCGGCATGCTCGCCCGAATCCTCGCTCTCGCCATGCAGCGCCTACGCAATCTTGGAAAGTTTCCGTTCTTCGCTAACGGAAACTTTCCAAGATTGCGTCGGTCGGCTGGCGGGCGCAGCTGTGAGAGTCGGGGTCTGCGCCTGGTGCGGCACATGCGTGGCCGTGGCGGCGCGACCTCCACCGCGCAGATGCCCACCGACGCCCTGATGGCGCTGTTGCGCGGCGAGCAGTAAGGACGGGAGAAGTAACCCTTCCTTCCTTACCCGCGCAGGGAGCGGTAGAGGTCGAGGGTGTGGGCGGCGATGGCGTCCCAGGAGAAGTGTTCGACGGCGCGTCGCCGCCCGGCCCGGCCGAGCGTGGCGGCGCGTTCGGGCGCGGCCAGCAACTCGTTCAGGCGGGCCGCCAGGTCGGCCTCGAAGCGCGCCGGGTCGACGGGCGCGCCGTCGAGGCCCGCCTGCTCGATCGGGACCAGCAGGCCGGTCTCGCCGTCGGCGACCACCTCGGGGATGCCGCCGGTGGCGGTGGCCACCACCGCCGTCTCGCAGGCCATCGCCTCCAGGTTGACGATGCCCATCGGCTCGTACACCGACGGGCAGACGAAGATGGTGGCGTGGGTGAGCACCTGGATCACCTCGGACTTGGGCAGCATCTCGGCCACCCAGACCACCCCGGAGCGGCTCGCCCGTAGTTCGGCGACCAGGCCCTTCACCTCGGCGGCGATCTCCGGGGTGTCCGGTGCCCCGGCCAGCAGCACCAACTGGGTGTCCGCCGGCAGCTCGCGGGCGGCGCGCAGCAGGTGCGGCAGACCCTTCTGCCGGGTGATCCGCCCGACGTAGACCACGCTGGGCAGGGCCGGGTCGATGCCGAGGCGCGTCAGCACGTCCGTGCCCGGATCCGGGGCGTACTGCGCGGTGTCGATGCCGTTGTAGATCACGTGCACCCGGTCCGGATCCACCGACGGATACGCGGCCAGCACGTCCCGGCGCATCCCCGCGCTTACCGCCACGATCGCGTCGGCCGCCTCGTACGCCGTGCGCTCACACCACGAGGAGAGCGCGTAGCCACCGCCGAGCTGCTCGGCCTTCCACGGTCGCAGCGGCTCCAGGCTGTGCGCGGTCGCCACGTGCGGCACCCCGTACAGCAGCTTCGCGGTGTGCCCGGCCAGGTTCGCGTACCAGGTGTGGCTGTGCACCACGTCGGTGCCGGCACACCCGGCGGCCATCTCCAGATCCACGCCCATCGTGCGCAGCGCGGCGTTCGCGCCGGTCAGGGCCGCCGGCTCGGCGTACGCCCGAACTCCTGGCTCGGTACGCGGCGCGCCGAAGCAGTGCACCCGCACGTCGGTGATCCGGCGCAGCTCCCGGGCCAGATACTCGACGTGCACCCCGGCACCGCCGTAGACCTCCGGCGGGTACTCCCGGGTCAGCAGGTCCACTCGCAGCCGTGCGGAGTCCGTCATGCCCGGCACCCTAGTGCAGAATCCGGCGTCGCACCCGGCCGCGGAACTGTCCCGTACGAGTGGTGAACCGGCACCGGTATGGATAGCGTCTGTTCATGGCTGCCAAGGTGCTCGCGATCGTCCTGGCCGGCGGAGAGGGCAAGCGCCTGATGCCGCTGACCACGGACCGGGCCAAGCCGGCCGTCCCGTTCGGCGGGATGTACCGCATGGTCGACTTCGTCCTCTCCAACCTGGCCAACGCCGGCTATCTGAAGATCGTCGTGTTGACCCAGTACAAATCCCACTCCCTCGACCGACACATCACCAAGACGTGGCGGATGTCGACGCTGCTCGGCAACTACGTCACGCCGGTGCCCGCGCAGCAGCGCCGTGGCCCCTGGTGGTTCGCCGGCTCGGCCGACGCGATCTACCAGAGCTTCAACCTGATCTACGACGAGCAGCCCGACTACGTGATCGTCTTCGGCGCCGACCACATCTACCGGATGGACCCCCGGCAGATGGTGGAGGACCACATCGCCTCCGGCGCCGGGGTGACCGTCGCCGGCATCCGGCAGCCGCTGTCGACGGCCGACCAGTTCGGCGTCATCGAGGTCGGCGAGGACGGTCGACGGATCCGGGCCTTCCGGGAGAAGCCCACCGACGCCGTCGGCCTGCCCGACGCGCCCGACGAGATCTACGCCTCGATGGGCAACTACGTCTTCACCACCCGGGCGCTCATCGACGCGGTCGAACGCGACGCCGACGACAAGACCAGCAAGCACGACATGGGCGGCAGCATCATCCCGATGCTCGTCGAGCGCGGCGAGGCGAACGTCTACGACTTCCGCGACAACGAGGTGCCCGGCAGCACCGACCGGGACCGCGGCTACTGGCGCGACGTCGGAACCCTCGACTCGTTCTACGACGCCCACATGGATCTGATCAACGTCCACCCGGTGTTCAACCTCTACAACTTCGACTGGCCGATCTACACCGAGCAGCCGCCGTATCCGCCGGCCAAGTTCGTGCACCAGTGGGGGGAGCGGGTCGGCCGGGCGGTCGCCTCGATGGTCTCGCCCGGCGCGGTGATCTCCGGCTCCCTGGTGGAGAACTCGATCGTCTCGCCCAAGGTGAAGGTCCACTCCTGGGCCCACGTGGACGGCTCGGTGCTCATGGAGGGTGTCGAGATCGGCCGGCACGCGGTGGTCCGCCGGGCCATCCTCGACAAGAACGTCCAGGTGCCCGAGGGCGCCGAGATCGGCGTGGACCTGGAACGGGACCGGCAGCGCTACACGGTCTCCGACAACGGCATCGTGGTCATCGGCAAAGGACAGAAGGTAGAACCGTGAGCGCTCATCCCCGTGCCGGCCAGCCCGCCGAGCCCGCCGACCTGGTCGACGTACCACGGCTGGTGACCGCCTACTACGCCGAGCATCCCGACCCGGCCGACCCGGCGCAGCAGGTCTCCTTCGGCACCTCGGGGCACCGCGGGTCGAGCCTGCGCAACGCCTTCAACTCCGACCACATCCTCGCCGTCACCCAGGCGCTCTGCGACTACCGCCGCGAGCAGGGCGTCGACGGCCCGCTCTTCCTCGGCCGGGACACCCACGCGCTGTCCACCCCGGCGGCCGTCGACGCCCTGGAGGTGCTCGCGGCCAACGACGTCACAGTGTTGCTGGACAGCCGCGACGGCTACACCCCCACCCCGGCCGTGTCGCACGCCATCCTGACCCACAACCGAGGCCGCACCGCCGGCCTCGCCGACGGCATCGTGATCACCCCGTCGCACAACCCACCGGACGACGGCGGATTCAAGTACAACCCGACCCACGGCGGCCCGGCCGACTCCGACGTCACGAAGTGGATCCAGGACCGCGCGAACGCGATCCTCGCCGCCGGGCTCAAGGAGGTGCGCCGCATCCCGTACGCGCGGGCCCGCGCCGCCGACACCACCGACACGTACGACTTCCTCGCCGCGTACGTCGACGACCTGCCGGCGGTGCTCGACCTGGACGCGATCCGCGCCGCCGGGGTCCGCATCGGCGCCGACCCGCTCGGCGGCGCCAGCGTCGACTACTGGGGCGAGATCGCCGACCGGCACCGGCTCGACCTGACAGTGGTCAACCCGACCGTCGACCCGACCTGGCGGTTCATGACCCTCGACGGCGACGGCAAGATCCGGATGGACTGCTCGTCGCCGAACGCGATGGCCTCGCTGATCGCCAGGCGCGCCGACTACCAGGTGGCCACCGGAAACGACGCTGACGCCGACCGGCACGGCATCGTCACCCCCGACGCCGGGCTGATGAACCCCAACCACTACCTCGCCGTCGCCATCGCTCACCTGTTCCGTACCCGTGGGAACTGGGGCCCGGACGCGGCGGTCGGCAAGACCCTGGTCTCCTCATCCATGATCGACCGCGTCGCCGCCGACCTCGGCCGCCCGCTGCTGGAGGTGCCGGTCGGTTTCAAGTGGTTCGTGCCCGGACTGCTCGACGGCGCGGTAGGTTTCGGCGGCGAGGAGAGCGCCGGCGCGTCCTTCCTGCGCCGCGACGGCGGCACCTGGACCACCGACAAGGACGGCATCCTGCTCTGCCTGCTCGCCGCCGAGATCATCGGCAGCACCGGGCGGACCCCGAGCGAGCACTGGGCCGAGTTGGCCGACCGGTTCGGCGCACCCGCGTACGCCCGCATCGACGCACCCGCCACCCGGGAGCAGAAGGCCGTGCTCGGCAAGCTCTCCCCGGAGCAGGTACGCGCCACCGAACTGGCCGGCGAACCGATCACCGCCACGCTTACCACCGCCCCCGGCAACGGGGCCCCGATCGGCGGCCTGAAGGTGACCACCGAGTCGGGCTGGTTCGCCGCCCGCCCGTCCGGCACCGAGGACGTCTACAAGATCTACGCCGAGTCCTTCCAGGGCCCCGACCACCTGGCCCGTCTCCAACAGGAGGCCCAGGCCCTGGTCACCGACGTCCTCGGCAGCGCCTGAAGCCGTCGCGGAAACGCGGACGAGCGACCGGCCCTCGCCGTCCGGTCGGCCACCGCTCCCGCCGGGTCGGGCGGTGCCCAAGCCGCGGTGCCGGGTGTGGTGACCGTGGGTGACCACACCCGGCTGCCCTGTCACGAGCCGTTGGGGCCGATCGACGTGGGGCGGAAGGTGTACTCCCGACCGCAGTAGTCCGGCACGGTGCTGGGCCGGTCGAGCGACGTCCGGCAGACCTGGATCACCACGCGGTCGATGCCCACCGCCCAGGCGTCGGAGTCGAGAACGAAGTCGAACCGCAGCACTCCGTTGTCCACCCGCTGCGCTGCTCGGTCGATCGGACGTTCGCCCGCGTACGCGACGTAGCTGGCGATTGTGTAACGACGGTCGTCGCGGCAGAAGATCGGCTCGTTGGCGCTGGGCCGGTCAACGACGACTCCGGTCAGCCGCACGGCCTTGGTTGGCGCGGTGGAACGCCACTCCAGGACGCCTTCGGTGTAGCCATAGGTGCAGTTGTCTCCGGAGGGGACGGAGAAACGCTGGGAGATCGGGACGGCGGCTGCGCTGCCGGCCATGACGGTGGTGGCGAGAAGCGCGGCGGCGAGGACGGTCGCCGCCCGCAGCAGTGCGCGGATCATGTGCCTCCTTCCAGACTGATCCGGCGCGGTGGTGGGTCGGGCGGGAAGGTCGCGACAGGGGGGCCCGATTGGGACGGCCACCGACACCGGTTGCGGATTAAGTGAAGTCTATCGATGTAAGGGTGGAAAGTCAGCCGCCGCGGCGCCGGATCAACGCGGCGGTGGCATCTCGCGGCGGCCCAGCTGACGACGCAGGTTCTCGGGGAGCAGTTCGCGAAGCTGCTCGGGCAGCAGCGGCAGGTCGAGCAGGCTCAGCTTGAGCTGGCTGCGTTCCTGGTAGCGGGCCGGGTCGAGGCGGACCACCAGGCCCGCGTCGGCGCGGTAGCCGATGTCCACCGCACCGGAGGTCGAACCGTCCCGGATGACCTGGCCGTCCACCTCGATCGCGACCGGCGCGGACCCGGGCCGCAGTTCCAGCCGGACCCGTTCGTCGGGGGAGAGCACCACCGATCGCGAGATGCCGGACATCGGCGCGCTGGGGGTGACCACCACGGCACGCGTCGCGGGAGAGATCAGCGGCCCGCCAGCGGCGTAACTGTAGGCGGTCGACCCGCTGGGGGTGCTCACGACCAGCGCGTCACAGCGGTAGTAGCCGTACTGCTGCCCGTTCACCGCCAGGGTCGCGCTGACGAAACCCTGCCCGGGGTGGCGGATCAGCGCGATGTCGTTGAACGCGACCACGTCGTCGCCGCACACGTCGCAGGCCAGGCAGCTGTGCGACTCGACGGTGTACTCACCGGCCAGCAGCCGGTCCAGCGCCGCCGGCAGCTCCGGCGGCTCCACCTCCACCAGAAACCCCAACTTGCCCAGGTGTACGCCGAGCACCGGCTTGGGATCGGGTACGGCCGCCCGCAGCGCCCCCAGCATCGTGCCGTCCCCGCCGATGCTGACCAGCACGTCCGCCCCGGCGGGGAGGTGGTCCTCCGGTACCGGGCGGACGGACTCGGGCACCCGCTGCCGGTCCTGCTCGCGTACCGTCAGGGCCACCTCGTGCCGCGCGGCCCAGGCGGCGATGGTGTCCACCACCGGGGACACGTCCCGGGTGGGGTGCAGCACCAGCCCGAGCCGGATGCGGTCCATACCCACAGCTCACCACAGTCGGAGCGCCTTTCATGCCGGTACGCGGCAAGGCGCGCCGGCGGTGTCCCGACCGCCGGCGCGCCCTAGACCGCCGCTACCGGCGCGGTCGGCCCGTCAGATGGTTCAGCGACCGGGCGACCAACTCGTCGCGGGCCGCCGGCGCCAACCCCTCCAGCCCGAAGCCCAGGTAGACGGTGTCCCGGGTGACCACCGTCGAACCCTCCTCGAACGCCTGCTGGCTGCGCGACCAGTCGTTGGCCGTCGGGGCGGACCCCTCCGGCGGACCGGCCACCGTCCAGCCACCGAGGTCCGTCTCGAACGACGTCTCGGCGACGGTGGCCCCGTCCACCACGACCCGGGTGTCGTCGATGAACAGACCGAGACCCTGGGTGGCCCAGTCGCTGGCGTAGCTGATGGAGACCTCCACCTGCCCGCCCGCGTACCCGGACAGGTCGGCCACGAACTCCTTCCAGCCGTTGGAGGTGCCGGTCGCCGCGTGCCACTGGCCGGTGCTGCCGGTCGGCGAACAGTCCGCGCCCTGGTAGTGGGCGAGGAACGGGTGCAGTTGAGCCACCCAGCCGGAGGCGCAGCTGTCGCCGGTCTCCTGGGTGGTCAGGCCCCCGGCGTCCGGCAGCGTGGTCCAGTCGTCGGTGCCGACCGCACGCGCCTCGACGAACATGAAGTCCCAGTTCGTCTCGATGTCGAACGAGGTGTAGAAGCGCAGCTCAGCGCTGCTCGCCCCGGTCAGGTCCACCGTCCGGGTCAGCCGCTTGTACGACTCGTCGGACTGCCCGCTGAACAGGTACCACTCGCCGGTACGCGGATCGAACGGCGCCCCGCCCGGGCGCCCCCAACCCACCGGGGCGGAGCTGGTGAACTGCGGGAACTGTGCCGGCGGCAGGAAACTCGACGTGGTCAGGAACGAGGCGGTGTGATCCTGGTTGCCGGCCGAGCCATCGGCGTTGAGCGTTCCAGTGAAGCCGGCGAACGCCCCGTCGTCACCCCGGACCGGGTACGGCTGCCCGTCGGGTGAGGTGCCGCCGTCACTGACATAGTTGTACGCCCCCAGCCAGTACTGCTGGAAGTCGTTGAGCAGCGGCAGGCAGCTCGGATCGGCGGCGTCGGTGCACTCCGGCGGGGCGTCCGGCAGGTAGCCGTACGAACCGTTGGCCGCCTGGGCGTAGAGCGCGTACTTGCCGCTGATCAGCAGCTTGCCGCCCTCGTTGAGGTAGTCCCGGACGGACAGCTCGGTGTCCACCGCCGCCTTCGCCACCGTGCCCGGCACCTGACCCGGCTCGCGCAGGATGATGTCGTCGCCGGTCTCCCAGACCACCGCGTCGTAGTGCGACAGCACACCCAGGTGGTGCGGGGCGGCACGCCCCATCGCGTCGAAGTCGTACACGTCGCTGCTGCGCCCGGCGGCCTTCAGCGACGCGGCGACCTCGTCGGCGTACTTCGCGGTGGTGGTGTCCTGGGCGGGACTGACACCTGTGACGTCCTCCACGGCCAGCACCAGCACGTCCCCACCGATGTCGTCGTGCACCCGGTAGGTGAAGCGCTCGCTGCTGACCTTGCCCCGGCCCGGTCTGGTAGCGGTGAACCAGACCCGCACCCGGTCGCCGGGTCGGGCACCGGTGACCTTGCCGCGCAGTTCGGCGAAGTAGTCGTTGTGGGTGTCGCCGTAGCGTTCACCGCCGCGCCACTCACGGACCCGGGTGGACTTCGTCCGGCCCCCGTTGATCGACCAGTTCAGCTTGACGTTCTTCAACGAGCGCCGGGTGATCGCGGCGACCTGCTGGGTCCGGCCGTACGACACGTCGAAGGCGTCCACCAAGAAGTCCGGGGTGCTGCGGCCGACCACCGAGACCGGATCGTCCGGCTGGTGGGCCGACTTCGCCACCGACAGCGCGAACGGAATGTTCTTGGCCACCTCGGCGGCGATCAACTTCTCGTCGTCGGGGAAGATGAAGCCGCTGACGCAGTCCTCCGGCAGCCACTGGTCGTCCGGGTCCGACTCGGCCGCCGCCTGGCAGGTGGACATCTCCGGGGTGAAGCCCAGCGTGCCGTAGCGCACCGTCGCGTGGCTGTCCGTGTCGCCGTTTGTGGTGTAAAGCTCGGCGGAGATGTCCGGGTCGTAGCCGGGCACCGCGGGATTGGCGTCGTCGCCGACAAGCGTCTCGTAGATCACGTCGTCCGGGGTAGGCGTGGCGACCTGCCAGCCGACGCCGTACAGCAGCAACTGCGCGGCGGAGTGGTAGTTGACGAAGAACTCGAACCTGAGCCGCTTGAACAACGCGTCCAGCGCCTTCGTCTCCGGCTCCGAGTTCGGACCCGGCCCCCGGTAGGTGTCACTGGCCGGGTCCGGCGACGACCCCTCGTTGTCGTAGCCCCACTTGTAGCTGAAGTTACGGTTCAGGTCGACGCCGTCGGCCCCGGTAATCTCGCCGTCGCCGTTGTTGTCGCGCAGGTTCTTGCGCCACAGCCGGTTACCGGGGGTGAAGGTGTGGTCGTAGCCGTCCGGGTTGAGCACCGGGATGAACCACAGCTCGGTGGTGTCCACCAACCGGGTGATCTCCCGATCCGAGCCGTACCCGGTCAGCACGTGGTGCATCAGCCGACGGGTCATCTCCGGCGTGATCCACTCCCGGGCGTGCTGGGTACCGCCGTACAGCACCGCCGGCCGCTTGCCGTCCTTGATCTTCTTCGCGTCCCTGGTCACCTTGATCGCGAGGATCGGCTTACCCTGGGCCGACCGACCGATGCTCTGCACCTTGGTCAGCTTCGGATAACGGGCCGCCGTCGCGGTGATCTCGTCGCGGATGCCGCCCGGCTCGCTGTACGACCGGAAGGCCCGCCAGCCCGCCGCGGCCTGCTCCCGCAGCACCTGCGAGGCATCCTTGCCGCGGACCTTCTTGACCTCCAGATCGACGCCCTTGCGGGCCAGCCGGTCGGCCTGCCCCCGGCTGAGCACCGTCTCGATCTCCGTCTTGCCGGCTTGGTCGGGCGTCGCACCGTGCCCGATGTCGACACCTGCCTCCCGCAACGTGTGCAGCTGCGCGGGATCGACAGTGCCGACGTACACCTCCAGGCCGTCTCGGCCGTCGCGACCGCCCGGATCGGACGGTGGTCGTGCACTCGCCGGTGCGGTAAGCACCAGCGCACCGACCAGAGTGAACACGCCGGCGATCGCCAGCCGTGTGCGCCTCATCCTGCCCCCTAATGGTGAAAGGGTTGTCGGCGCGAGCCTTCCGGCGGAACCGCAAATATGTCAATACGCTGATCAGCTATCTGCCTTGTCTGCCGCCAGCGTGCCCGCCCTCAGCCCGCGCCGACGAACTGAGCGATCACGTCGGCTATCCGGATGCCGGCCCGCCCGTCCCAGAGTGGCGGTGTGGGCCAGCCGGCCGCGGGGCGTTGCACCTCCAGCAGTGCCTTGACCGCCTCCGCCAGATCTTCCCGATTCACCAGACGATTCGTGCCGTGCGTGATAGTCACGGGACGTTCGGTCTCGGCGCGTAGGGTCAGGCACGGCACGCCCAGGACTGTCGTCTCCTCCTGCACGCCGCCGGAATCGGTGATCACGACTTGAGCACCGCGCACCAGGCTCAGGAACTCCACGTAGCCCTGCGGCTCGATAACGCGGATCTGTGGGTGACGAAAAAGACCTGCGGTGGCCAGACGCTCGCGGCCACGAGGATGTAGCGGCAGCACGATGGGGAGTTGGTCGGCCACCGTGTGCAGGGCCTTGGAGAGTTCCGCAGCATCACCGGGATCGTCGACGTTCGCTGGCCGGTGCAAGGTCGCGACTCCGTACCGCTGGGGGAGGGCTAATTGCCGACGAATGAGCGGGACGTCGAACAGGTGCAGGTTGGCGAGCAGCGTGTCGATCATCGGGTTCCCGACGAAGTGGACCTTGCTCGGGTCCAGTCCTTCGTTGCCGAGGTGGACCAGCGCGTCCGGACTCGTGGCGAACAACAGCTGCGACAGCCGGTCTGTGACCAACCGATTGATCTCCTCCGGCATTGACCGGTTGAAGCTCCGCAGGCCCGCCTCCACGTGAGCCACCGGAATGTCGAGCTTCGTGGCAACCAGGGTGGCGGCCAGGGTGCTATTCACGTCACCGTAAACAACGATCAGGCTCGGACGCGACACCATCAAGAGCCGCTCGAGCCGCACCATGATCTCGCCAGTCTGGCTGGCGTGGCTGCCCGAGCCGACCGCGAGATTCTCGTCGGGCTCCGGCAGGCCGAGTTGGCGGAAGAAGACGTTTGACATGCGCTCGTCATAGTGCTGTCCGGTGTGTATTAGGCGCTGCCGAACGCTGCGGTCGTCGAGCGCCCGCACGACCGGCGCCGCCTTGGGGAAGTTGGGCCGGGCACCCGTGACGTGCACGACCTGAAACGGGATGTTGGTGCTCATTTAGGCCCCCGGGGACGGGATCGAGGTTAACGGCGAGGTCGACTGGGCGCGGGCGGCGTCCAGGAGGCGCTTCTGCAGCATTGAGGTTTCCGCCTCCCATACAAACTCCGACCGGCCGGTCCGGTAGCAGTGCTCTGCCATCGCCCGAACGCCGGGCAGGTCCGACGCGAGTTCGCGCAGTAGCCCGCTGAGCGCTGTGGTTTCGGCCGGAACCGACCAGCCGACCGCGAACCGCCGGATCAGTGCCTGGTTCTCCGCCAGATCTCCGGCGATGACGGGGCGGCCGGCGACCACGCCCTCGAAGAGTTTGTTGGATAGCGAGTCGTTGGCAAGGTCTACCGCCTCGTAGAGCGCGGTGGCGACGTGGGCGCGCTGGATCCGTGCGGCTACCTCGGTGGACGGGCATGGCCCGAGTAGCGACACGTAGGCTTCGGCGTCCGCGGCGCGGATCCGGTCCAGCAGACTCGCCCGATACTGCTGGCTCGCCGGGCCCGTGACCTCCAGCCGAATCGGAGCCCCGGCGGTCCGGGCGGTGACGGTGGCATCGATGAGGGCCTCGATACCACGTCCGGGGTAGAGGGTGCCGACGCAGGCGACAATCAGGTCTGGTCCCGGTGGCGGGGGTACGAAATCCGGCGCGAACGCGGCTAGCGGTACATTGCGAACGACGAGCACATCGTCGAGGCCAAGCCTGCGGAACTGTGCCGCGTGACTCTCGCAAACCGCCACCACAGTCACGGGGGCGCGTCGCGCTACGAGCCTGAGCAGGGCGGGTTCCATCCGCGAGAACCAGGTGGCGAGCGAGCCCCGGGTGCGGATACCGCCCGGACGTTCCCTTCCGTTCAGGATCACCTGACTGCCCCAACGTCGACGGTGCGCCAGGCCAATCCAAAACAACGCGATGTGCCCTACGAATACAGTCCTGGCCCGGGTGGCGAGGACCCGCTTGCGCAGGTGCCACAGGGCGGGGAGGTAGACGGTGATCAGGTTGCGGATCGAGGCGGTAAGCCTGCGTCTCTGGTCGATGCGGCCCACCGGAAGCTGCTCCACCTCGATGCCGTCGATCCGAGATAGCCCGGCATCGTCGGCCGCGCCGTTGCGGCCAACCTTGGCGAGCGTGATCGCCCGGGTGGGGCCGGGCAGGTGGGGCGCGGCCGTCACCGCGATCTTCCGCGTCCTAGTGGAATGCCGGAAAGGTGAGAGGTCGCACAAGATGAGACTTGTGTCGGTTGTCATGCGAACGCCCATTCTTCTGGGTCCGCCGCGCTGCTGTGCGCAACGGCCGTACCGGTAGGGACGGGGTCGGAGAGCCGTCGCGTAGCCAGCCGGATCGGCGACGGGAACCCTTGGCTCAACGAACCAGAGGTTCTCCGCGTTGCGAGTACCCTTGCGCAGGGCGGTCCGCCAGCCAGCAGAGGTACCGAGGCATCGACGTCACCGGCTGTCTGCTAGGGCGGGAGGCGCCTGCTCTGACTTGTGCGACGATTCCTGCCCGCGTGCGCTCGTGACGACGTGGTACGAAAGTAGCCAGGATGCGCCGTAGGCACTGGCTGCGGAGAGGCCGAATGCCCACACCGCCGCCAGTGCCGAGCCTCCGGACCGAGCGGTGATCATGACCGCCGCTGCAACCAGAAGCAGCCGGCCCACGTCCCAAGCGAGCTGAAGACCCTGCCTTCCGAAGACGATCAGGGTCTGGGACAGCGATGAACCGACGAGCTGCGCCGCTGTGAAGACGGCCAGCGCCTGTACGTACGTGCCGCTCGTGCTCCACTCGGCCCCGAACACCCGCGTAAAGGCAGGTGGTACGGCGAAGGCGATGAGCAGTGCCCCGGGAGCGGCGACCATCCCCAGTTGCCGGCTGACCTGCAGAAAAAGCGCCGCTGCCTGTCCGCCGCCTGTCCGCGCTGCCCGTGACAGCTCGGCAAGGTACACCTGCGCGACGGCTAGACCAAGCAGCCCGACAGGAATGGCGAGCACCCGCTGGGTGAAGCCAAACCATCCGGCTACCGCACTCCCGTAGTAGTAGGCGATTAGCAGGACGGGAAGTTGCAGCCCCAGCACATTGAGCAGCCCCGACGGAGCGAGTAGCAGGGGAAATCTTCGGTGCTTGAGGGCCGTCCGCCACAGGCTGCGGTGGCGTGTCTCTGGCTTCCCGTCACCGCTCCGGCGGCGCATGCCGGGGAGGAGGCTGAGCGCGCCCACGGTCTGGCCGACGCCCAGCCCCAGGGCCAGGCCTCCGACCCGCAGCCCCATCAGCCCGGCACCGATCTGTGTCAGCAAGGTTGCGCCGGCCTGGAAAAAGTTGCGCCGGCCAATTGCGGGATATCGCTGATACCGGATGGCCAACTGGTTTAGCACCTGGACGGCGGCAATCGCCGCTGCCGTCCACGGTGTCAGCCACAACCACGACGACAGTGCCGGCTGGTTGAACAGCGCCGCGATTTCGCCTCTGGCCACCATGAGCACGGCTGTGCCGGCCAGCGCCGTACCGAGGGCCGCCAGCAGACCCACCGCCACTAGGTCGTGGGCCTCTTGGTCCCGCTCCGGTAGTGGCACCGCGAGTTCGAAGCGGCCAGAGGCCACCGCACCTAGGGTCGTGGCGAGCGTGCCGAGTACGGCGAAGGCCCCGAAGTCGGCCGGGCTGTACATTCGGGCGAGTACCGGTGCGGCGAGCAGCAGGAGCAACTGTCCTCCGGCGCTTCCCGAGGCGATGCTCAATACTCCCCGGTGGCTGCTGCCCAGCCGCTGGCGGTAGCACCAGCGGAAAGCGGCCCGGTGCCGCCGAGGAGCATTGCCCAATGTCATGTCATCGGGGGTGTTCCTGTCTGACAGCATCCGCACGCCGGTCAGACCCGTCCGGAGACCTGCTGCCCGGCTGCTGCGTGACCCGGCCGATAGATGTCGGGTGCCGGTACCTCGAAGGGCCGCGACGTCGCGGCCGTCCGATCTGCACGGGTGGCTGAATGCCGCCGCCGGCCGCCCATCCGTCCGCCCCAAAACCACAGTCCGAGGTAGCTGACCAAGCCGACGTTCAGTGGCGTCTCGATTCCGCCAGCGATCCAGGTGCCGAGAACGACGGTGATCCCTGCAATTCCCACCAATTGAAGAGAATTGTACCGCCGTCTGCGCAGGGAGCGCTGGGTGAGGATTTGGAGCGAGATGCCGAACAGGGCGGCCAGGACAATCAGTCCAACCGTGTCGAAGTTGTAGTGGATTGAGCCCCAGAGCGATGGTGGAGACGTGCCGCGGGTGGACCAGTAAACGGTATAGAAGATCTCGGAGCTGAGTGTGCTTCCGCGGTGGCCGGGCAGGACACTGAGTAGTCCCTCAAGCCACTCGCCGCCATTGCGAACCGGCAGCATGGACGTGTAGTTAAAGGCGGCGATGCCGGACGCCTGGTTGTCGTGCACGAAGCGGTCGATGAGATCGGCTGTCACGGCTCGTAGCGGACTTTCGCTCTGCCCGTCACGCCGAGCCAGGACATAGGTCGCCAGCATCACGAGGGGCAGCCCCAGCACGATCGGGAGGACGGCCGCCCGTGGCAGGCTTCGCCGGTTGTGCAGGTAGGCGTAGACAATCGCGGTGGTCAGGAACACGACCAAGGCGCCACGTTGCCCGGTGCCTAGCAGCGCGGCAGCGGACAGCACAATGAGGGCCGCCGAGCCCGCCCGTGCGACGAGGCCGCCTCGGCTGAACGACCACACGGCTACCACGAGGGTCAGTGCTGGCAGGATGGCGTTTTTAAACTGATTGACGAATCCTGGGAACAGGTATTTTTCGCCGGCATACGAATCAAGGCGCAGGTTGGCTATATCCGCCGGTGTCCCGTCGAGTTGGCCCTGCAGGCCAAGAAAGAAGGCGCTGTATCCGACGGCGGTGAAGTAGGCGACCGTCACGACGACCGATACTGCGATAACTAACAGGATTGAACCAGTAGGCGCTACCAACGTGACCGAATAGTCGGAGTTCACGGCCCTGGTCCCGCTCTGGCGTGCGAAGTGCTGCATGGCCAGACTGGTCACCATGCTGGCGATGATGTATAGAGCTACAGCGGCGGCCATTAGCTGTGCGTAGAACAGTTCTGTCTCGGACTCGATGTCGACAAGCCGCACGGTGCCGTAGAGCATCAGCAGTTGGCAGACCACGAAGAGGCCGTCTGGTGTGAGTAGGCCGTACCGGCGCATCGCGACCGCGTAGTGAACCACGGCGAGTCCGAGGACCGGAAGGAAAAGGGTGATCATCTGCGTCAGCTCCGCGAGAGAGGGGCAGTCGCCATACCGGGTGGCCCGTTCGATGACAGTCGTCGTGTGGTGGCTTCTCGGCTAACGGAGACGAAGCCGTTACGGGTCCACCGCACCCGTGCCTCTGCCAGACGGTAGATCATCTCCGGCCAGGAGGGCGGGCGGTACCCGGTGACCTGCGCCAGGGCGTCGGCATTCATGGAGCGGTCGCAGACGAATGCGTCGTGCTGGACGACGTCACCGGTCCAGCCGTACGTGTCCGCAATCAGCTTGAGCAGCTCGTACTTCGATATGGGCGTCGCCGCCACGTGGTAGAGGCCGGTGAGGTCCTCTCTCGGCAGCACCACCGACCGCAGCAGCCGGGCAAACTCCACGGTGGTGATGCCACTGTAGATCGCCTTGGTGTAGCCGGACACAACGCCACGCTGGGAGAGGAACCAGTCGACCAGGGAACGGTGACCGCTCAGCTCGTGGCCGATGATCGACGTGCGCAGCGTCAGGGCCGGTGCGCGGTCGACCTCGCCGAGCAGCTTCGACCGGCCGTACAGGTCCGGCGGGTCGGGGATGTCGGTCTCCACGTAGCCGCCCCGGTCGCCGGAGAAGACGCAGTCGGTGCTGACGTGCACCAGACGTACGCCGCGTTGTACGCACTCCTCGGCCAGCTGGTGCGGGAACAGGGCGTTGACGGTGACGGTGTGTACGGCGTTCTGTACCTCGGGCCGCTGCTTGATCACGCCCACGCAGTTGACCACCACGTCGGGGGCGACCTGGTCGAGCAGGCGGCCCATCCGCCCGTGGGCGAGCACGTCGATCCCCGTGCTGACTCGTGCTGCGACCGTCGGCGGCAAGCCGGCGCTGCTCCGCGCGGTGCCGTGCACTTCGACGCCGGGGGCGTCGTGCAGTTCCCGCATCAGGGTGTGCCCGAGCATTCCGGTGGCGCCCAGGACGAGTATCCGTCGGTTCATCGTCGCACCCGCTTTCGGTCGGGCCTGCTGCCGCCCTTCGCGGCCGCCGCGGCCAGCAGCTCGGCGAGGAGCTGGGCGTTGGCCGCCTCGCTCATGAGAAGCCGGTAGTGGTCGAGACCGGCCTGCCCCATCGCCCTTAGCTGCGCGCGAGGCGTGGCGTGGGCCAGCCGGATGGTCTGGGCCAGCCTCTGCGGATCGCCCGGAGCAGTGGTGAATCCGGCACCGGCGTCGGCCACCGCCCGGGCGGCCTCGCCGGGTGCGCAGGACAGGATCGGTTGGCCGCAGGCGAGAATGGTCTGCACCTTGCTCGGCATGGTGATCCGGAACAGCGGCTCGTCGGCGAGGCAGACGAGCTGGATGTCGGCAGCGGCCATCACGGCGGCCATGCGCTCCGGTGGGACCGGGTCGACGAAATGGACCGTACGGAGGCCGAGTTGGGCAGTCGTCGTACGCAGAGCCGATTTGCTAACCCCGTCGCCGACCAGCACCAGGTGAACGTCGGTCAGGTCGCGGAGCCGGCCCATGGCCGCGACCGCGACGCCGAGGTCCTGCGCCGGTCCGTGGTTCCCGCCGTACAGCACCACGAAGTCGTCGGGCGACAGGCCCAGACTGTTGCGCAGGTGCGGGTCGGGCTCGGTCGGCTGCATGAGCTTCTCGTCGGCCCAGTTGTAGACGACGGACACCTTCTCCGTGGGCACACCTCGTGCGACGAGCGTTTCCCGTAGCCCGGGGGACGGGACGGTGACGTGTTCGGCCTGACGGTAGGCGACATCTGTGAACCGGCTCAGCGTCGTCTCCGCTACCCGGCGAGCCAGACCGCGGGTGAGGAAACCAGTGGCGAAGACCGAGTCTGGCCAGAGGTCCATCACCATCAGCACGTACGGGATTCCCCACCGCAGCCGGGCGGCCAGGGCTGCGGTCGCCGCAGTGGCCGGCGACGAGTAGACGAGCGCTACGTCGGCGGTACGCAGGAGTGACGCGCCCAACAGCGTTGAGGACGTCGCCCAGCTCAGGTAGTTCGTGGCACGGCCCGCAGCGGACCGGTCGTGGCTGGGGTGCAACGGAGTCCGCAACACCCGGAGGCCGTCCACGTGGTCTACGACTGGCCGCCGGTGTGAGTAACCCGGGTGGACGATGCCGGTCGGATAGTTGGGCACCCCGGTCAGTACGTCCACCTCGAAGCCCTGCCGGCGTAGGCAGCGGGTGAGACCCAGCGGAATGGGCACCGGTTCTGGCGGGAAGAACTGGCTGATCAACGCGACCCGGGTGACCGTCGGGTCGACCGCCTCGGTCCCGCTCACGTGTCCCGGAACTCGGTCGGCTGGCCGACCTCGTCCAACTGCGCACGGACCTCCGGCAGAGTCAGCAGCAGCGACATGATCTCGGGGACGTCGAGCCGCCGGGCGTTGTGCGAGTGGTAGTCCGCGATGTGCTCCTGGCGGGTGTCGCCCTCGTCGAAGTACAGGGCGTAG
This sequence comes from Micromonospora sediminimaris, assembly GCF_016863575.1. Classification (NCBI taxonomy): domain Bacteria; kingdom Bacillati; phylum Actinomycetota; class Actinomycetes; order Micromonosporales; family Micromonosporaceae; genus Micromonospora; species Micromonospora sediminimaris. The sequence goes on from NZ_BOPD01000015.1 coordinate 18,692, forward strand.
TTGAGGTCGCGGCTGTCGATCGGTACCCGCAGGAAGTCGCCGAAGTCTTCGGCCCGAGCCAGGTCTTCCCGGCTGGCCAGCGTCTCGTACAACTTCTCGCCGTGCCGGGTGCCGAGCACCTCGAACTTCGCCGGAACGCCGAACAGGTTGCACAGCGCGGTAGCGAGGTCGGCGATGGTGCAGGCGCCCGCCTTGCGGATGAAGATGTCGCCGGGCTCGCCGTGTCGGAACGCGTGCTCGACCAGCTCGACGGACTGCCCCAGCGACATCAGGAACCGGGTCATGCTCGGCTCGGTCACCGTCGGAGCCAGGCCGTTGCGGATCTGCTCGATGAACAGCGGGATGACCGAGCCCCGCGAATACATGACGTTGCCGTAGCGGACGCAGCAGACCCGCGTCCGTGCCGACGGGTTGTTCCGCGCGTGCGCCTGGGCGACCTTCTCCATCAGCGCCTTGGTCATGCCCATCGCGTTGATGGGGTAGACGGCCTTGTCCGTGCTGAGCAGCACCAGTGTCTCGATGCCGTTGCGCTCGCAGGCGTCGACGACGTTGGCGCTGCCCAGCACGTTGGTCCGGACCGCCTCCAACGGAAAGAACTCGCAGGACGGCACCTGCTTCAGGGCTGCCGCGTGGAAGACGAACTCAACACCTCGCGCCGCCTTGTGGACGCTGTCGAAATCCCGGACGTCCCCGACGTAGTAGCGCACCCGGTCGTCGCGCAGCCGGTGTCGCATGGCGTCCTGCTTGGACTCGTCGCGGCTGAGTACGCGGACCTCTGCGGCACCGGCTTGGAGCAGCCGGGAGACCATCGTCTGCCCGAAGGAGCCGGTGCCGCCGGTGATCAAGAAATGGCGGTCCGAAAGCGAGGAATCCACATTTCCTCCTGTCTTTCCCTGCGGCCCCTGGGGGAGCTGGTGATTCGCATCGAATCGGACCATACAGCTCCACAACTCTGGGTGAGTCGCGATTGAGGAATCGATCTAAGATTCAACAAAATGACGATTGCTCGCACTTCATTAACGTTACCTCCGGACCGTTTGATTCGTTAAACCACGGTCCGTTGCCGGCCCATGTTCGGAGCCGGCCGTGCGAAGGGTGGGGCGATGACGCGGGTCATGACCGTGGTGGGAACGCGACCAGAAATCATTCGGCTGTCCCGGATCACGGAGCGATTTGACCGAACGGTCGACCATGTGCTCGTTCACACCGGCCAGAACTGGGACCGGTCGCTGTCCGACGTCTTCTTCGCGGAGATGAGGATTCGGGAGCCCGACCGCTTTCTTCGGGTGGACACGTCTTCGCTCGGGCGGGTGCTCGGTGGCGTCCTCGTCGGCGTCGAGGAAGCGATCCGCGAGCTGCGGCCGGACGCGCTACTCGTGCTCGGCGACACCAACAGCGCCATCGCTGCGGTGATGGCACGGCGGATGCGGGTGCCCGTCTACCACATGGAGGCGGGAAACCGGTGCTTCGACCTCAACGTGCCGGAGGAGACCAACCGCCGTCTGGTCGATCACGTCGCCGATTTCAACCTGGTCTACAGCGAGCACGCTCGCCGCAATCTGCTCGCCGAGGGACTGCATCCTCGACGGATCCTGCACACCGGCTCGCCGATGCGGGAGGTGCTCGACCACTACCGGCCCGAGATCGAGGCGTCACCGATTCTGCACCAGTTGGAGCTGGAGCCCGGGGGGTATTTCGTGGTCAGTGCCCACCGGGAGGAGAACGTGGACGATCCCGCCCGACTGCGGCGGCTGCTCGACTGCCTGCGGGCCGTCCGTGCCGAGTGGGGCCTGACCGTGCTGGTTTCCACCCATCCACGTACCCGCAAACGGCTGGAGTCGTTGACCGACGATGGGACAGACCTTGACGGCATCGCCTTCCACGAGCCCTTCGGCTTCTTCGACTACGTACGCCTGCAGACCCAGGCCCGGTGCGTCCTCTCCGACAGCGGCACGATCAGCGAGGAGGCCGCGATCCTCGGCTTCCCTGCGGTGACCTTGCGCGACTCCATGGAGCGCCCGGAGGCGCTCGACGCCGGAGGCATCATCATGACGGGCCTGGACCGTGACGGCATCGTCGAGGCAGTCCGGGTGGCGATCGACCAGGTGGCGGTGGCCGGCGTCTCCTGTCCGGCTGACTACCAGGTCACCGATACGTCCCGACTGGTGGTGAACTTCATCCTGTCGACCGTGCGACGGCACCACGACTGGGCGGGCATCCGTCGGTGAGCGATGACAAGGGCTGGTGACCGGGATCGGTCACCAGCCCTCGTCGGTGCGGTGGCTGCTACCGGGGCAGCGGGAGGCCACCCAGGACGGTGTCGCTGACGCGACCGGCCGGTTGGCCGCTGAGGCGGGCGAGTTCGGCGATGACCTTCGCCGGGTCGTCGAACGGGTCCAGGCCGCTGACCTCCAGCGGATCGAGCGGAGGCACCGCGACGTGCGACACCAGCGGGTGCAGCGGGCGGGCGTCGGTCTCGCCGGTGCCGAGCAGGTCCTCGTGCAGCTTCTCGCCCGGACGCAGGCCGGTGTAAACGATCGGTACGTCGCTGCCGGCCTGCTCGGCCATCTGTCGGGCGAGGTCGGCGATGCGTACCGGCTCGCCCATGTCGAGCACGAGTGCCTCGCCGTCACGGCCGATCTCGGTGGCCTGGAGCACCAGGTGCACCGCCTCCTGCATGGTCATCAGGTACCGGGTCACCTCGGGGTGGGTGACGGTGAGCGGGTTGCCCGCCTCGATCTGTCGCTGGAAGGCGGTGACCACCGAGCCTCGGCTGCTCAGCACGTTTCCGAAGCGGACACTGAGGAAGGTGCCGGGGAAGCGTGAGGCGGCGTGCGCGGTCAGCCGTTCGGTGATCCGCTTGGAGTAGCCCAGGACGCTTATCGGGTCGGCGGCCTTGTCGGTGGAGATGTTGACGAACTTCGCCACGTCCTGGCAGGCGTCGAGCACCGACAGGGTGCCCCACACGTTTGTCTTGACCGCCTCGCCGGGGTGCCGTTCGAGCAGGGTGAGGTGCTTGAGCGCGGCGGCGTGGAAGATGATCTCAGGGCGGCGGTCCCGGATGATCCGCCGGATCGCCTCGTCGTCGCGCAGGTCGGCCAGGATCAGTTCGGGTCCGTCGAGCATCGCGCGGCCGTTGAGCGACATCTGAAGGGCGTGCAGCGCGGACTCGTCGCGGTCGAGCATCATCAGCTCGCCCGGGTCGGCCTTCATCACCTGGCGGCACAGTTCGGAGCCGATCGACCCACCGGCGCCGGTGACCAGGATCCGCCGGCCGGTGAGGCCGTTGGTCCGTACCGCCATCTCGGCGACCACCTGCCGGCGGCCGAGCAGGTCGCTGATCCGCACGTCGCGTACGTCGGTCACGGTGATCCGGTGGTCGACCAGGTCGCGTACCGGCGGGAGCACCTTGAACGCCGCGCCGGTGTTCAGGGTTGCCTCCCGGATCTGCCGGATGAGCGCGGCGTCGGCGTTCGCGACCGAGAAGATCACGGTGGTGGCGCCGCTGCGGCGTACCGCCTCGGCGACGTCACCGCGCCCGCCGAGCACCCGGATGCCGTCGACGCAGAGGTTGCGCTTGTCCGGGTCGTCGTCGAGGGCACCGACGGGCCGGTAGCGGCTGCGTGGGTCGGTGAGCAGCGCGCGGAGCAGGCCCTGGCCGGCGTCGCCCATCCCGAACAGCAGTACCGGGGCCGACGAGCGAACATCCGGGCGCAGGGCCAGGTCGCGCTGGTGCCGGTAGACGAAGCGGACGGCGAGCATGAACAGCAGGGCGAGCGCGCCGCCGACCAGCGGCGTGCTCGCCGGCACCGGCCGTTCCGGTGCCGGCAGTACGCCGAGCAGCACGATCGCGACCGTGGTGAGGGCGGTTCCGGCCAGCCCGCGAACCTCCTGGAGACTGCCGAGCGGGTGGCGTCCCGAGCGCACCCGGCGCGCCCCGGCCACCGCCACGTGCAGCCCGGCGGCGATCAATCCACAGCCGGCGGCGCGGGTCAGCTGGGTGGTGGTCAGGGCGAACTCGTAGCGGGTCCAGGCGGCAGCGACGAACCCACCCACCCAGGCCGTGGCGTCGGTGGCGAGGAACGCCAGGGTGCGCCACCGGATCCTGCTCCGGCGCGCCGTCGGGTCCGGGTGCCGGCTGGTCTGTGTGTCCCGCATCTGCGGCTCCTGTGCTGTCGACCACTTCCGCCCGGGGCGAGCGGAAGGAGCAATACGCTCCTGTCCTTGTTACATGCCGTATGAGTGCTTTGTTGGCTTTTCGGCGATTGATGGCGAATCGCTTCGGGCAGGCTGACCAGCCGGCTCATCGGTCCTGGTGACCGGAGCGGTCAGCGGGCCGGCACGCCCTTGACCACGACGCCGGCGGGCACGTCACGCACCACACAGGCGCCCGCGCCGACGGTGCTGTCCCGGCCGACCCGCAACCCCTGCAGCACGGCGGCGGTGGTGCCGACGAGTACGCCCTCCGCCAGCCGGCACTCCCCGGAGACCGCCGCCAGCGGATTCACCGACACGTGGTCGGCGAGTTCGCAGTCGTGCCCGACGGTGCAGTTCTGGTTGAGATGCACGTGCCGCCCGAGAGTCACGTTTGTGGTGACCCGTGCCCCGGCAAAGGCGACCAGACCCGGGCCGTGCCGCAGGTCCGGGTCGAGCGTGGCGTCGGGATGTACGAGACTGGCCGCCGGCACCCCGTACCTGTCGATCCGTTCGGCGACCGCACGCCGGATCCGTGGGTCACCGACGCCGATGACGTGATGGGTGTCGGCGGGTGCTTCGGCGAACCAGGCCATGCCCCCGAGGTACGGCACGTCGAGCTGCTGCATCTGCTTGAGGTTCACCTCGTTCGGACCGTCGTCCACGAAGCCCAGCACCTGCCAACGGGGCAGGAGGGCAGCGGCATTCACGGCGCGGGCGATGGTCAGGATCTCCCGACCGTGTCCGCCGCAGCCGACGATGACCAGGGGTACCGTCACGCCGCCGGGACTCCGGTCCGTGCCACCAGAAACTCGTCGATCGCCGAGAGCACGGCGGTCACCTGCGGTTCGGTGAGAGCGCTGCCGCTGGGCAGGGTCAACCCCTCGGCGTAAAGCCGCTCGGCGGCTCCGGTGAGCCGGCTCTCCGTGTCGGCGTACGCCGGTTGCAGGTGCATCGGTTTCCACACCGGACGGGTCTCGATGTGCCGGGCGGCCAGGTGGGCGGCCAGGTCCGCCGCGGTCCAGCCGGAACGGCGCGGGTCCACCCGGATGCTGGTCAGCCAGCAGTTCGATCCGGTGTCCTCGGCGCCGACCAGGTCGGCCCCCGGTACCGGCGCGAAGAGTTTGGCGTACCGGTCGCGTAGTCGCCGCCGACGGTCGATCATGCCGTCCAGCCGAATCAGCTGGGCTCGGCCCAACGCCGCGAGCAGGTTGCTCAACCGGTAGTTGTAACCGGTCTCCAGGTGCTCATAGTGCGGCACCGGCTCGCGTGCCTGGGTGGACAGGTGTCGCGCCCGGTCGAGCAACGTCAGGTCGTCGCCGACGAGCATGCCGCCGCCGGAGGTGGTCATGATCTTGTTTCCGTTGAAGGAGAGGGCACCAACCCGGCCGAAGGAACCGGCCGGCCGGCCGAGATGCGTGGCGCCGAGCGCCTCCGCGGCATCCTCGATCACCGGAACGCCTGCGGCGGCGCAGATCGGCAGCAGCGCGGTGTAGTCGGCGCAGCTGCCGAACATGTCGACCGGGATCACCGCGCCGATCCGCTCCCCACGCGAGCGCAGGTCATGTAGCAGTTCAGCGACGAGCGCGACGTCGATGTTGCCGGTGCGCGGATCGCAGTCGACGAAGACCGGTCGGGCCCTGGTGTAGCGGACCGCGTTGGCGGTGGCGACGAAGGTCAGCGTGGGTACCAGCACCACATCGCCCGGGCCGACGCCAAGCCCCAGCAGCGCTAGGTGCAGCGCGGCGGTGCCGGAACTGACCGCCACCGCGCTCCGGGTGCCCACCCGGGCGGCGACCTCCCGCTCGAAGGCGTCGAGATCCGGACCGACCGGCGCCACCCAGCCGGAGCGCAGCGCCGCGATCAGGTACGACTCCTCCAGCGGTCCGATGTCCGGCGAGGACAGGAGAATGGTGTCGGTCATCGTCGGCTCCCGAGGAACTCGGGCATGGTGGCGTTGCCGTCGGCCGAGATGCCGTCCCGGCGCAGCACCGTGCCGACGGTGGCGGCCAGGATCGACAGGTCGAGGCGGAGGCTGCGGCTGGTCACGTACTCCACGTCGAGCGAGAACTTGGCGTCCCAGTCGAGGCTGTTGCGCCCGCGTACCTGGGCGAGCCCGGTGATGCCCGGGCGGACCTCGTGCCGTCGCGCCTGGGTGGGGGAGTACCTGCTGAGGTACTCCGGCAGCAGCGGTCGGGGACCGACGATGCTCATGTCACCGCGTAGCACGCACCAGAGCGTCGGCAGTTCGTCCAGGCTGGTGGCCCGCAGCCAGCGGCCGAGCGGGGTGAGCCGGTCGGCGTCGGTCAGCAGCCCCCGGGCCGAATCAGGTGCCCGCATGGTGCGAAATTTGATCAACTCGAACGGTCGATCGTCCCGCCCGATGCGGCACTGCCGGAACAGCACCGGTCGGCCCAGCCGCACCGCGACGGCCGCCGCGACTGCCGCCATCAGCGGCGCGGTCAGCAGCAGCAACGCGGTCGCGACGACCACGTCGAACAGCCGTTTGACCGGGTCGTCCGGCCGCGCGGGCCGGGGCGGGCGTGTCGGCGCGGTCACCGAGGATACGGGCACCGTTCTGACCTCCGTACGTCAACCGGTCATAGCAGACAAACGGGTTGTATCAGACTGACCGCTCGTGACATCGGAAAATAGCGACAGTCGACACGGATCCCGACACGTCAACCCGCGAGGACACGCAAAGGACACGCGTCCCGGCGCGCCGCGTCAGCTCGGGTGTGTCGCGTAGCCGCTGGTCAGAGGTCTGCGTCGCCCGCGTCGAGCCGCCGTTGCAACATGATCCGCAGTGGTAGCGACTCGCCGTCCCGGGCACCCTCGCCGACGATCAGCGGGGCCGGGTCGGGCTGCGGATCCGCGCCGAGGAGCCGGGCGCGCAGCGAGCGCGGCACGGTCAGCAGGTGAAAACGGCCGTCCACGTCGACAGCCCGGCTGTGCGCCCGGTCGATGTACCAGCCGTGCAGGCCGGTCCGATAGCGGGCCCGGCCGTCATAGGAACGGGCGACAAGTCGGGTGGTGGCAAGGCCGCGCCGCCGCGCCTCGGCGACGAACGCGCCGACCAGCGCTGCCGCCTCCGCCTGCTCGGCCTCCCGGCGCCGCTGCGCGGCCGCCGCGTGCGCCAACACCGCCTGCTGTCGCGCTTCTCGCCAGTCCGGGCCGCCGTCGCTCACCACGACCCGACGGTACGCCACCCGCTACCCGCCTTTCGGCGCTCCTCTTCCCCCACCCGCTACCCCTGGCACCGTCAGCAACTTCAGGGATGCTGCGGTCTCGCGACGGGTTGAGGCAGCAATACCCGCGAAGTTGTCCGATGTGTTGAACCCGATCGGTGTGTGGGTTGACGCCCTTTGCTCTGCTTCAACCCACGCACCAGCGGTGCCTCGGAACCGTTGCGTCCGTTGAAGCAGAGCAAAGGGCGCGAGGTGGTGTATGCCTCGGCTGGTGCCAACGGCCGTGTCCGGCGGGACCGGGTATGCGTCCCGTCGGCCACGGCCGTTGACGAAGGAGGCTCTCTAGAGCAGACCGGCGCGGCGCAGCGCGTCGGCCATCGCGCCGTCGGCGGGTGCCGCCGCACCGCGTCCCTGGCGCACCTGCCTGCCCTGCGCGCCGCGGCCCTGCCCATCGCGGCCCTGGCCACCCCGACCGCCCTGGCCACCCCGACCGCCCTGGCTACCCCGACCGCCCTGGCTACCACGGTCGTGCCCGGCCGCGCCGTCCCGGCCGCCACCACGTCCGGCGCCGGGCTCGGACTCGTCGTCCAGGCGGAGGGTCAGCGAGATGCGCTTGCGCGGCACGTCGACGTCCAGCACCTTGACCTTCACCACGTCGCCGGACTTGACCACGTCGCGGGGATCCTTCACGAAGGTGCGGGACATCGCCGACACGTGCACCAGGCCGTCCTGGTGCACGCCGACGTCCACGAACGCGCCGAACGCGGCGACGTTGGTGACCACGCCTTCCAGCACCATCCCGGGCGTCAGGTCGCTGATCTTTTCGACGCCCTCGACGAAGGTGGCGGTCTTGAACTCCGGCCGTGGGTCGCGGCCCGGCTTCTCCAACTCGGCGAGGATGTCGGTGACGGTGGGCAGGCCGAACGTGTCGTCGACGAAGTCGGTGGCGCGCAGCCCCCGCAGGATGGCGCTCTTGCCGATGATCGAGCGCAGGTCCTGACCGGTCGAGGCGAGGATCCGGCGCACCACCGGGTACGCCTCGGGGTGCACGCTTGAGGAGTCCAGCGGGTCGTCGCCGCCGGGGATGCGCAGGAAGCCGGCGCACTGCTCGAACGCCTTCGGGCCGAGCCGGGCGACCTTCTTCAGCTCGGCCCGGGTGCGGAACGGGCCGTTGGCGTCCCGGTGCAGCACGATGTTCTCGGCCAGCCCGGCGCCGATGCCGGAGACCCGGGTCAGCAGCGGCGCGGAGGCGGTGTTCACGTCCACGCCGACGCCGTTGACGCAGTCCTCCACCACGGCGTCCAGCGACCGGGACAGCTTCACCTCGGACAGGTCGTGCTGGTACTGCCCGACGCCGATGGAGCGCGGGTCGATCTTCACCAGCTCGGCGAGCGGGTCCTGCAGCCGGCGGGCGATGGAGACCGCGCCACGCAACGACACGTCCAGGCCGGGCAGCTCCTGCGCGGCGTACGCGGAGGCCGAGTAGACCGACGCGCCGGCCTCGGAGACCACCACCTTTGTCAGCTTCAACTCCGGGTGCCGCTTGATCAGGTCACCGGCCAGCTTGTCGGTTTCCCGGCTGGCGGTGCCGTTGCCGATGGCGATCAGCTCGACCCCGTGCGCGGCGGCCAGCGTGGCGAGGGTGTGTAGGGAGGCGTCCCACTGCCGGCGCGGCTCGTGCGGGTAGATGGTGTCGGTGGCGACCACCTTGCCGGTGGCGTCCACCACCGCCACCTTCACCCCGGTCCGCAGGCCCGGGTCCAGCCCCATGGTGGGCCGGGCGCCGGCCGGCGCGGCCAGCAGCAGGTCGCGCAGGTTGGTGGCGAAGACCCGGACGGCCTCCTCCTCGGCCGCCTGCCAGAGCCGCATCCGCAGGTCCGCGCCGAGGTGGATGAGGATGCGGGTACGCCAGGCCCAGCGCACCGTGTCGGCCAGCCAGCGGTCGGCGGGCCGCCCCTGGTCGCTGACCCCGAACCGGCCGGCGATCGCGGCCTCGTAGCGGGTCGGCCCGGTCACCGCCGCGTCGACGTCGCCCTCGGCCTCCGGGTCCATGGTCAGGTCGAGCACGCCCTCCTTCTCGCCCCGGAACATGGCCAGGATGCGGTGCGAGGGCAGCTTCGGGTACGGCTCGGCGAAGTCGAAGTAGTCGGCGAACTTCGCCCCGGCGCTCTCCTGTCCCTCGCGTACCCGGGACACCAGCCGGCCCCGCGACCACATCTGCTCGCGCAGCGTGCCGATCAGGTCGGCGTCCTCGGCGAACCGCTCGATCAGGATGGCCCGCGCCCCGTCCAGCGCGGCGGCGGCGTCGGCAACCCCCTTGTCGGCGTCGACGTACGCCGCCGCCACCGAGCGGGGATCCTGGGTCGGGTCGCCGAGCAGCGTGTCCGCGAGGGGCTCCAGCCCGGCCTCGCGGGCGATCTGCGCCCGGGTCCGCCGCTTTGGCTTGTACGGCAGGTAGATGTCCTCCAGGCGGGACTTCGAGTCGGCCGCCATGATCTGTGCTTCCAGGGCCTCGTCGAGCTTGCCCTGGGAACGGATGGACTCCAGCACCGCCGCGCGCCGCTCGTCCAGCTCGCGCAGGTACCGCAGGCGCTCTTCCAGGGTACGCAGCTGGGTGTCGTCGAGCAGGCCGGTGGCCTCTTTCCGGTAACGCGCGATGAACGGCACGGTGGCACCACCGTCGAGCAGCTCCACGGCCGCGCGTACCTGGCGCTCGGCGACGCCGAGTTCCTCGGCGATCCGCTGATGAACAGAGAGGGTCACGTTGTCGCTCCGCCTTCGGGTGTGGGTTCCGTGGTGCATTCTGCCGGGCTACCGTGGCGATCATGGAACCACCTGCGGACCCCCGGGCGCGCCGCCTCTTCGGCGGCAGCGCGCGGACCCTCGGCGACCTGGCCACCAGCCCGTTCCGGGCCGACCGGGACCGCATCGTCGGCTCGCCGTTCTTCACCCGGCTCGGCGGCGTCACCCAGGTGGTCAGCCCGGGCGGGTCCGGGCTGCTGGTGCACAACCGGCTCACCCACAGCCTGAAGGTCGCCCAGGTGGCCCGGGCGATCGCCGAGCGGCTCACCGCCGACGACCACCAGCGTGACCTGGTGGAGAAGCTCGGCGGCTGCGACCCGGACGTGGTGGAGGCCGCCGCGCTCGCCCACGACCTCGGGCACCCGCCCTTCGGGCACCTGGGGGAGCGGGTGCTGGACCGGCTGGCCCGGCACCGGCTCGGCCTGACCGACGGGTTCGAGGGCAACGCCCAGTCGTACCGGATCGTCACCTCGACCGAGATCCGGGGCGCGGCGACCACCGGCCTGGACCTGACCGCCGCGGTGCGGGCGGCGATGTTGAAGTACCCGTGGACCCGGCTGGACCACCCCGACCCGCACCCCCGGACGATGGATCCGCCGCCGCGCGGCGCGACCCCGCCGCCCGACGACCCGGACAGCGGCTCGCTGAAGTTCGGGGCGTACCGCACGGAACTGGACGACCTGCGGCAGGCCCGGGCACCGTTCGCCGGCCGGATCGCCGACTGGCAGCAGACCGTCGAGGCGTCGGTGATGGACACCGCCGACGACATCGCGTACGCCATCCACGACGTGGAGGACTTCTACCGGGTCGGGGTGCTTCAGCAGGGTGCGGTGGCCGCCGAGCTGATGGCCTGGCAGCGCGAGGGCGGCCATCTGCGGGCGATCACCGACTCGGCGCTGGCCACCTCGGCCCGCCGGCCCGGCTCGTCGATCGAGCGGCTGCGCCGTCAACTGCACCACAAGGACGCCTGGATCGCCGACGACGAGGCGTTCGCCGCCGCCGTCGAACACGTCCGGGAGGAACTGGTCGAGGGGCTGCTCGCGCTGCCGTTCGACGGGTCGATCGAGGCGGAGCAGTACGTGGCTCGCTTCTCCGCCCGGTGGACCACCCGTTTCGTGGACGCGATCACCGTCGTCGAGCAGCCTGCCGTACGCTCCGGGCACGTGCTGCTGGCTCCGGCCCAGTGGCACGAGGTGCAGGTGCTCAAGTTCGTGCACCACCGATTCGTGCTGGCCCGTCCCGACCTGGCGTTGCACCAGCGGGGTCAGGCCCGGCTGCTCGACACCCTGGTCGACGCGCTGCGGGAGTGGCTGCTGGATCCGGAGGAGGAGTCCCGGCTGCCCCGGCGGCTGCACGACCTGGTGGAGCTGGCCGAGGCGGAGCTGCACCCGCGTACCCCGGACCGCATCGGCAAGGCACGTGGCCGGGCCATCGTGGATTTCGTCGCCCAGCTCACCGACGGTCAGGCGGTGGCGATGCTGGACGCGCTCTCCGGCCGCTCCGGCGCCCTCTGGACCGACGCCTTCGTCCTCTGAGGCGGGTCGGGCCCGTCAGGGCGGCGGCGGCTCAGGCGATGGCCTGCCACCAGCCGTCGACCGGGGGTGGGTCGTCGACCACCACCCGCTCGCCGGGGCGGGGCACGGCCAGCCGTACGTCGCGGGCCTTCGCCTCGGCCCAGAGCCGGTCCACCGGCTCGGACCAGTCGTGCAGGGCCAGGTTGAAGGTGGCCCAGTGCACCGGAATGAACAGCCCACCGCGCAGGTCCAGGTGGGCGGCGACCGCCTCCTCGGGGAACATGTGGATTCCCGGCCAGGCCCGGTCGTACGCGCCGATCTGCATAAGCGTCACGTCGAACGGCCCGTGCGCGGTGCCGATCTCGGCGTACCCGCCGAAGTAGCCGGAGTCTCCGGTGTAGTAGACGCGGCGCTGCTGGCCGGCCACCACCCAGGAACTCCACAGCGTGCCGTTGCGGCGCAGGCCCCGGCCGGAGAAGTGCTGGGCGGCGGTGCAGGTGATCTCCAACTCGGCCACCCGGTGGGTCTGCGACCAGTCCAGCTCGATGATCCGCTCCGCCGGGACGCCCCAGCGGTCGAGGTGGGCGCCGACCCCGAGCGGCACCAGGAACGGCGCCGACTGCCGGGCGGTCAGTTCCCGCACCGTGCCCATGTCGAGATGGTCGTAGTGGTCGTGCGAGATCAGGATCGCGTCGATTCGGGGCAGTTCGTCGAGGCGTACCGGGGGTTCGTGCAGTCGGCGCGGGCCGACCGCCGTCGACGGGGAGCACCTGTCGCTCCACACCGGGTCCAGCAGCACCCGCTTGCCCTCGATCTCGATCAGGGTGGAGGCGTGGCCGTACCAGACGATGTTCAGCTCGCGTTCCGGGTCGATCCCGGTCTCGGCGGCCGGTCGCAGCAGCGGCACGGGTGCGCCCGGCCGACGCTTCTGCTTGCCGAAGAGCAGTTCCCGGAACAGGTTTCGGTCGGAGACGGGCACCATCGTGCGGGTGTCCGTCCGGTTGTGGAAAACGCCGTCGCGGAACTGCGGTGACCGGGCCGCCCGTTCGGCGCGGGCGCCGGCCAGCCGGCCGCCGATCGCGGCCGGCACGTTCCGCGCGGCCCAGGCCGCTCCGGCGAGCCCGGCCAACGCGGCCAGGCCCGCCACCGACCCGGTGATCCGCCGACCGGTCGTACGTCCGCTCGGCTTGTTCGGCGCCCGCATGGTCCCCCCTCGGTTGATCCCGAGGTCCACGTTAGCCGTCACCGGCCGGGTTCAGCCGCCGTTGCTGGGGCGGTAGGTGCGCTCGCGGTGGGTGGTGCCGGTACCGTTGAAACCGGCGCTCAGGTCCATGACCCGCCGGCCCCACCGGGCCCGTGCCTGCACGGCGGGGTGGGTGGCGCCGAAGTCGTCCGCGCCGGGCTGCCCGTCGGCGAAGAGGGCGTACGTCACAAGTGGCGCACCGGCAGTGTCGAAGATCACTCCCGCTTCGTGTCGGGCGTCGACGAACCAGCCGGCCTTGGTGGCGACGCGGGCCCGTTCGGCGGAGGACATCTCACGGCGTACCCCGTCGGTGAAGGCCACCGGCGAGCGCAGCAGCCGCAGCACGCGATCGGTCGAGGCGGGGGAGAGCAGGGTGCCGGCGACAAGTGCCCGCAGCAGGTCGTGCGTCTCCCGTGGGGTGCTGGTGCCCAGGAAGAAGCGGTTCGGGTTGGCCACCGGCTGCACCTGGGTGTTCGGGAAGCCCTTGGCGACCAGGATTTGGTTGACCTCGGCGGCCGGGCAGACCAGCCCGCAGAGCCGTACCGCGGTGTCGTCGGAGACGGTCAGCAGGTTCGCCAGGACGTGGCCGACGGTGACCAGGCTGGGGTAGGCGCCGTCCAGGCTGAAGATGCCGTCCCCGCCGGTCACCACGATCGCCTCGGTCACCTCCACCTGGTGGTCGAGGGTGAGCAGACCCCGGTCGACCTTGTCCAGCACCGCGACCGCCACGGCGATCTTGTTGACGCTGTACGCCTCGATCCGCAGGTCCGCCGACTCGTCCACCGCGACCAACGGCCCGTCCGGGCCGGCCAGACTGACGTACGCCTGCCAGTTGCCGCCGGCCCGGGTGCTCTCCCGCTGGAAGACGGCGGCGATGCGGGCGGCGAGCCGTTCCCGGTCGCGCGGCCCGCCCGCCGTGCCCGCCTCCTCGGCGGGGTCAGCGGCGGCGGGCACTCCGGTGCCGAGCACGGTGCCGGCCGTCGCCACGGTGCCCAGGCCGAGCGCGGTCCTGCGGTCCATCCGGATGGTCACTCGTCTCTCCCATCGGTCCCCTGGTGTGTCCACGACACACCCTAGGCCGAAGGATCGACGTAGGTGATCCCGTCGATGGGCTCACGGGGCGAGAACGACCTTCACGCAGCCGTCCTGCTTCTTCTGGAACATCTCGTACGCCTGCGGCGCCTGCTCCAGCGGCAGCCGGTGGGTACGCAGGTCGGCCACGCCGAGCGGGTCGTCGTCGGTGAGCAGCGGGATGATCTCGTCGGTCCAGCGCCGCACGTGGCACTGACCCATCCGCACCTGGATGCCCCGGTCGAACATCTCCATCAGCGGCAACGGGTCGACCTCGCCGCCGTACACCCCGGAGATGGAGACGGTGCCCCCGCGCCGGACGCCCTTGAGCGCGGCCTTGAGCGCGACCAGCCGGTCCACCGCCACCTTGTCGATCATCGGCTGGGCGAGCTTGTCCGGCAGCAGCCCGGCGGCGGCCTGAGCCATCTTGCCCAGCGGCGCGCCGTGCGACTCCATCCCGACCGCGTCGATCACGGCGTCCGGCCCACGTCCGTCCACCAGATCGATCAACGTGCCGGGCACGTCGTCGAGTTGGGAGATGTCCAGCACCTCCACGCCGTGCCGGCGGGCCATCTCCAGCCGCTCGGGCACCACGTCGAGGCCGATCACCCGGTCCGCGCCGAGGTGGCGGCCGATGCGGGCGCAGAATTGGCCCACCGGCCCCAGGCCGAAGACCGCGAGCGTGCCGCCGCGCGGGGTGTCGGCGTACTTCACCGCCTGCCAGGCGGTCGGCAGGATGTCGGAGAGGTAGAGCCAGCGCTCGTCCGGACCATCGTCCGGCACCTTGATCGGGCCGAACTCGGCGAACGGGACGCGAAGGAACTGGGCCTGCCCGCCGGGCACCGCACCGTAGAGGGAGGTGTAGCCGAACAGCGCGGCGCCCTTGCCCTCGGCGGTGACCTGGGTGGTCTCGCACTGGGCGTAGAGCTGCCGCTGGCACATCCAGCAGGATCCGCAGGAGATGTTGAACGGCACCACCACCCGGTCGCCGGGCTTGAGCCGGGTCACCCCGGGTCCGACCTCCTCGACGATGCCCATCGGTTCGTGGCCGAGGATGTCACCCGGCTTGAGGTACGGGCCCAGGACTTCGTACAGGTGCAGGTCGGAGCCGCAGATGGCGGTGGAGGTGATCCGCACGATCGCGTCGGTAGGGTCCTCGATCCTCGGGTCGGGCACCTCCGCGACCCGTACGTCCCGCTTGCCCTGCCAGGTCAGTGCCCGCATGTCGCCCCCTCGTCGCCGCCGTCCTCGTAGCTCACCTGCTACCCGCGACAACGCCCTTCAACCGACCTACCCCCACCCGCGGGGGTTGATCATGAGGTTGGCGGCAGTTTGAAGATCAACGACTGCCGCCAACCTCATGGTCAACGGGGGAAGTCCGGTCGGGGCGGTCAGGTGCCGGGGGTGTCGGCGTGGCGGGTGGTGGCGGCCAGGTAGTCGCGGTTGAGGCGGCCGATGGTGGTCAGCGGGATGCCCTTCGGGCAGACCACCGTGCACTCGCCGGCGTTGGTGCAGCCGCCGAAGCCGGCCTCGTCGTGCGCGTCGACCATGCCGATCACCCGGGTGTAACGCTCGGGCTGGCCCTGGGGGAGCAGCGAGAGCTGGGTGACCTTGGCGGCGGTGAACAGCATGCCGGAGCCGTTCGGGCAGGCCGCCACGCAGGCGCCGCAGCCGATGCAGGCGGCGGACTCGAAGGCGGAGTCGGCGTCGGCCTTGGCCACCGGTACGGAGTGCGCCTCCGGCGCGCTGCCGGTGGGCGCGGTGACGTACCCGCCAGCAGCGATGATTTTGTCGAAGGCGTTGCGGTTGACCACCAGGTCCTTGATGACCGGGAAGGCCCGGGCCCGCCACGGCTCGATGTCGATGGTGTCGCCGTCGGAGAACTGCCGCATGTGCAGCTGGCAGGCGGTGGTGCCACGCTGCGGCCCGTGCGCGTCGCCGTTGATCATGAGGCCGCACATGCCGCAGATGCCCTCGCGGCAGTCGTGGTCGAAGGCGACCGGCTCCTCACCGGCGAGGATGAGCCGCTCGTTGAGCACGTCGAGCATCTCCAGGAACGACATGTCCGGTGAGACGTCGTCGACCTGGTACTTCACCATCCGACCCTTGTCCTGGGGGCCGGACTGGCGCCAGATGCGCAGGGTCAGGTTCACTTGTAGCTCCGCTGCGTGGGGTGGACGTATTCGAAGTTCAGGTCTTCCTTGTGCAACACCGACGGCTCACCCGTGGCGGTGAACTCCCAGGCCGCCACGTACGCGAACCGGTCGTCGTCGCGCTGGGCCTCGCCCTCGGGGGTCTGGTGCTCGGCGCGGAAGTGGCCGCCGCAGGACTCCTCCCGGTGCAGGGCGTCGATGCACATCAGCTCCGCCAGCTCGAAGAAGTCGGCCACCCGGCCGGCCTTCTCCAGCGACTGGTTCAAGCCTTCGCCGTTGCCCGGCACCCGGACCCGCTGCCAGAACTGCTCCCGCAGCGCGCGGATCTCGTCGATGGCCTTGCGCAGCCTGGCCTCGGAGCGCTCCATGCCGCAGTGCTCCCACATGATCTGGCCCAGCTCGCGGTGGAACGAGTCCACCGTCCGGTCACCGTCGATCGCGAGCAGCCGCTGGATGCGGTCCTCCACGTCCCGACGGGCCTCGACCGCCGCCGGGTGGGTCGCGTCGACCTTCTCGAACGGGCCGGCGGCGAGGTAGTTGGCGACCGTGTTGGGCAGCACGAAGTACCCGTCGGCCAGGCCCTGCATCAGCGCCGAGGCGCCGAGCCGGTTCGCGCCGTGGTCGGAGAAGTTCGCCTCACCGATGACGAACAGGCCGGGGATCGTCGACTGGAGGTCGTAGTCGACCCAGAGGCCGCCCATCGTGTAGTGCACGGCGGGGTAGATCCGCATCGGCACCTCGTACGGGTCCTCGCCGGTGATCCGCTCGTACATCTCGAAGAGGTTGCCGTACTTGGCCTCGATGGCCTTGCGGCCGAGCCGGTCGATGGCGTCGGCGAAGTCGAGGTAGACCCCGAGCTTCGTCGGACCCACGCCCCGGCCCTCGTCGCAGACGTTCTTCGCGGCGCGGGAGGCGATGTCGCGGGGCACCAGGTTGCCGAAGGAGGGGTAGATGCGCTCCAGGTAGTAGTCCCGCTCGTCCTCGGGAATCTCGCGGGGATCGCGGTCGTCGCCCTTGGCCTTCGGCACCCAGACCCGGCCGTCGTTGCGCAGCGACTCGCTCATCAGGGTCAGCTTCGACTGGTGGTCGCCGGAGACCGGGATGCAGGTCGGGTGGATCTGGGTGTAGCAGGGATTGGCGAAGTACGCGCCCTTGCGGTGCGCCCGCCAGGTGGCGGTGACGTTGCAGCCCTTGGCGTTTGTGGAGAGGTAGAAGACGTTGCCGTAGCCGCCGGAGGCGAGCACCACCGCGTCGGCGAACTCCGTGGTGATCTCGCCGGTGACCATGTCCCGGACCACGATGCCCCGGGCCTTGCCGTCGACGACGATCAGCTCCAGCATCTCGTGCCGGGCGTACATCTCCACGTTGCCCAGACCGATCTGCCGCTCCAACGCCTGGTACGCGCCGAGCAGCAGCTGCTGGCCCGTCTGGCCCCGGGCGTAGAAGGTGCGCTGCACCTGCGCGCCGCCGAACGAACGGGTGTCGAGCAGACCGCCGTACTCGCGGGCGAAGGGCACGCCCTGGGCGACGCACTGGTCGATGATGTTTACCGAGACCTCGGCCAGCCGGTGCACGTTCGACTCGCGGGAGCGGAAGTCACCGCCCTTGACCGTGTCGTAGAAGAGCCGGTGCACCGAGTCGCCGTCGTTGCGGTAGTTCTTGGCGGCGTTGATGCCGCCCTGTGCGGCGATCGAGTGCGCCCGGCGGGGGCTGTCCTGGTAGCAGTACGACTTGACCCGGTAGCCCTGCTCGGCGAGCGTGGCCGCGGCGGAGCCACCGGCCAGGCCGGTGCCGACCACGATCACGGTCATCTTGCGGCGGTTGGCCGGGTTGACCAGCTTCGCCTCGAAACGGCGACGTTCCCAGCGGGTCTCGATCGGCCCGTCGGGGGCCCTGGTGTCGGCGATCGGGTCGCCCTCGGTGAACAGATCCATGGTCAGGACACCAATCCGGTGAGTACGGCGAACGGGACCACGAGGTAGCCGGCGCAGAGCGCGACGGCGAAGACCAGCGCCACCGCCCGGGCCCGCTGCTCGCCGCGCGGGGTCTGCTGGCCCAGGCTGCGCAGTGCGCTGAACACGCCGTGCCGCAGGTGGAAGCCGAGCGCGACGATCGCCAGCGTGTAGAAGGCCGTGACGTACCAGCGTTCCGGGGCGAAGTCGGCGACCACGTTCGCGTACGGCCGGGACGGGTCGCCGACCGGGTTCAGCGTGCCGGTGGTCAGGTCGAGGATGTGGTAGACCACGAAGAGCAGGATGATCACGCCGCCCCAGCGCATGGTCCGGGCCGCGTAGCTGCCCCGGACCTTCTTACGGTGGGCGTAGCGCACCGGGCGGGCGGCGCGGGCGCGCAACGCCAGGACCGTGGCGGCCCAGATGTGCAGCAGCACCGCCGCCAGCAGGCCGACCCGTTGGATCCACAGGAACCCGGCGCTGGGCAGTAGCGGGACGCCGAGTTCACGCAGCCAGTGCGCGTAGTGGTCGAACGAGGACGCGCCCGAGAAGATCTTCAGGTTGCCCAGCATGTGGGCGATGAGGAACAGCACCAGCAGGATGCCCGTCACCGCCATGACGGCCTTGAGGCCGACATTGGAGCGGATGGGCGACCGGGTTCTCGTCGTGACTACCACTCGACCGACGCTAGGAGGACTTCGATCAGTCGTCCAATGCATCGACACCGCAGTCTTGATAGCCATAAGCTATGTAGATGCAGCTCCATCAGCTGAAGTACTTCGTCGCGGTGGCCGAAGTGCGACATTTCACCCAGGCAGCCGACCTCGTGGGCATCACCCAGCCCTCATTGAGTAAGCAAATTCACGCGCTGGAGGACACCCTCGGCGCACCCCTGTTCGAGCGGGTAAGGGGCAACATAACCCTGACCGCGGCGGGGGAGGTGCTGCTGCCGTTGGCCAAGCGGATCCTGGCCGACGTCGAGACCGCCACCCGGGAGGTGCAGGAACTGGTCGGCCTGCGGCGTGGCCGGGTACGCCTCGGCGCCACTCCCAGCCTCGCCACCTCCCTCGCCCCGCCGGTGCTCCGCCGGTTCCGCGACGCCCACCCGACCGTCGACCTGCGGATGGAGGAGGGCGGCTCGCAGGACCTCGTCCGTGACCTGCTCCGGGGCGACCTCGACCTCGCGCTGATCATCATGCCCGCCCAGGGCACCGATCCCGGCCTGCGGGCCGACCCGATCCTCACCGAGAGCCTGGTGGTCGCCTCGGTCGACCCGGTGCCCACCGCCACGCCCGGCGCCGACCTGCGCATCACCGACCTGCGCGACCAGCCGATGGTGATGTTCCGCGAGGGTTACGACCTGCGCGACGCCACCCTCCAGGCGTGCCGGGACGCCGGCTTCGAACCGACCCTTTCGGTGGACGGCGGGGAGATGGACGCGGTGCTCAGCTTCGTCGAGGCCGGGCTGGGCATCGCCGTGGTCCCCGGCATGGTGGTCGCCCGCCGGGCCGGCGTCCGCGTCACCCGGCTCGCTCCTCCGGGCGTACGCCGGACCATCGCGGTGGCTCGCCGCCGCGACGCGGTGCCCACCCACGCCGGCCGCGAACTACGCCGCATCCTGCTCGACTACGTCCACACCGCCACCGCCACCGCCCAGCTCCCGCCCGGCGTCGAACCCCTACCCTGACCCCCGCTCGCCCCGCCCTCTGCTCGCCCTGCTCGCCCTGCCCTGCTCGCCCCGCCCTCTGCTCGGCGATCTTGCACTTTCCGTCGCGACACGGCATGCCAAAGGGGGTGTATCGGCGACCAGAACTGCAAGATCGCGGGGGCGGTGTCGTCTAAGCGATCAACGCCCTTCGGCGTCGTCCATGGCGCGGTAGATGCGTTGCTCGGAGACGGGATAGGGGGTGCCGAGGGCCTGGGCGAAGATGCTCACCCGCAGCTCCTCGATCATCCAGCGGATCTGGCGCACCGCCTGCGACGAGCGTCGCGCCGGGGGCAGGGCGGCCAGTAGCTCGTCGTACTCGCGTTGCACCACCGCGACGCGGTCCTGCTGTTGTTTGTCCCGCGCGGGGTTGCCGGGCAGCCGGTCCAGCCGCCGCTCGATCGCGGTCAGGTAGCGCAGCAGGTCGGGCAGTCGGGCGTACCCGGCCTCGGTGATGAAGCCGGCGTGCACCAGGCCGGTGAGCTGGTTGCGGACGTCGGCCAGGGCGGCCACCACGGCCAGGTTCCGCGTCGCGCCGAGGCGCTGCTGCACGGCGTACGCGGTGGAGAGCACCGCCCGGACCCGGTCCATCACCGCCACCACCGTGTCCACCAGCTCGGCCCGGACCTTCTCGCGCAGCGCGGCGAAACCCGCCTCGTCCCAGGCCGGTCCGCCCGCGTCGACGATCAGCTTGTCGATCGCCGCGCCGGCCGCGTCCTCGATCAACGCCTGCACCCCGCCGTGCGGGTTGCGGGACAACGCCAGCTTCGCCTCGTTGGGCAACCGGCCCTGGAGGAACTTCGCCGGGGACGGCACGGTCAGCCGCAGCAGCCGACGGGTGCCGGCCCAGTGGGCGACCTCCTGCTCGGCGGGGGAGTCGAACACCTTCACGCCGACCGTGGCGCCCTCGTCCACAAGCGCCGGGTAGGCGGTCACCGCGTACCCGGCCCGTACCTGCTCGATGGTGCGCGGCAGCGTGCCGATCTCCCAGCCGGTCAGCCCCGATCGGGCCACCTCCGGCGCGGCGGCGGCCACCACCTGGCGTACCTCCGCCTTGAGCTGGCGTTGCAGGGCCGGCAGGTCCTTGCCCTCGGCTACCGGTTTGTCGTCGTCGCCGAGCACCCGGAAGGTGACCCGCAGGTGCGGCGGCAGCCTGCCCAGATCCCAGGCGTCCCGGGGCACGGTCACCCCGGTCATCCGCCGCAGCTGTCGGGTCAGCGCGTCCAGCAGCGGTTCCTCGCCGGGGGTGATCGCGGCCAGCGCGGCGCGGGCGTAGTCGGGGACCGGCACGAAGTTGCGCCGTACCGGCTTCGGCAGCGACCGGATCAGCGCTACGACCAGTTCCTCACGCAGCCCCGGCACCTGCCAGTCGAAGCTTTCGGCGGGCACCTGGTTGAGCAACGGCAGCGGAATGTCCACAGTCACGCCGTCGGTCGCCGTACCCGGGTCGAACGTGTACGTCAGCGGCAACGCCACCCCGTCGGCCCGCCACTCGTCGGGGTAGTCGGCCTCGTCCAGCCCGCCCCGGCCCGCGTTGACAAGCAGCTCCCGGGTGAAGGTGAGCAGCTCGGGCCGCTCCCGGCGGGTCTTCTTCCACCAGCTGTCGAAGTGCCGCCCGGAGACCACGTCGGCCGGGATGCGCTCGTCGTAGAACTGGAAGATCGTCTCGTCGTCGACCAGGATGTCGCGTCGCCGGGCGCGATTCTCCAACTCCTCGATCTCGGTCAGCAGCCGCTGGTTGTCCCGCCAGAACTGGTGGTGGGTGGACCAGTCGCCCTCGACAAGCGCGTGCCGGATGAACAGCTCCCGGCTCAACGTCGGGTCGATCCGACCAAAGTTCACCTTGCGGGAGGTGACCAGCGGGACGCCGAAGAGGGTGACCTTCTCGTACGCCATCACCGCCGCCTGCTTCTTCTCCCAGTGCGGCTCGCTGTAGCTGCGCTTGACCAGGTGCTGGGCGAGCGGCTCGACCCACTCCGGCTCGATCCGCCCGTTCACCCGCCCCCACAGCCGGGAGGTCTCCACCAGCTCGGCGGCCATCACCCAGCGAGGTGGCTTGCGGAACAACGCCGAGCCCGGGAACAGGGCGAACTTCGCCCCGCGCGCGCCCAGGTACTCGTGCTTCTGGGCGTCCTTGAGACCGACGTGCGACAGCAGGCCCGGCAGCAGCGACTGGTGCACCTTCGGTGTGTCGATCTCCTCCGGCAGGTCCGCGCCGACCTGGCGTCGCCCACCGCCGTCGGGCACGCCGTCCGCGCCGCCCCGCCGGCCCCGTCCCCGGTTCCTTTCGTCAGGGGTACGCAGCACCTGGCGCAACTGGCTGACGATGTCCTGCCACTCCCGTACCCGCAGGTAGTTGAGGTACTCGGCCCGACACATCCGCCGGAACGCGCTTGAGGAGAGCGCCCGCTGCTGCTCCCGCAGGTACCGCCAGAGGTTGAGATACGCGACGAAGTCGGACTCGGCGTCGGCGAACCGGGCGTGTGCCTGGTCGGCCTGGGCCTGCTTCTCCGCGGGCCGCTCGCGCGGATCCTGGATCGACAGCGCTGCGGCGATCACCATCACCTCGGTGGCACAGCCGTTGCGTTCGCCCTCCAGCACCATCCGGGCCAGCCGGGGGTCGACCGGCAACTGCGCCAGCCGCCGGCCGAGGGACGTGAGCCGTCGGCTCGGCTCGGTCTCGGTCGGGTCGATCGCGCCCAGCTCGTGCAGCAGGTTCACGCCGTCGGTGATGTTGCGGCGGTCCGGCGGGTCGATGAACGGGAACGCGGCGATGTCGCCCAGACCGATGGCGGTCATCTGGAGGATGACCGAGGCCAGGTTGGTCCGCAGGATCTCCGGGTCGGTGAACTCGGGCCGGGAGTCGAAGTCCTGCTCGTCGTAGAGCCGGATGCAGATGCCGTCCGAGGTGCGCCCGCAGCGACCCTTGCGCTGGTTGGCGCTGGCCTGGGAGATCGGCTCGATCGGCAGCCGCTGCACCTTCAGCCGCTGCGAGTAGCGGGAGATCCGGGCGGTGCCGGGATCCACCACGTACTTGATGCCCGGCACGGTGAGCGAGGTCTCCGCCACGTTCGTGGCCAGCACCACCCGGCGGCCGGAGTGCGGGGCGAAGACCCGGTGCTGCTCGGCGACGCTGAGTCGGGCGTACAGCGGCAGGATCTCGGTGCCGAGCAGCGACCGCTTGTTCTGCACCAGCTTGCCCAGCGCCTCGGCGGTGTCCCGGATCTCCCGCTCACCGCTGAGGAAGACCAGGATGTCGCCCGGCCCCTCGGCGGCCAGCTCCTCGACCGCGTCACCGATGGCCTGGATCTGGTCGCGGACGTTCTCCTCGTCCGCGTCCTCCTCGTCGCCGTCGGCGACCTCGACAAGCGGCCGGTAGCGCACCTCCACCGGGTAGGTCCGGCCGGAGACCTCCACCACCGGCGCCGGCTCGCCGTCGGGATGCTCGGCGGTCGTTGGTCCGGCGAAGTGCCGCGCGAACCTGTCGGTCTCGATGGTCGCCGAGGTGATGATCACCTTGAGGTCGGGACGGCGCGGCAGGAGCTGCCGGAGGTACCCGAGAATGAAGTCGATGTTGAGGCTGCGCTCGTGCGCCTCGTCGATGATCAACGTGTCGTACTGGCGCAGCATCCGGTCGGTCTGCAACTCGGCCAGCAGGATGCCGTCGGTCATCAGCTTGACCAGGCTGTTCTCGCCCACCTGATCGGTGAAGCGCACCTTGTAGCCGACCACGTCACCGAGTTCGGTCCCCAACTCCTCGGCGATCCGGTCGGCCACCGTACGCGCCGCCAGCCGCCGGGGCTGGGTGTGCCCGATCAGGCCGCTGATGCCACGCCCCAGCTCCAGGCAGATCTTCGGCAACTGGGTGGTCTTACCCGAGCCGGTCTCGCCCGCCACGATCACCACCTGGTGGTCGCGGATCGCCGCGGCGATGTCATCCTTGCGCTCGCTGACCGGCAGACTTGCCGGGTAGACGATCTTCGGCACCGCGGCTTTCCGCCGCTCCAGCCGGCCCTCCGCCGCAGCCGTCTCGGCGACGATCTCCGCCAGCACCGACTCGCGTCGCTGCGGGTCGCGTAGCTTCCGCAGCCCGTCGAGTCGACGGCGCAGCTGACGCTGGTCGCGGAACATCAGCGGGGAAAGGCGACGCTGCAACTCCCGAACGGGATCGGTCGCGGCGGGTGAGGCTGGATTCTGCATGTCGTGGCCAAGGATAGGCAGCCGGTTGCCGGTCCGCCTCCTGGTTACCCGCGCACTGCTCCGGCCGGGCTGCGCTGGCCGGGTGAGGGCTGGTCGCGATGTGGCGTCCGGGCCTGGTCGGGCGCGCGTTGGTGTGCGGCCCAAGGTTGGTCGCCGCGCCCCCTTTGCTCTGCTTCACCCGGCGCAACGGTTGCGGCCCCGAGTTGATGCGTGGGTTGAAGCACAGCAAAGAAGGCGGTGTGGTGGCGCCAGCCCGGGGGCGGTCTATCGTTGGGCGCCGAGCTGGGAGCGGAACGCGGGGACGTCGATGAAGATGCGGGACACCGACCGGGCACTGGTGCAGGCTGCCAGCGCAGTGGCAAAGCTGCGTTGCCGCAGCGCAGCCCACACTCTCGCAACGGCGGCTCGTACCGCTGACGGCCGGGTGATCTCTGCCGTGAACGTGGCGCGCGCGGCCGGCGGGGCCTGCCCCGAGGTGGTGGCTCTCGCGACCGCGGTTACCCAGGGCGTGAGTGAGCTGGAGACGATTGTCACCGTCGGCGAACGGGGCCGGACCCTGGTGACTCCCTGCGATTCGTGCCGCCGGCTGCTGGCCGACCAATTTCCGGGCCTGCGGATGATCATCGGACCGGTCGATGATCCGCGGGTCGTGCCGGTGACCGGGCGGGCAGCCGCCATCGAAGCCGGGGATCCGACTGACGAGCCGGAGGTCTGCGACCGCTAGCGCGATCCGGGACCGAGTGGCCCTCGGCGGTATCAGAGGCCCACTCGATCCCGATTGTTGACTCGCGGGTGCCTCCGGCATGCGTGACCAGTGAGTTCCGGTCAGCTCCCGGTAGAGGCACCCACCAATTCGTCGGCGCCGGAACGGTGCAGGATGTCCAGGATCAGTGTGCGGCAGCGGTCGATTTCATTGGACGCCTCGTCGAGGCGTGCCACCTCCTGCCGCAGCGTCGCTACGAGGTTCTCGCATGGGATGACGCGGGGGCTGGCATCAACGACGCAAGGCAGCAGCAGTTCAACGGTCCGCAGGGGCAGACCTACATTGAGCAAGGACCGGATCCGGCGCACCTTCTCGACATCCTCCACTGCATAGTGGCGGTACCCGTTCGCAGCGCGTGCGGACCGGAGCAAGCCTTGCTGTTCGTAGTACCGAAGCAGTCGGGCACTGACGCCGGTCCGTTCCGACAACTCGCCGATAAGCAACGCACTCCCCTCTCCCAGTGCCACTTGACCTTCACACTACTGTCAAGGCTTACGTTCGACTGATGAGAAGCTACGGCACGGGCCGTACGGCCGTCATCACGCATGGTGTCCAAAGTGTGGCTGATCATTGGGGCGAGGTGGCAGCTCGCCTGCCCGGTCGAACGCTCGTCCCGGATCGCCGGGGTCGTGGGAAGAGCGCGCCGATCGGCGACGACTACGACCTCGCCACCGAGGTGGCGGATCTCAACCAGGTGCTCGACGAGGCCGGTCCGGAACCGGTGTTGATCGGGCACAGCTACGGCGGCGCGATCGCCCTGTTGACCGCTGCCGAGCGCGACGACCTCGCCGGTCTGGTGCTGTACGAGCCGACGATACCGGTCGACGGACCGGTCACCGGTGAGGCGCTGGATGTGATCGGCGCTGCGCTCAAGGCGGGCGACCGCGACACCGCGTTCGCCACGGTGCTCACCCGGGTCGTCGGTGACGCTCCCGAGGACGCGGAGAGCTTCCGGACCGGTGACCCGACCGGCTGGGCGGCGATGTTGGAGTTGATTGACAGCACCTACGCCGAACTCGCCGCGCTGGACCGGCTGGCCTACGACCCGTCGATGCTGAAGAAGATCAAGGTGCCGACGCTGGTGATCCTCGGCGAACGGAGCGACCGCGAGGAGTTGGTGTTTGGCCGCGCCGCTCGGGCGCTGGTCGACGGCCTCGACGACGCGACCCTGGTGGTGCTGCCCGATCAGGGGCACATCGCGCACGTACTCGACCCCGAGGCTCTGGTCGAGGCGATCATGCCTGCGCTGAAGGAATTCTGAGCCGTGCGCCGACTGCTCGTGCTCGACGAGCCGGAGCAGCGCCTCGACACCGGGATCAAGCGTGCTCGCCACGCACCTGCGGTGGTACGTGAAGGCTGGCGGTCGCTGAACGCCTGAGGTTGGTGGTCAGGCGGCGGCGGACCAGATGGCGCGGAAGGCGGCTGCCTCGCCGGCGAGCCAGCTTTCGATCTCGTTGGGCCTGGCGTTGTCGGGCATCCGGTGGGTGATGCCTCGGCGCACGTCGACCAGGACCGGCTCGGCGTGCGGGAGCACGGCGTCCATGTGGCGGGCGGTCAGGTGCAGTGCCGCCAGGGTCGCCTCCTCGCTGGGCGGGGCCTCGTCGAAGTGCAGGCGCACCGCCTCGGCGCGGCCGTCGGCGTACCGGATGCCGAAGTGGGGGTTGATCTTGATCGGAAGGTCGCCGAGCATGGCCAGCGCGTCGCGGGTCTGGGCCAGGTCGACCCCGGCGGGCTCACCGAGCGAGTGCAGCCAGGCCGTCGCGCCGGGCACGAGCGACTGGTAGAGCGGGCGCCAGCGGGGCTTGACCACGTCGACCACCTGCGCCAGGTGGGTGCCGCCAGTGTGGAAGGCGATGTCGGCCTTGAGTGCCTTGACGAACTGGCCGTGCGGGTTGAACCCGGAACGGCTCGCCCGCTGCCGGCGTAGGCCGCCGACGAAGCTGGCCTTGGTCGGACCGGTGCGGTCGACGTACCGGGTGAAACCGAGGAGGGTTGCGTACGGCGTGAGGGGGGCGGAGATGGGCGCGGTCACGAGCATCCTCCCAGGTCAGGAACTCGATTAGTACATACATTCTAATCGACGACCCTGACATCGCCCAGGGCACGAAAGGGGCCGCCCGGGCATCCCGGACGGCCCCCGTAGGAAAAAATTCAGAGCTGGCCGACGTCGGTGATCCGCACGACGGCGGCACCCGCCTCGTCGGAGGCGGCCAGGTCGACCTCGGCGCTGATGCCCCAGTCGTGGTCGCCCTCCGGGTCGTCCAGGATCTGCCGCACCGTCCAGCGCTCCCGACCCTGTTCGATCATGAGCAGCGCCGGGCCGCGGGCGTCCGGGCCGGTTCCGATGCCGTCGTACGACTCGAAGTAGGGCTCCAGCGCGTCGGCCCAGGCGTCGGCGGGCCAGCCGGAGTCGGCGTCCAACTCGCCGAGCGCGTCCCAGTGCCGCAGCGCGGCCAGCTCGACCCGCCGGAACAGGGCGTTGCGCACCAGCACCCGGAACGCCCGCGGGTTGCGGGTCACCGCCGCCGGGCGGTCGTCCAGCGCGGCGGCCACCTCGGGCAGGTCGGTCGGGTTGCGCAGCCGTTCCCACTCGTCGATGAGGCTGGAGTCGACCTGGCGGACCAGCTCTCCCAGCCACTCGATCAGGTCGACAAGTTCCTCGGTCTTGGCCTCCTCGGGCACGGTCTGCCGCAGCGTCTTGTACGCGTCGGCGAGGTAGCGCAGGACCAGCCCCTCCGAGCGGGACAACCCGTAGAACTGCACGTACTCGGTGAAGGTCATCGCCCGCTCGTACATGTCCCGCACGACGGATTTGGGGGAGAGCTGGTGGTCGGCCACCCAGGGGTGCCCCCGCCGGTACATCTCGTAGGCGTTCTCCAGCAGCTCGGCGAGCGGCTTGGGCCAGGTCACCTCGTCGAGCAGTTCGAGCCGGGCCTCGTACTCGATGCCCTCGGCCTTCATCGCGGCGACCGCCTCGCCGCGAGCCTTGAACTGCTGCGCGGAGAGCACCTGGCGCGGGTCGTCGAGGATCGACTCGATCACCGACAGCACATCCAGGGCGTACGACGGGGACTCGCTGTCCAGCAACTCGATGGTGGCCAGCGCGAGCGGGGACAACGGCTGGTTGAGTGCGAAGTCGAGTTGCAGGTCGACGGTGAGCCGGACCCGGCGCCCGGTCTCGTCCGGCTCGGGCAGCTCCTCGACCACGCCGCCGGCCCGCAACGCCCGGTAGATGGCGATGGCCCGGCGGATGTGCCGGCGCTGCGCCGCCGCGTCCTCGTGGTTGTCGGTGAGCAGGTGCCGCATGGCCGTGAACGCCTCGCCGGGGCGGCCGATGACGTTGAGCAGCATCGAGTGGCTGACCTGGAAGCTGGAGGTGAGCGGCTCCGGTTCGGCTTCCACCAGGCGGTCGAAGGTGGGCTTGCCCCAGCCGATGGAGCCCTCCGGCGGCTTCTTGCGTACCACCTTGCGTCGCTTCTTCGGGTCGTCGCCGGCCTTGGCGAGAGCCTTCTCGTTCTCGATGACGTGTTCGGGCGCCTGCACCACGACCCGGCCGATGGTGTCGAAACCGGCTCGTCCGGCCCGGCCGGCGATCTGATGGAACTCGCGGGCCTTCAGCAGCCGGGTGCGTACCCCGTCGTACTTGGACAGGCCGGTGAACAGCACCGTGCGGATCGGCACGTTGATCCCGACGCCGAGGGTGTCCGTACCGCAGATGACCTTGAGCAGTCCGGCCTGGGCGAGGGTCTCCACCAGCCGGCGGTACTTGGGCAGCATCCCGGCGTGGTGCACGCCGATGCCGTGCCGGACGAGCCGGGACAGGGTCTTGCCGAACCCGGAGGTGAACCGGAACCCGCCGATCGCCGCCGCGATCATGTCCTTCTCGGCGCGGGTGCAGACGTTGACGCTCATCAGCGCCTGGGCGCGTTCCAGGGCGGCGGCCTGGGTGAAGTGCACCACGTACACCGGGGCCTGCTTGGTCTCCAGCAGCTCTTCGAGGGTCTCGTGCAGCGGTGTCATCGCGTACGAGAAGAGCAGCGGGACCGGCCGCTCGGCCGAGCGGACGACGGCGGTCGCCCGGCCGGTACGTCGGGTCAGGTCGTCAACGAACCGGGTGGTGTCGCCAAGCGTGGCCGACATCAGCACGAACTGGGCCTGCGGCAGCTCGATCAGCGGCACCTGCCAGGCCCAGCCCCGGTCCGGTTCGGCGTAGAAGTGGAACTCGTCCATGACCACCTGGCCGACGTCGGCCCGGCTGCCCTCGCGCAGCGCCAGGTTGGCCAGGATCTCCGCGGTGCAGCAGATGATCGGGGCGTCGGCGTTGACGCTGGCGTCGCCGGTGAGCATTCCGACGTTCTCGGCGCCGAACACCTCGCACAACGCGAAGAACTTCTCCGACACCAGCGCCTTGATCGGCGCGGTGTAGAAGGTTGTCCGGTCGTCGGCCAGGGCGGCGAAGTGCGCGGCGATGGCGACCAGGCTCTTGCCCGAGCCGGTCGGCGTATTCATGATCACGTTGGCGCCGGAGACGATCTCGATGACCGCCTCCTCCTGGTGGGGGTAGAGGTCCAGGCCGCGCTCGGACGCCCAACTGGCGAACGCGTCGTAGAGGGTGTCGGGGTCGGCGGTCTTCGGCAGCGCGGCGGTGAGTGTCATGGCCGGTCCATGGTGCCTGGATGAATTGCTTGTGCGCCAACCGGGGCAGCCGGCGCTCGCCCGCCGTCGGGCCTACCCGTGGCGGCGGTAGATCAGGTCGGCGACCGGGCGGCCGGCGCGCAGCGCCCGCCGCTCGAACCGGGTCACTGGCCGGTAGGCGGGCCGGGGAGCGTACCCGTCGTAGGCGTTGACCAGACCCGGGTCGGCGTCCAGCGTCGCCCGCATCGCCTCGGCGTACTCAGCCCAGTCGGTGGCGCAGTGCAGCGTGCCGCCGACCGCCAACCGGGAACGCAACCGCGCCACATGGGTCGGCTGGATCAACCGCCGCTTGTGGTGGCGGGACTTCGGCCACGGGTCCGGAAAGAAGACGTGCACCGCGTCCAGCGAACTGGGCGGCAGCAGATCGAGCAACTCCATCGCGTCGCCCTCGACGATCCGGACATTGCCCAGCTCACGAAGGTGAATCAGGTCCAGCAGGTTCGCGATTCCCGGGGTGTGCACCTCGACCGCCAGATAATCTCGATCCGGGTCGGCGGCGGCCATCTCGGCGGTCGCATCGCCCATGCCGGAACCGATCTCGACCACCAGTGGGGCCCGGCGGCCGAACAGGTCGACAGGGTCGAACGGGTCGGCGTCGGCGACGCGCAGCCCGTACCGCGGCCAGAGCTGGTCCAACGCCGTCACCTGCCGGCCGCTCATCCGGCCGCGCCGCGGGTGGTAGGTACGGATCGCCCGCGCCAGGTGCGGCGCGGCGACGGCGGGAGTCGGGTCGGTGGAGGTCACCACCAACCGAGCCTACGCGAGCACCACGCAAGACCGGATGTGATGTACGCCCGGTGGTGAGACCATCATCGGTGGAAGGCAGGACCGGGTGTCCGGCAGTGCCCGGCGACCGCACCGGCGCACCGGGAGGGGGCATCGTGTCAGCAGCCAGGCAGGCGCTGTCCGCTGCTTCGCCGCGTACCGTCGCAGCCTTCGTTCCGCTGCTCGCGCTCACCCTGGCCACTCCGCTGCTGGCGGCGCCGCCGGCCGTGGCCTCACCCGCGCGGGCCGCCGTCGCGCCGGTCGTCGCCGGGCAACCCGGCGGTGGTCAACCCGGTGCGCCTGCGGGCGCGCCGCAGCCGGGCCCGACCGTGTTCGTGGAGGTCTCGCCGAGCATGGTGGAACCGGGCCATCTGGTCGGGCTCCGGGCCAGCTGCCACGACAACTCGGTGGGTGCCATCGTCGTCTCGGACGCGTTCGGCCGGGTCGCCGTGCAGCCGCAGCGCGGGCTGCTGACCGGCACGGCGATGGTCAAGGAGCGGGTCCTCCCCGGCAACTACCGGGTCAAGCTGGAGTGCCGGGGTGGCGAGACCGCGTCCACCATGATCCAGGTCGTACGCCACATGAAGCCCAGCCGGGGCCCGGCGACCGGCTTCGGCGGTAGCGCCGGTGCCGTCACCTCCAACCTGCTGCTTCCCGGCGGGCTGGCGTTGACCGTCACCGGCATGGTCCTCTGGGTCACCGCGACCCGCCGTCGCGGTAGCCGACGGTGAGCCGCCATGACCACCGCCCGCACACCCCGCCCCACCAACTTGACAGGTACCCCGGCACGCACCGGCTCCGGACCCCTGTCCCGTGACAGCGACGGTGCGGCGGGCCCGGGTTCCACGCCGCGCCCGCACGGCTGGGCGGCGGTGCCGGGTGTCGGTTCGCGCCGCGCTCGCGCCGCGGCACCGTTCACCGATCGACGCCGTGCCCCACGGGGCGCGGCCGGGCCTCGCCGGGTAGCGCGCTCCGGGCGCAGCCCGTGGTCACTGCCGCTCGCGGTGCTGCTCGTGCTGGCCGGCGTGTTCGCCACCGGGGCCGGGCTCGGGCACACCGTCGGCGGACCGCTCGACTGGACCACCACCGGCGATGAACGCGGCTCCGGCGGAGCATCGGCGGTACCCGCCGGGCGTACCGCCGCGCGGCCGGTGAGCCTGTCCATCCCGTCGATCGACGTCTCGGCACCGGTGCAGCCGGTCGGCGACGCACCGGACGGCTCGATCGCCGTGCCGCCGCTGAGCCGGCACGAGGAAACCGGGTGGTACGACCGTGGGCCGGTGCCGGGCGACCCGGGGCCGGCGGTCATCGTCGGGCACGTGGACACCAGGAGCGGCCCGTCGGTCTTCTACGACCTGGGCAAGCTGAAGGCGGGTGACACCGTCGAGGTGGCCCGGGAGGACGATTCGGTGGCCGTGTTCACCGTCAACTCGGTGGAGCACTTTCCGAAGGACCGGTTGCCGGCCGACCGGGTCTACGGCCACGAGGGCCCGCCCGGTCTGCGGCTGATCACCTGCGGCGGCGAGTGGCTCGGCGGGGGCACCGGCTACGCCGACAACGTCATCGCCTTCGCCACCCTCACCACCACCCGTCCCTCCTGACGTACCCGCCGCCACTGCTCCGGTCCGGCGACGAGAAACGTCGTCAGGGGACCTGCTGGACGACCTCGAACTCCAGGAGGGTGGCGCCGGAGGCGACGGGTGGCCGCCGCTCGGCGCCGGGCGGGGTGGCGTGGGCGGCTCGGGCGGGGCCGGCGGCCCAGTCCTGGTACGCCTGCTCGGTCTCCCACCGGGTGTAGACGAAGTAGCGGTTCTCGCCGGACACCGGGCGCAGCAGTTCGAAACCGAGGAAACCGGGGGAGTTCTCCACCGCGCGGGCCCGGGCGGCGAACCGCTTCTCCAACTCCTCGCCGCCACCGGGCGGAACGTCGATCGCGTTGATCTTCACAACTGCCATGGCCTCACCCTAGCCGGAGCCGCCAGCCGCGGGCGCGGTGCGGGCGCGGTGCGCGGGTTGCGGGAAGTGGGGCTTTCCGGGCAGCGGGAGAGGTCGACTTGCGGCATCTCGTGCCGCTGGTCGGCATCGGGGGTGGGCGGGGGCAGCCGCGCCGGTCCGGGTCGGCGTCCGATCAGAAGGACTCGACGGTGGGAGTGAGGTCGGCGTCGACGACGATGGGGGCGTGGTCGGAGGGGCCCTTGCCCTTGCGGGCCTCCCGGTCCACGTACGCCGACCGGACGGCGCGGGCCAGCGGGGCCGAGGCGTACACCAGGTCGATGCGCATGCCCTTGTTCTGGTGGAACATGCCGGCCCGGTAGTCCCAGTAGGTGAACGGGTGCGGGCCCTTCATCGGGGTGGGCACCACATCTGAGAGACCGAGATCGCGCAGCGCCGCCAGGGCGGCCCGTTCGGGCGGGGTGACGTGGGTGGAGTTGACGAACAGCGCCGGATCCCAGACGTCGTCGTCGGTGGGGGCCACGTTGAAGTCGCCGCAGACGGCCAGCGGCGCGCGGTTCGCCAGTTCGGTGTCCAGCGCGTCCCGCAGCGCCGCCAGCCAGGCCAGCTTGTACGCGTAGTGCGGGTCGTCGGGCGTGCGGCCGTTCGGCACGTACACCGACCAGACCCGCAGCCCGCCGCAGGTGGCCGAGATCGCCCGGGCCTCCGGCTCGGGAAAGCCGGGCTCGCCGGGGAACCCGACTGTGACGTCGGCCAGACCGACCCGGGACAGGACGGCGACCCCGTTCCACCGGCCGTCGCTGTGGCTGGCCACCGTGTACCCCAACTCACCCACCTCGGTCGCCGGGAAGGCGCCGTCGGGGCACTTGGTCTCCTGGAGACAGACCACGTCCGGCGCGGTGCCGGCCAGCCAGTCGAGCAGCCGGGGCAGCCGGGCCTTCACCGAGTTCACGTTCCACGTCGCCAGGCGCATGATGCCAGCCTGCCCCATCTCCGCTGGGCCCGCTCGGCCACCGCCGGCCGACACGCGCCGAGGTCGTCGGCGTGCCGCCCGCGTCAGCCCGAAGACCCCCGGTCAACTCCCCGGGGTGTCGTTGTTCGGGCGGGTCTGCTCGGCGAGGAAACGCTCCAACTCGGCACCGAGTTCCTCGGCCGTGGGCAGGGGGCCGTTCTCCGTGGCGAGCAGGTTCTTCTCACCCCGCCCCCGGGCGTACGCGTCGTACTGCTCCTCAAGCGCCTGGACCAGGCTGGTGGCCTCGTCGCTCTGCGCGACCTGCCGGTCGATCTCCACCCGCACCACCTCGGCGGCCGAGCGCAGCCCGTCCCGGGGCAGCAGCAGCCCGGTGCTGCGGGACACCGACGCCAGCAGCACCTCGGCGGCGGCCGGGTACTCGGCCTGCGCCACGTAGTGCGGCACGTGCGCGGCGAAGCCCAGCGCGTCGCGGCCCGCCTCGCCGAGGCGGAACTCCAGCAGGTGACCGACGCTGCCGGGGACCTGCACCCGTTGCAGCCACGGTTCGTAACCGGAGATCAGGTCACGCCGGGTGGCGTGCGCGGTCACCCCGGTCGGCCGGGTGTGCGGCACCGCCATCGGGATCGCGTTGAGCCCCACGGTCAGCCGTACGTCCAGTCGGGCGGCGAGCCCGGCGACGGCGGCGGTGAACCGTTCCCACTGAAGGTCCGGCTCCGGGCCGGTGAGCAGCAGGAACGGGGTCTCGTCGTCGTCGTGGAGCAGGTGCAGCTCCAACTCCGGGTCGTCGTAGCTCTCCCAGTGGTCCTCGACGAAGGTCATCACCGGTCGGCGGGAGCGGTAGTCGAAAAGTTGATCCAGGTCGAACCGGGCGATCGGGCGGGACTCCAGCGATGTGAGCAGCTGTTCGCGGGCGAGCCGGCTCGCGTTACCTGCGTCGACGAAACCGGTGAGCGCCTGGATCAGGACCGGCTGACCGAGGTCGGGCAGATCGTCGGTGAGTTCGTAGAGCTCGTGTGGGTCGAGCACCGGTGCGGCCTCCCTGCATGTGCGTAACGGGGCCACCGGACTCGCGGTGCCCCGATCGCCAGAACGTACCTGCCATCCTCGTGCATTCCTGTCGGGCCGGTCCGCCCGGCCCGGCGTCGCCGTGCGATCGGCCGACGGTACGCCGTTGCCCCGGCGGGGTACACATGGATGGTCGCCACCGAAAGGAGAGGTGATGAGCGATCCCGTGCCCGCCGAGGGCCAACCCGTCACCCCGGCTCCGCCGCCGCCCGGCAGCCGGGTCGTCGAGGCGCCGCCGGCCACGCTGTGGGACCGGATGCGCCAGGATCCGCAGTACGCTCCGGAGCACCTCGCGCTCGAGGCGGTGCGCCGGCTCGGTCCGGAGGCCGCGCAGTGGGTGCAGCGGATCCGGGCCGCGCAGCCCGGCATCGGCGCCGAGGCCCTGGCGGAGCAGGCGGTACGCCGGTTCGTCAACCAGGCCCGGCTCTCCGGGGCCGTCTCGGGCGCGGCCGGACTGCCCGGTGCGGTGATCGACGTCGGCGTGCTGGCCTGGACCCAGGCCCGCATGGTCCTGCACGTGGCCGCCGCGTACGGTGCCGACCCGACGCATTCCGACCGCGCCACCGACCTGCTGGTGCTGCAGAAGGTGCACAAGGTCGCCGCGAGCGCCCGCGTGGCGCTGGGCGTGGCGGCTGGACGGGAACGGGCGGGCGCGCTGTTCGGCGGTGGCGGGCAGGCGCCGCTCGGCCGGGTGATGCTGCACCTCGGGGTCCGCCTCGCCCAGATGGCCGGGGTACGCGCGGCGAAACGGCTCTTCGCCAAGGTGGTCCCCGGAGCGGCGATCATCCTTGGCACCTGGGCGAACTCGTCGGCCACCAAGAAGCTGGCCGAGCGTTCCCGTGCGCTCTACCGTCAACACGGCGAGGCCCGGATCCCGCTGCCCCGTCATTCCGAGGAGAATGGCGATCAATCGGCGTAGCCGGAGGAACGCCAGGTCACCTCAGCGAGGCGGGACTGACCGGCGGCGTTGGGGTGGAAGTAGTCAAGCGCGTTCACCAGGTCCAGGTCGAAGCGGATCCGGTGTGCGGCGCCGCCGTCATAGCGGCATCGGGAGCCGTAAGCCCGGCAGGCCGCCTTCAGCTGACCGTTGTATGCACTGATCCGTTCCCGGAACGCCGCGCGGCGGCTCCGATCCGCCGGTGCGGTCGACGTCGCCTCGGCCAGCAGCGCCGGACATATGCCCCGCCGCCAGGCACGTACCGCCCGGGGTTCATCGTGGCCGACCTCCCAGAGCCGGTACAGGTTCGGAATGCTGACGACCAGGACACGGGCCTTCGGCCGCCCCTCGCGCAGCACCCGCAGCCCTCGGTCGATCTCGGCCCGGAAGTCGGCCACCGGAGTCATCGCGTCGATCGTGCCGCGACAGGCGTCGTTGGCGCCGACCAGCACGGTGACGTAGTCGGCGCGATCGCGTACCGCCGCCTCGGCCTGGCCGGCCAGCGCGGCGGCCCGGGCTCCCGCCCGGGCGCGGTTGTGGGCCTTGCCGCGCAGGTTGGGGTTCCGGTCGAGCAGCCGGCGGTAGTGGCTGTCGACCCGCAGTCCGTCCCCCGTCGACCAGGAGTTGCGCTCGCACGAGGTGAGGACCAGGCAGGACCCGAAGCCGGTGGTGATCGAGTCACCGAGGGCGGCGACGACCCGGGGGGAGCCGGGCTGGGTCGTGCCGCCCGACGGTCGCGGCGCCGCGTCCCCACCCGCCTCGCAGGCCAACGCGACGAGCGCGAGCAGGCAGACGGCGGCGGTGGTCCAGCGTCCAGGCATGACTTCCCCAGCCTCACAGCGCAGAGCGACAGCACGGTGACTCTACGCGCGTAGGCCGGGTTGATCGCGCGCTGCTGTCGGGGATGCGGCAGTGCCCTGTCGTGTCCCAGGCTCGCGTGGTATGGGGTTGACGGTCGTCTACCTGTGCCAGGGTGCCCGCTGGCCGTGCAGCCACCAGTGCAGCGCCCGGGTGATCCGGGGCAGCACCAGGTAGGTCATCAGCGGGGTCAGGGTGAGCGTCATGAGCAGCACCCGCGCCGCGGTCGGCAGCCCCGGCAGGAACTCGCCGGTCAGCAGCGTGGCGGTCAGGCTGAGCGGGAAGAACGCCAGCCAGATCGTCACCGCCTGCTTCCAACGCGGCGGCGACGGCGGCACCGTCGGTTCCGCGTCCAGCGGCTCGACGGCGGCCGCGTGCGGCGGGTCGAACCAGCCCTCGATGCCGGTCCGCCGCTCGACGTGGGTGTGCTCGACGATGCCCTGCGCCGACGTCAGCCACCAGTGTCGCTGCGGCGATTCCTCCCAACGTCGCAGGGTGTCCGGGTCGGCGAACCGGTAGAGCATGTGCCAGTCGCCCGATCCCGGGGCGCGGCGTACCCAACCCGCGCCCAGGAAGCCCGGGAACGCCTCGGCCAGCGCCGTGCCCGCCCGCATCCACGCCACCATCTCGTCGGTACGGGCGGGGTCGGCGCGTCGGGCGACGGCGACGGTCACCGGCTCGGCATGGCTAACGGTCATGGGTCCATGTTCCCCGCCGGTGCCTGGATCGGCCGGGTCACGCGGGGCCGGTGTAACGCAACGCACGGCCGGAAAGTGGGTGCGGGCGACGGTTAGCGCTGGCGGCGCGGGGTAGGTGGAGGTGATGACGAGATCACAGCCTCGGCGTGCCCGTGGCACGGTCGGTCACGCGTACAGCGCACTGAATCTGCGACTGGCGCTGGCCAGCTTCGGGCTCGTCACCATGACCGTTTTCGCGGTGTTGGCGTTCCGTGCCGACGTGGCCTGGTTGGGGATCGTCTGCGCCGTCTTCGCGGTGGTTGCCGTGGTTGACCTGATCATCATTCAACGTCGTCGCGCCGCCCGCCGCCGGGAGGAGCCCGGCGCGCGGCACTCGCTCTTCGAGTGACGGGAGAAGCACTGATGACCATCGCCACCACCAATCCGGTCAACGGCCAGGTGCTCAAGACGTACGAGGCGATGTCCGACGAGCAGATCGACGGCGCGATCGAACGGACCGACCTGGCGTACCGGCAGTTGCGCGACACCACGATCGAGCAGCGCGGGCGGTGGCTGACCGCGGCGGCCGACCTGCTGGAGGCGGAGCGGAACGAGATCGCCCGCCTGATGACCACCGAGATGGGCAAGACGTTCGCCGCCGCCAAGGCCGAGGTCACCAAGTGCGCCACCGCCTGCCGCTTCTACGCCGACCGGGCGGCCGAGTTCCTCGCCGACGAGCCGGCCGACGCCGAGGCGGTCTCGGCGACCCGGGCATTCGTCCGTTACCAGCCGATCGGCCCGGTGCTGGCGGTGATGCCATGGAATTTCCCTCTCTGGCAGGTCATGCGTTTCGCCGCGCCGGCCCTGATGGCCGGCAACACCGGCCTGCTCAAGCACGCCTCCAACGTGCCGCAGACCGCGCTGCTGCTGGAGGACCTGTTCCGGCGGGCCGGCTTCCCGGAGGGCGCGTTCACCACCCTGCTGGTCGGCTCCGACGCGGTGGACCGGATTCTGAGCGATCCCCGGGTCCGCGCCGCCACGCTGACCGGCAGTGAGGTCGCCGGCCGGTCGATCGCGCAGATCGCCGGCCGGGAGCTAAAGAAGACGGTGCTGGAGCTGGGTGGCAGCGACCCGTTCGTGGTGATGCCCTCCGCCGACGTGGAGCTGGCCGCGCAGGTTGCCACCACCGCCCGCTGCCAGAACAACGGCCAGTCCTGCATCGCGGCCAAGCGTTTCATCGTGCACACCGACGTCTACGACGCCTTTGCCGAGGCGTTCGCGCACCGCATGTCGGCGCTGCGGGTGGGCGACCCGATGAACGGCGACACCGACGTCGGCCCGCTGGCCTCCGAGCGGGGGCGCGACGAGGTCGACGCGCAGGTACGGGACGCGGTCGACAAAGGAGCCACGGTGCTCTGCGGCGGGGAGAAGCCGAGCGGGGAGGGCTGGTTCTACCCGCCGACGGTGGTGACGGATCTGAACCCGGGTATGCGGATGTGGGCGGAGGAGGTGTTCGGGCCGGTCGCCGGGTTGTACCGGGCCTCGTCGTACGACGAGGCGATCGAGTTGGCCAACGGCACCAGCTTCGGGCTCGGCTCGAACGCCTGGACCCGCGACCCGCAGGAGCAGCAGCGGTTCGCCACCGACCTGGAGGCCGGGGCCGTCTTCATCAACGGGATGACGACGTCCTACCCGGAGCTGCCCTTCGGCGGGGTGAAGAACTCCGGCTACGGCCGGGAACTCTCCGCCCAGGGCATGCACGAGTTCTGCAACGTCAAGACGGTCTGGGTGGGGGAGGGCACCGCCACTGCCGGCGCCGGCAGCCACTCCGAGTAGCTGCTGCTTACTCCTGCCCCCGGGTGGGTAGTGAAGCGCGGCATGACGGCGATCGCGTTTCACGCTTCCCACGAGCAGATCCACCCGCGCGAGCTGCTGGCGGCGGTGATCCACGCCGAGCAGGTCGGCTTCGACGCCGCCATGTGCTCCGACCACTTCGCCCCCTGGAGTGAACGCCAGGGCCACTCCGGATTCGCCTGGTCCTGGCTCGGGTCGGCGTTGCAGGCCACCGGCCTGTCATTCGGAGTGGTCAACGCGCCCGGGCAGCGCTACCACCCGGCGATCATCGCGCAGGCGATCGGCACGCTCGCCGCCATGTACCCGGGTCGGTTCTGGGCGGCTCTGGGCTCCGGGGAGGCCGCCAACGAGCACATCACCGGCGACGCGTGGCCGCGCAAGGACGTACGCAACGCGCGGCTGCGCGAGTGCGTGGACGTCATCCGCGCCCTGCTGGCCGGCGAGGAGGTCAGTCACGACGGCCTGGTCCGGGTCGACCGGGCGAAGCTGTGGAGCCGCCCGGAGCAGCCACCGGCGCTGGTCGGGGCCGCCGTCAGTGTCGCCACCGCCCGCTGGTGTGCCGAGTGGGCGGACGGCCTCATCACGGTAAACGCGCCGACCGACCACCTGCGCCGCATGATCGACGCCTACCGGGAGGCCGGAGGTCGTGGACCGGTGCACCTTCAGGTGCACCTGAGCTGGGCGCCCGCCCAGGCCGAGGCCGAGGCGATCGCCTACGACCAGTGGCGCAGCAACGTGTTCGCGCCGCCGGTCTGCTGGGACCTGACCACGCCGGAACACTTCGACGTGGTCTCGGCCGAGGTGCCGATGAGTCGACTCGCCGAGGTGGTCAACATCTCCGCCGACCTGGGCCGGCACGTGGGCTGGCTGGAGGAGTACGTGGCGCTCGGCTTCGACCAGATCGCCCTCCACCACGTAGGCCAGGATCAACGCCCCTTCCTCGACACCTTCGCCGACCAGGTCCTCCCCAAACTCCGCCCCTGACCGGCCCAGCCACAGCCCGCCACCATGCCCGACGATCAAGAAGTTCTGGTCCGGATCCGTCACGGATCCGGACCAGAACTTCTTGATCACTTCATCGGGGTGGGGGCCGGGTGGGGTGCCGGTCGCCGACGGCACCCCACCCGGGGATCAGGACACGGCGCAGGGCGCGCCGTTGACCGTGACCAGGTTGGGCGCCGGGTTCGCGCCCCCGCCGGTGGTGGCGTTGAAGCCGAACATCACCGACGCACCCGGGTTGATCCGCGAGTTGTACGACTCGCTCTTCGCGGTCACCGTGGCACCGGACTGCGTCACCTTGGCCATCCACGCCTCGCGCACCTTGGCGTCACCGGTGAAGGCGAACCGGGCGGTCCAGCCGTTCACCGCGGCGGTGCCGGTGTTGCGGATGTTCACCTGGGCGGTGAAGCCGGTGCCGCCCTGCCACGAGCCGTAGTTGGTGTACGACACCGTGCAGGTGGGCGCCGGCACCGCAGCGGAATCGCCCTGGTCCGCCAGGAACGAGGAGATCCAGGCCAGCGCCGAGTTCCAGTTGATCGCCACCTCGTTCGTGGAGTACGAGGCGATGTCGTCGACGAAGCAGAACATCGGTGCGCAGCCTTCGAGCAGCTGCTCCACGAACGGGTCCTGGAGCGCGGCGTTCGGACCACCGGCGATCGAACCGGCCGGCGGCTTCGGCATGCTCGGGTCGAGCTGGAAGCCGAAGATCCGGCTGTGCTGGTTCTCCGCCGCGTGCTCGCCCCACCCGGTCACGTACGAGATGTTCAGCGCGTTGCGGCCGAGGATGTAGTCCATCGTCTGCACCGCACCGTCGCGGTACTTCGCCGCCCCGGTCAGGTCGAACGCGGTGGCCAGCACGACCGCGTTGTTGATGATGGCGCCGTTACCGCCCCAGAAGTAGCTGTTCGGGTCACCGGGCATGGGCAGCCCGTACGCCTGCCGGCCGATCTCGGCGAGGTAACCGTCAGCGGCGTCGATGACCGACTCGCGGATTCGGGTCTGCTCGGCGGCCGGCAGCCCGTTCGGCACGGTGGCCAGGTCGAGGCGACCCAGCGCGGCCACGCTCTGCCAGCCGAAGCCCCGGGGGTCGAAGACGTCGCCGGTGTGGTGCGGCGAGGCGGTCAGATCGGTCAGGTAGGCGCTCTCGCCGGTGGTCAGGTACAGCTCGGCGGCCGCCCAGTAGAACTCGTCGGTGACGTTTGTGTCGTCGTACGGGCCACCGCCGTTGCCGGTGGCGGGGGCGTACCGGGCCGGGTTGGCCTTGGCCGCCGCGTAGGCGGTCTTCGCCGCACTGCCGCAGCGCTGCGCGAACTCCTTGTCGTACGGGGCGAACAGTCGGGCGCACTGGGCGGCCGTGGCGGCCAGGTTCAGGGTGGCGGCGGTGGACGGCGGGTGCAGCTCGCGCGGCTCCGGGTCGTCCTCGGGCTGCATCGGCAGGCCGGTCCAGTTCCGGTCGTGGATCTTGTGGTGGGCCATTCCGGCCAGTGGCTTGCCGGCCGGCACCTGCATCCGCAGCAGGAACTCCAGCTCCCAGCGGGCCTCGTCGAGGATGTCCGGCACCCCGTTGTCCCGCTCGGGCAGCCGCAGCGTCCCGTCGCCGAGGTCGGCGCCGAAGCCGGCCGTGGCGGCGTTCTTGGTCCGCTCGAAGGCGCTCAGCAGCTGGTAGGTGGCGATACCGCCGTTGACCACGTACTTGCCGTGGTCGCCCGCGTCATACCAGCCGCCGCGTACGTCGAGCCGGTAGTCGCAGGAGTCGGCGACGCAGGGTACGTCGGTGTCGCCCTGGTTCGGCGCGACGTCGAGGTGGCCGGCGGGGCGGGCGTACTCCTCGCCGACCAGGTCACCGTCGATCTCGATACCGCTGCGCTGGATGTAGAAGAACTGCAGGGCGTCCGACCGCAACTGGTCGTAGAGCGTGCCGGAGATGTCGAACGGGTGGCTGACCTCGCCGTCCACCGCCAGCGTCAGCCCCTGTCCCGGGGTGCGGTACGACGAGAAGTCCAGCGAGTGCACGTTCTGTGCCGACGCCTCGTCGACGCCGCGGGGAGTGGTGGTGCCGCTGGTCAGCACGGCGCCGGAGGCGGAACGCAGTTCCCAGGGCAGCGCCTCGGTGGCCTCGGTGACCACCGTGGCGTTCTTCGGCCCGCCGGGCAGGTAACCGACCTGGTTCACCCGCACCCGGGGACCGGTGTCCGGCACGTACGGCTCGGGCGGGTTGCCGCCGCGCAGCGAGACATTGTCCAGGCAGACGGTCTGCGCCTCGGCGCTGCCGCCGACCTGGAAGATCAGCTGGGCGCGATCGTCGTCGTTCGGAGCGACGAAGGTGCGCTCGACGCGCTGCTGGGTCGGCGTCGCGGCGGCGGTGACCGAGTAGTAGCCGGTGTAGGGCTCGCTGCCGAGTTGCAGCACGGCGGCGACCG
Source organism: Micromonospora sediminimaris (assembly GCF_016863575.1). Lineage (NCBI taxonomy): Bacteria > Bacillati > Actinomycetota > Actinomycetes > Micromonosporales > Micromonosporaceae > Micromonospora > Micromonospora sediminimaris. The sequence continues at coordinate 60,673 of NZ_BOPD01000015.1, forward strand.
AGCCACCAGGCGTGGCGGTGACGTCGAAGCCGAGGGTGTACTCGGCGCCGGCGATCAACGGAAGCGCGTCGTGGCCGATGCCGGCGTCCCAGGGGTTGGCCAGGCCACCGGCCACGGTGGCGCAGAGCTGGCCATCGACTACGCCGAGGGTGTTGGTGCCGTATGAGAACCAGGGCGACGAGCCGTCGCTGAAGTCACCGTTGCGGATCTGTTCGGGTGCGTCGGCAGGTGGATCTGCGAACGCGGTGCCGGCGCTAACGCCGACCAGCGCCACGGCGGTCGCCGCGGCGAGCACCGCGAGACGACGTCGGGATGGCGTCACGGGGGAGTCCTTCCGACGAGCGGGACGGAATGGGTGAGGTGGGGGCGAAAAGCTGGGAGCGCTCCCAGGTATCGGGCATGTTTCCAGGACGCGCAGGACATGTCAATCGATCGCATCCGATGAGAATTCATGTTCACCCTCAGTGAGATTCGCCGCGCCACGCCGGGCGGTCCTGATCTCCTAGAGACAACCGAGCCCTACTCCTGGCAGGCTGCGTGCCATGACCCTGAAGCTGCGTTCCGCCGGGACGAGCGACCGTGGGCTGATCCGCAGCGGAAACCAGGACGCGTTGCACTCCGGCACCTGGCTGGTCGCCGTCGCCGACGGCATGGGCGGCATGGCGGCCGGTGATCTGGCCAGCGCCATCGCCATCGGAGCGGTCGCGCCGCTCGATGTGGAGACGCCGGAGGACGTGCTGGTCGCCGCGTTGCAGAACGGCATCCAGCTGGCCACCGAACGGATCCGTCAGGCGGTCGCTGAGGATCCCCAGCGGCAGGGCATGGGCACCACGCTGACCGCGCTGCTGTTCGCGCGTACCGGCAGCTGCCTGGCGCTGGCCCACGTGGGTGACTCCCGGGCCTACCTGTTCCGCGACGGCGTACTCAAGCAGATCACCCGGGACGACACCTTCGTGCAGATGCTCGTCGACCAGGGGCTGATCACGCCGGACCAGGCCGGTAGCCATCCCCGCCGGGCGGTGGTGACCCAGGCGTTGCAGGGCGACGAGGTCTCCCCGACGTACGCGACAATGGTGCCCCGAGCCGGTGACCGCTGGCTGCTGTGCAGCGACGGACTGTCAAACGTCGTACGCGCCGACACCCTGGCCGAGGTGCTGGCCGGCCAGCCGGAGCGGGACGCCTGCGCGCGCCACCTCATCGACCTGGCGTTGCAGGCCGGTGGCCCGGACAACATCACCGTCGTCATCGCCGACGTGCTCGACGAGCCGTGAGCGCTCAGGAACGCCGCCCGGCCCGTCGGGTCGGCGTGGCCGTGGTCGGATCCTCCGGCCAGGGGTGGCGCGGATAGCGCCCGCGCAGTTCGGCGCGGACCTGGCGGTAGCCGGAGCGCCAGAACGAGGCGAGGTCGGCGGTGACCGCCACCGGTCGGCCGGCAGGGGAGAGCAGGTGCAGCAGCACCGGCACCCGACCGTCACCGACTCTGGGCGCCTCGGGCCAACCGAACGTCTCCTGAAGCCGGACCGCGAGAACCGGCGCGGCCGGATCGGCGTAGTCGACCCGGATCCGCGAACCGCTCGGCACCGTGATCCGCTCCGGTGCCAACTCGTCCAGCCGTCCGGCCAGCGGCCAGGGCAGCAGCCGGCGTAGCGCACCTGTCACGTCGACCCGAGCCAGATCGGCCCGGCGTCGGGCACCGGCAAGCTCCGGCCCGAGCCAGTGCGGTGCGCCGGCCAGCAACGCCTCGTCGGAGACGTCGGGCCAGTCGTCGCCGAGCGCGTACCGGCAGAACGCCAGCCGCTGACGCAGGGCGCTGGCCGCCGGCGTCCAGGTCAGCACGTCGAGCCCGGTCTCGCGCAGTCCGGTCAGCAGCGCGCCGGCCACCGCATCCCGGTCGGGTCGGGCCAGCGGACGGTCGACCAGCTCGATGGCACCCAGTCGAAGCACTTCCCTGGCCACCACGTCTCCACCCGACCAGCCGATCTCCCGCTCGGTCCGCAGCAGCGAGCCGGCCGCCTCACGGGCGGTCATCTCATCGAGGACGGCGGCGAGCCGGATCCGGGCGGCCGGTGCGCCGGGAGCGCGGTCGGCCACCGCGACGGCCAGCCAGTCGACGCCCACCAGCCCCGACCCGGGCGCCAACTCCGCCGCGGTGCCGCCACTCATCAGGTACGCCGAACCACCCGGCCGCCGCACCCGGGCCAACCGTTCCGGGTACGCCAACCCGACCAGCAGCCCGGCGGCAAGGTCGTCGGGCAACCACCTCGACTGGTCTGGTCGCTGTTGCCGCCCGGACGCGCCCGGTGGCAGGGCGGCGCGCAGCCGGCGTACCTCGGCACGCCAGCGCGCGGTGGCGGCCGGGTCGGTGCCGGCGCGCAACCGACGCCAGACGGCACCGAGATCATCGCCGGAACCGGCCACGGTCGATTCGGCGAGCAGCGCCACCACCTGCGCGGCACGATCGGCGCCGACCCGGTCGGCCCCGTCGAGCAGCGCCCGAGCCAGCCGGGGATGCGCTCCGACGGCGACCACGGCCCGGCCCCGCTCGGTGATCCGTCCGTTCGCATCGATCGCACCGAGGGCGGTGAGCGTCTCGGACGCCACCGTCATCGCCGCCGATGGAGGCGGGTCGGGCAGCGCCAGTCCGGTCCCGCCGGGAGCGCCCCAGGCGGCGAGTTCGAGGGCGAATCCGGTCAGATCGGCGGTGGCGATCTCCGGCTCCGGCTGCGCCGGCAACCGCTCGTGCACCCCCGCCGACCAGCAGCGGTACACCTGGCCGGGTGCCTCCCGCCCGGCCCGGCCGGCCCGCTGGGTCGCCGCCGCCCGGGACACCGGCACGGTGACCAGCGCACCCAGCCCTCGGGCCAGGTCCAGTCGGGCCACCCGGGACAGACCCGCGTCCACCACCGTGCGTACGCCCGGCACGGTCAAACTGCTCTCCGCCACCGCCGTGGCCAGCACCACCCGCCGCCGGTCTCCCGGCCGCAGCGCGGCGTCCTGCTCGGCGCCGCTCTGGCGGCCGTGCAGGCGGAGCACATCGACGCTGTCCTGCACCTCGACCAACCGACCGGCGACGGCGGCGATCTCGCCCACGCCGGGCAGGAAGACCAGCAGGTCGCCCTCCTGCTCGACGAGAGCCCGGCGTACGGTGGCCGCGACGTGGTCGAGCAGAGCCCGGTCCACCGCGCCCGCACCGGGTGGCGCCAGAGGCCGGGGCGGTGGTGCCCAGATGCGGGTCACCGGATGCAGCGCCGACGAGGCCCGAACCACCGGTGCCGGCACGGTGCCGCCGAGCAGGGCAGCGAAGCGGTCCGCCTCCGGGGTCGCCGACATGGCCAGCAGCCACAGCTCCGGCCGCAGGGTCGCCCGGGCCTCGACGCTGAAGGCGAGCGCCAGGTCCGCGTCGAGCTGGCGTTCGTGGATCTCGTCGAGCAGCACCGCATCGACGCCGGCCAACTCCGGGTCGTGATGCATCCGGCGGACCAGCAGGCCGGTGGTGACCACCTCGATCCGGGTACGCGGTCCGGCCCGTCGTTCACCCCGCACCGCATAACCGACCCGACCACCGACCGGCTCCCCGAGCAGCGCCGCCATTCGGCGGGCCGCAGCACGGGCGGCCACCCGGCGAGGCTGGGCGACGATCACCCGCCCGCCCACCGCGTCGGCCACGGCGAGCGGGGCGAGGCTGGTCTTACCGGTACCCGGCGGGGCGACCAGGACCGCGCTGCCGGCCGAGCCCAGCGCCGCCACCAGCGCCGGCAGCACCGCCCGCACCGGCAGGTCGATAGACACGTCGGAGAGCACGGCCCAGTCTCGCACCGCCCCCGCGCCCGCATGCGGGCCATCGGGACCGCATCCGTGTGGGTGCGCCGGACCGCGCCCGCCTGGTGCTGTCCGCGTCGGTGCCTTGACTTGTCGAGGGCATCTGCGTCGGTGCCCGTCGTCATGGGCATGCCCGTCACAACGCGTAGCCGCTTCCCTCAGCCCCGCACAGGGTCTTCCGCCCCTTTGCTCTGCTTCAACCCACGCAACGGTTACCTTCCGTGCGCGGTCAGCCTTTTGTGCGATTAGCCGGCGCGGACGTTATGGCAGCTCGGTCGGGGGGTGCGTGGGTTGAAGCAGAGCAAAGGGCGGAGGGTGAGAGGTGGGTGGGTGAGTGGCGCGGTTGCGGAGGGTCATCTGCGAGAACGCCGCGTCTAGATGACAGATTGTGACGGTTGGCTTCTCTGGCCGCCGCTTCGCTCAAGGGGTGGGGTGTGTGCGAGCCCGGCGGGCGGTGGCGGGGTCAGCGAGTGTGGACGCCGGCGACGAAGGCGGTCCACGCCGACGGTGGGAAGGTCAGCACGGGGCCACGACGATCCTTGCTGTCCCGAACCGCGACCCCACCGTCGATGGTGGCCACCTCGACGCAGTTGCCGTTGCCCACACTGCGCGTGCTGGTGCGCCACTCCGCCCGGGACAGGTCGAGCGCGGTCATCGCGATCCCTTCGTCGATACCGAGGGTGACCGCGGTGCAGCGGTCACGTAAAGTAACGAGAAGCTTCCTTCAGGCGGATCAGGGACGCCGCTGGATCGAGTGCCAGACTGCACAGCCTCTCGTGCACAAGGCTATACGAGCGCACCTGCGCACCCTCCTCCAGTGCCAGGCCCGTGGAGAGATTTTCCAGGTAGACAACGGCCGCGTCGGCCGCGTCGGCGAACGTGAGGATCACGTACGGCGAGTTCATGGCCGGATGTCCACCGGCCTCGAACGGAAGTACCTGGACCGTTACGTTAGGTAGTTGGGCGAGGGTTTCCAGGTGGCTCATCTGGCCCGCCATGACGGTGCGATCGCTGACAGGGCGTAGCAGTACTGCCTCGTTCAGCACCACCGACAACTCCACCGGCGCGTCGCCGCGCAGCACGTCCTGCCGGCGCAACCGAGCGGCCACCTTGCGGTCCAGATCGTCCTCGCCGGCGGTCAGCCGGTACACCTCGCGGGCGTACGCCTCGGTCTGCAACAGGCCGGGCACCGCCTCGGCCTCGTAGGTGCGCAGGGTGGCGGCCTCAGCCTCCAGTCCCACGTAGAACTCGAACCATTCCGGGAGGACGTCGCTGTAGTGCTGCCACCAGCCGCGTTGCTGTGCGCCCCGGGCGATCTCGATGAGCGCCTCGGCGTCGTTGCCGGTGACCTGGTACAGCGCGAGCGCGGCCCGGACGTCGCGTGGCTTGATGCCGATCTGGGCGTTCTCGATGCGGGACAGGTTGCTCTTGGACATGTCCAACTGTCGGGCGGCGACATCCAGGGTCATCCCGGCGCGCTCACGTAGCTGGCGTAGTTCCCGGGCGATGCGGCGGCGTCGAACGGTGGGGCTCGCGGTCACCCTCCGAGTCTGTCACGGGAAAAGGCGCAGGTCGCTTCACCACGGAGTGCAACTGGCCAAAACGGGAGTTGCGTTGCAGTTGCGCTCGGTGCATCCTTTTCCGGTTAGCGATCACTGTGGACGGCCGGCTCGGGAGGACGTGTGCTCACCGCCGACGAGTTCTTTCTGATCGCGCACAACGACACCCGGGGCAAGGCGAAGCTGCACCCGGCGGCGACCGGCCTCGGGCTGGCAGGGGGTCTCCTCGGCGAGCTGATCCTCTATGGACACATCACGGTCGTCGCCGGTCAGGTCAGCGTGATCGACCGCCGGCCGCCAGCCGACGCGTTGGCGCACACCGTGCTGGACCAGTTGATCGGCGAGGCTCAGCACCAGTCGGTGCGTACCTGGCTCAGTTTTCTCGCGCAGACGTCGGTGACCTCGGTGGGCGAGCGGCTGTCCCGGGCCGGCGTCCTGCGCCGGCAGGAGAGCCGGCGGCTGTTGCGGACCACCGTCACCTACCAGCCGATCGACCTCAACGTGGTGGCCTGGCCCGCGACCCGGCTGCGTGCGCTGCTGGAGCGTGCCGAGCCGCCAAGCGTGCCCGACGCGACGCTGCTCGGATTGGTCGCCGCCGCAGGGCTGACCCGGGAGGTGCTGTGGAGCGCCGGTCCGCGGGCCCACCACCGACTCAACCTGATCATCCCGGCACTGCCCGACCCGCTGAAGGAACTCGTGGCGCACACCGAAGCCGCCGTCGGTGCGGCGGTGCTGCGCGGCGCTCCCTGACCCGGAACACCCCTTCCCCTCAGACCGGAGCAGTTCATGTCCTCGACAGCGACAACCGAACGACCTAGCAACGTCTCCGAGGCGCTGGCCCGTGGCCGGCTCGGCGTCCCCTCAGTGATTTTCTTCGTTCTCTCCGCGGCGGCACCGCTGACCGTGGTCGCCGGCGTGGTCACCACCGGCTACGGCGTCATCGGCGTGCTCGGCATTCCGCTGGCCTTCCTGGCGGTGGCCGTGGTGCTCGCCGTGTTCTCCGTCGGCTACGTGGCGATGGCCCGTCGGATGGCCAACGCCGGGGCCTTCTACGCGTACGTGGCACGTGGGCTGGGACGCCCGGCCGGGGTGGGTACGGCCTGGGTGGCGCTGATCGCCTACAACGCCCTCCAGGTCGGGCTCTACGGGACCATCGGCGCGGCGGCGGCACCGGTGCTGGACCGGCTGTTCGGGATCACCCCGCAGTGGTGGATCGTGGCGCTGGTGGCGTGGGCGCTGGTGGCGATGCTCGGCCTGCTCCGAGTGGACATCAACGGCATGGTGCTGGCGGCGCTGCTCTGCGCCGAGATCGCCATCATCGTGGTGTTCGATCTCGGCCAGCTGGGCAACCCGGCCGGCGGCGACGTGAGCTTCGCCGCGTTCTCGCCGGAGAACTTCTTCGTGCCGGGGCTCGGCGCGGTGCTCGTACTGGCGATCCTCGGTTTCGTCGGCTTCGAGGCAGCTGTGGTCTTCAGCGAGGAGAGCAAGGACCCGAAGCGTACGGTGCCGATGGCCACCTACCTGTCCGTGGCGATCATCGCGGTGGTCTACGCGCTCTCCTCGTGGAGCATGACGGTGGCGGTCGGACCGGACCGGATCGTCGAGGAGGCGGGCACCCAGAGCGTCGAGCTGATCTTCAACCTGGCCGGTGCGCACCTGGGTGACACCGTCCTGACCATCGGGCAGGCACTCTTCCTGACCTCGGTACTGGCCGCCATGATCTCGTTCCACAACACCACCGCGCGCTACACCTTCGCGCTGGGCCGGGAGCGGGTGCTGCCCGCGGTGTTCGGCCGTACCTCACCGACCACCGGCGCACCCCGCGCCGCCTCGCTCGCGCAGAGCGCGCTCGGTCTGCTGGTGATCATCCTGTACGCGGTCAACGGCTGGGATCCGGTCCTGCAACTGTTCTTCTGGCTGGGCACCAGCGGCGGGTTCGGCGTGCTGCTGCTGATCGCTACCACCGCGGTCGCGATCATTGCGTACTTCGCCCGCGGCGAGGCGCAGGAGACGCTGTGGCGGCGGTTGGTCGCGCCGGGCATCGCCGTGATCGCGCTGATCGCGATCATCGTGCTGGCGGTGCAGAACTTCGCCAACCTGCTCGGGGTCGAGCCGGATTCGCCGCTGCGCTGGGCGATCCCGCTGGCCTACCCGGTGGCGGCGCTGCTGGGCGGACTGTGGGGCCTGTCGCTACGGCGGCGGCGTCCCGACACGTACGCCCGGATCGGCCTGGGCGCGGAGAGCGCGGCGGCCGTGGTGACCCCCGCGCCGGTGGCCGAGCCGACGCCCACGGCGGAGGTGCGGCGGTGACCCCGCCGGAGATCGGCCGGCTCGGCGAGGACGACGCCCGGTGGGTCGCCGCGCGGATCGCCGAGGCCTTCATGGTGCTGGACCAGCCTCGCTGGCTGGTGCCGGACGAGGCCAAGCGGGAGTCGGTGCTGGCCGGGAACTTCGAGATCATCGTCGACCACGCCACTCGGCACGGACTGGTGTTCGGCACCGAGGACCGGGCCGGGGTGGCGGTCTGGCTGCCGTCCGTCGGTGAACCGCTGCCGCCGCCGGAGGACTACGACACCCGGCTGGCCTCGGCGTGCGGGGAGTGGACCCCTAACTTCGTGCACCTGGACGAGCTGTTCGCCGCCAACCATCCGCACGACGATCATCACCACCTGGCACTGCTGGCCGTGCGTCCGGACCGCCAGGGCCAGGGCGTCGGCAGCGCGCTGTTGCGCCACCACCACGCCTGGCTGGACGCCAACGGCATGCCGGCATACCTGGAGGCGAGCAGCGAGACCAGCCGCGACCTGTACGCGCGGCACGGCTACCGGGTCGCCGAGCCGTTCCGGCTGCCCGACGGCACGCCGTTCTGGCCGATGTGGCGGGAGCCCGTCGCCGGCTGAGGTGCAAAGACGATGGTGGCCGGGTCCATCGGACCCGGCCACCATCGCCACCCCCTCCTAGTACGTGCCGTCGAGCTGACCCCGCAGCTTCGTCAGGGCTCGGGCCAGCAGCCGCGACACGTGCATCTGCGACACGCCGATCTGGTCCGCGATCTGCGACTGCGTCAGGTTGCCGTAGAACCGCAGCGTCAGGATCTTCTGCTCGCGCTCGTCCAGCGTGGCCAGCGCCGGGCCCAGTGCCACCCGCAGCTCGGCCAGCTCGAACTCGCTGTCCTCACCGCCGAGCATGTCGCCCAGCTCGGTCGCGCGGTCGCCGTCACCGGTCGGGGTGGACAGCGACACCGCGTTGTACGCGCGGGCGCCCTCCAGGCCCTCCAGCACCTCTTCCTCGGTGAGCTTGAGGTGAGCGGCGATGTCGGCCACGGTCGGGGAGCGGCCCAGGGACTGCAGCAGGGTGCTGTTGGCGTCGGAGATGGCCAGCCGCAGCTCCTGCAAGCGGCGAGGCACGCGGATGTCCCACGTCCGGTCGCGGAAGTGCCGCTTCAGCTCGCCGATGATGGTGGGGATCGCGTACCCGGCGAAGTCGACCCCACGGGACGGGTCGAACTTGTCGATGGCCTTGATGAGGCCGACGGCGGCGGTCTGCGCCAGGTCGTCGGTGGGCTCGCCGCGACCGCTGTAGCGGTGGGCGAGGTGGTTGGCGAGCGGCAGCCAGGCCTCGATCGCCCGGTCACGCAGCGCGGCCCGGGAGGGATGCCCGGCCGGCAGCGCCGCCATGGCGTTCAGCAGCTCGGCGGCGCTGTCGGTGAGCGCCCGCGGGTCGAGCTTCGGGGCCGGGGTTGCCGGGGTGGTCGGGGTTGCCGGGGTGGTCGCCGATTCAGTGATCGTTGACGCGGTCATGGTGGTCCTCCCTGCACCTCGTCCGCGGATATAGACGTGACGCTTTGGTTAGTTCTGTTAGTACGTTCGGGAGTCACCTTAGCCCGATCGTCTCCTGGAAATCTAGCCGAAAGGACGATGTACTTAAGTAATTTCTAGGCATGAAAGCCGCGAAAGGGTCAAGGTCAACCTGTCGGGCGCGGTCAGATCGTCGCGGAGACCCTGCATGAACGGCCGATCGGGCCAGTGGTAGATGACCGTCCGTACATCACCGCCCGTCCGGATGGGGCCGCCGGGGCGTCGAACGGACGACGGTCGCCGCAGCTGGCAAGCGGAGTGTCACCAATCCGTCGTTGTCCCGTGAACGGGACCGGGCTTAGCGTCGCGGGGTACATCCCTGATCCGGAGGTGCCGTGCTCGATCCTGCCGTTCCCCACCTCGTCGTGAACAGCCGGACGCTGTACTTCAGCTGGTTGCCGGCAGACCCGGACGCGGTGGCGGCGCTGGTCCCCGAGGGGCTGCGGCCCCACCCGGACCGCGAGGTCTTCATGAACCAGTACGTGGTGGACGACGAGAGCCAGACCTCCGGCTTCGGTCCCTACTCCCTGACCTACCTCGGCGTCACGCTCGTCGGGATGGACGCCCCGGATGGGGTGACCCCGGGCGGCTGGTGGACCCACTACGTCACCTCCAGCGAGCGGGTACGCGGGTACGCCCTGGCCCGGGGTGCCCCGGCCGTACCCGGCCGCACCAGCATCACCGAGCGGGGCGGCACGATCGTCACCGGGACGGACATCGAGGGCGTGCCGGTGATCCGGGCCCAGGTACGCGTCGGCGACACCGGCCACGCCATGCACAACGGACACCACCGCTACCTGACCGAGTTGCACGGTCAACTGGTCAGCAGCATCTATCCGGTGGTCGCCGAACCGTCCACCGCCTTCGAGATCGAGTCGGTCGAGTTCCTCGATCCGGACCACCCGGTGTACGCGTTGCGCCCGGAGAACCCGCTCACCATCGCCTGGGGCTACTACTCGCCGCGCTCCTCGTTCGCGTACCCCGGTGGGCTGACGGTGCTCGGCGAGCTGGAGCCGAGCTACCAGGTGCCGGACCGGCGGGCCCGCAGCGGTCTGCCGTCGGGGTCGTAGACCAGACGGTACGCGGGCAGCGCCCAGGCCCGGGTCCACCAGGGCAGGTGTCGGGCACGGTGCGGTCGCAGCCGGCCGGGTGGACGAGGGCCCACCTGGCCGCCGTCGTACCAGCGTTGCAACGCCTCGGCGGCGGCGGTGATCGCGGTGACCGCGTCGTCCGGGTCGATCAGGTCCGCGTCGTCGCCGCCGGCCGGATCGCGGTCCAGATGCTCGCGGAGCAGGCGTAGCCGGAGGTCCCGGGCGAAATGCCGGGCTCCGTCACCCTGACCGGCCGGATCGTGCGGGTGGCGTGCGTCCGCGGTGTCGTCCAGCACCGCGCAGGAGAGTTCGCTGTCGTGGGTCCAGGACCGCCGGTTGAAGTTGTCGCTGCCGACGCAGGCCCACACGTCGTCGACCACGCACACCTTGGCGTGCACGTAGACCGGGGTGCCGGCGTGGTTCTCCACATCGAAGACGTGCACCCGCCCCGCCGCGGTCTGCTCGCAGAGGGCCAACGCCTGCTCGCGACCGACCGTGTTCGGCGGCAGGGCCAGCCGCCCGTCCACGTCGGGATGGCGTGGCACCACGGCGACCAGATGCAACTCCGGATTGTCGCGCAGCGCTCCGGCGAAGAGTTCGGCGACCTCGGTGGACCAGAGGTACTGGTCCTCCAGGTAGATCAGCCGACGGGCGCGGCGTACCGCCTTGGTGTAGCCCCGGGCCACCGTGCGTTCGCCGTCCGGGGCGAACGCGTACCGGGGTCGGACCGCGGGGTAGGTGCGCAACACCTGGACGTGGTGCGGCCCGCAGGCCGGCGGGTCGGCCGGCTGCTCCGGCAGCGGCCCGGCGGTGAGGTCCGCGCCGCGGAGCCGGTCGCGCAGATAGGCCAGGGGGTTCTCCGAGTCCAGCGGCATCGGGTCGGTCCAGCGTTCGCGGAACGTGGTGTCCAGCGCGCCCACCACCGGCCCGCGCAGCGCGAGCTGCACGTCGTGCCAGGGCGGATGGTCACCGTAGGCGGCGGCCATCCGTACCGCCTGCGGGTCACCGTGGTGCGCGACGTCGTCGCGGCGGCTGTGGCACAGGTCGATGCCGCCGACAAAGGCGATGTCCTGCTCGGGGGCGGCCGGACGGCGCAGCACCACAAGCTTCTGATGGTGTGATCCACCTCGCCGGACCCGCTGGTCGAGCAGCACCTCGCCGCCGGCGGCCGAAATCGCCTCGCTGAGGTTGCGGTTCTCCTGGTGGCTGTAGGACAGCACGTCGAGGTGCGACCGCCAGATCAGACCCTTGACCACCACACCGCGCTGAGCGGCGCGGGCGAACAGCTGGGCGATGGTCGGCCCGTCCGGACGGAGGCGCTCGTCCGGGTCGCCCCGCCAGTCGGCGAAGAAGAGGTGGTCGCCGGCGCCCAGCCCCTCGACCTCGGTGACAAGCCGGTCGAAGTACGCGGCACCGTGAATCAGCGGCTCGGCGAGGTTTCCACTGGTCCAGACGGGTAACTCAGAGACCGGGTTGGCGCGTTCCGGTGCGGTGAGGAACCAGTCCTGTAGCGGCACGCTCCCGCCCTCAGAGAGGTCGTTCACGTCCTCACCATACGAAGCCGTGGTCGGGCTCGCACGCTGGTGGGCTGCTGGCGGTAGGCGACCGACCCGCACCCCGAGCAGCGAGGAGCCGAAGCATGTCCGGCGAGCCGACGAACTCCGCGACCGAGCACCGCGAGCAGGCGGTGGAGAGTGAGCGGGGGGCGCTGTTGACCGTACTGGTGATGGTCCTGCTCGGTGTGGCCGGTATCTTCGCCGTCTCCTGAGCCGGGCGGGCGGCCCCGGTGACCGGAGCCGCCCTACGTCCAGCGGTCGATCAGGGACGCTCGCCCTGCCCCTCGGTGTGCGGCAGCCGCTCCGCCGGGACCACTCCGAGCCGCCCGGCCTGGAAGTCCTCGAACGCCTGGATCAGCTCATCGCGGGTGTTCATCACGAACGGCCCGTAGTGCGCCACCGGCTCCCGGATGGGCTGTCCGCCCATGATGTAGAGGTCCAGGGTCTGGTTGCGGCTGTCCTGGCGGGCGTTCGCCTTGAACCGCAACGCGTCGCCCGGCCCGTGCACGGCCAGCTGTCCGGTGCGTACGCCGCGGCCGTTGGCGCCCACCGTGCCGCGCCCGCCGAGCACGTACACCAGCGCGTTGAAGTCCGGCCGCCAGGGCAGGTCCACCTGTGCCCCGGGCTCGACCGTCACGTGGGTGACGGTGATCGGGGTGTACGTGGAGCCGGGCCCCCGGTGGCCGGCGATCTCACCGGCGATCACCCGGATCAGCGCCCCGCCGTCCGGGGTGGTGAGCAGCGCGGCCTGGTTGCCCCGGATGTCCTGGTACTTCGGTGGGCTCATCTTGGCCGCACTGGGCAGGTTGACCCACAGCTGGGTGCCGTGGAACAGCCCGCCGCTGACCACCAGGTGCTCAGGTGGGGCCTCGATGTGCAGCAGGCCGCTGCCGGCGGTCATCCACTGGGTGTCGCCGTTGGTGATCGTGCCACCGCCGCCGTGGCTGTCCTGGTGGTCGAAGATCCCGTCGATGATGTAGGTGACGGTCTCGAAGCCCCGGTGCGGATGCCAGGAGGTGCCCTTCGGCTCGCCCGGTGCGTAGTCCACCTCGCCCATCTGGTCGAGCATGATGAACGGGTCCAGCTCGCTCATCGGCACCCCGGCGAACGCCTTGCGCACCGGGAACCCCTCGCCCTCGAAGCCACTGGGCGCGGTGGTGAGCCGGCGGACCGGCCGGAACTCGGTGGATTCGTCGAGCCGGGGCAGCCGGGGCAGGACGAGAACGTTGTCGACGGTGATGGCGGGCATCGGGGCTCCTTCAGTTGTCGCCGGGGGCGGTGGCGAGGGTGGCGTCACTGTCGTCGGCGCCTCGCAGCCGCCGGCCGAGCCGGCTGAAAATCCTGGTCAGGGCGGCGACCTCGGCGTCGTCGAGGTCGTCCATCAGATGGGTACGCACGGACTTCAGGTGGTGCGGTGCGGCCTCCCGCAGCGCCAGCAGCCCGGCGGCGGTAAGCACCGCCTCGCTGCCCCGCCCGTCCTGCGGGCAGGGCTGTCGGGCGACCAGGCCCCGCCGTTGCATGGAGGAAACCTGATAGGTCAGCCGGCTGGGTGAGAAGACCAGGCGATCGGCCAGCTCACCCATCCGCAGTCGTTGCCCGGGCACCTCGGAGAGCAGCACCAGCACGTGGTAGTCGGCGAAGCTGAGCCCGCTGGTGGCGCGCAGGTCGTCCTCCAGCCGGGTGAACAACCGCTGGCTGGCCTCGATGTAGGTCCGCCAGGCGGCCAGGCGATCGCGGTCCAGACTCTCGGTCACGCCGCTACGTTAGCACTTAGTCAAAATTTGAACAAGAGTTGGATGCCATGGTGGTTAGGGGCGCGGTCGGCGGTGCTCGCCGGTGGTGGTGAAGCTTTGAAGAAGTGTGGCCGACGGATCGCCGAGAGATGTCCGGTGCGCACTCGGCACGGGTGGTGTGAGACTCTGCGGCCGTGGAACTGATCGCTCCCGGCCTGCTGCTGCGTCCCTGGCGGGACGCGGACGCACCCGCCGTTCTGGATGCCTGGCGTGATCCGGCGATCGCGCAGTGGAACCCGCAGGGCGACCAGCTCGACCTCGACGCCGCGCTGCGCTGGCTACGGTGGCGGGCCGACTGGTCCGGCGGTGGCCACGTGTCGTTGGCGGCGGCCGACCCGGTCGACCCGGAGATTCTGCTCGGATCGGTGTCGCTGCACCGCATTCATGCCGGCGACGCCTCGATCGGTTACTGGACCGTCGCCGCTGCTCGCGGTCGCGGGGTCGCCACGGCGGCGGTCGTGCGGCTCAGCGGGTGGGCCTTCGCCGACCTCGGGCTGGAGCGCATCGAGCTGTGTCACGCGGTGGCCAATGTCGCGTCCTGCCGGGTCGCCGAACGGGCCGGTTTTCTGGCCGAGGGCACGCTGCGGCAGTCGCACCGCTACGGCGACGGCCGCCGCTACGACGAGCACCTGCACGCCCGCCTGTCCACCGACTGACCGGGCGGCCCCACCCACGGCGGGGCCGCCCGGGCGGCGGTTTCGGACGGGGTCAGCCCGCCGGCTGCGCCGCGCGTCCACCCAGGTTCAGCCGGCCGAGCAGCTGACGGGCCTGGTCGGCCACATCGGCCTCCACGGTGACCGCGTACTGGTTGGCCCGCAGGGAACTGGCGGAGGTGAAGTCACGCTGCCCGCCCGTCATCGCATGTGCCACGGCACCGAAGACGGCACCCCAGATCGCACCGATGACGAGGCCGGCGAGGATCACCGCCACCCAGTTCCCGACGGTGAAGATGCCGAACAGCAGGCCGATGAACAGACCGAACCAGGCCCCCGTACCGGCTCCGACCAGTGCCGCGCGGGCGGTGGTCAGCCGGCCCAGCACGGTCTCCACCAGGGCCAGGTCGGTGCCGACGATGGCGGTTCGTTCCACCGGGAACCGGTTGTCGGCGAGATGGTCCACCACCCGCTGGGCGGCCGGATAGTCCGGAAAGGCGCCGATCGTCACGGTCGGCGGCCCGGTTGGTGGTCCGTGGCCGTCGCCACTGGGTGCGGCGGGACGACCGCCGGGGCCCGACGGGAGGGTGCCGCCGCCGGTCACACCCGGCTGCCAGGCCGAGGGGTTCGACTGTGTGGTCATGGGTCTCCTCCTTCGTCAACGGGTCGCCTTCCCGTGTCGGCGGGGCGGTAACGCCCGGGTGGCCTCCGGCTCGTTGGCCTGCGCCGACGCGGGCAGCATCGGGACATGCTCCGGAAAAGGGCGGGCCCCCGGCCACCACCGGTAGGGCGGTGGCCGGGGGCCCCGGGACGGGTCAGGGGATCAGGCGCAGGCGGTGCCGTTCAGGCTGTAACCGCTCGGCGTGGACAGGCTGCTGCCGGTGTAGGTGCCCTGGAAACCGACGCTGAGCGTGCCGCCGCTGGGCAGGCTGCCGTTCCAGGCGGCGTTGCGGACCGTGATCTGGTTGCCGGACTGGCTCCAGTCACCGTTCCAGCCGTTGCTCAGCCGCACTCCGGAGGCGACGTTGAAGGTGAGGTTCCAGCCGTTCAGCGCCGCGCCGCGGTTGGTCACCCGGATCTCGGCGGTGAAGCCACCGGTCCACGTGTTCGGGGTGAACGTCACCGAGCAGCCACCGCCGGGCGGGTTGGTGGTCGGCGGCGCGGTGGTCGGCGGGGCCGTGGTGGGCGGGGCGGTGGTCGGCGGCGCGGTGGTCGGCGGGGCGGTGGTCGGCACCGGGCCGGCCGCGATAGCCAGGTCGTACGCCCGCTGCGGCACGAACTGACCCGCCGCCGCGATGCAGCCGTCCGCCTCGCCGGGCAGCTTCACCCAGAGGAACGCGTCGATGGCGGAGTCGCCGGTGTTGGTGGTGCTCGGAGTGCCGATCGCCCGCCCCGGCGGGTCGCACCACTCGGAGCCGGCCGGGCCGTTGCCGTTGCGACTGGTGTCGATGACCGCCTTCAGCCGGGAGTTGCCGGTGGCCGCGATGATCTGCTTGGCGTACGAGACCTCGTCGGCGGTACGGCGGTAGTTCGACACGTTCACCGAGATGCCGTCGGCGCTGTTGGCGATGTCGGCGGCGTTCAGCCGGGCAGCGGCCTCACCGGCGGCGAGCCAGCCGCCGTGGCCGATGTCGTAGTAGACCTTCGCCGCCGACGAACCCCGCTTGAGCGCCTTGCCGGCGTACGCCATCGAGGCCCGCACCTCGGCCTGCTGGCTCTCGTTCATGCAGCTGGTCATGATCGGGAGCACGTCGGGCTCCAGGATGATGGTGGCCGGACGCCCACCGAGACCCGCGGCGACCTGGTCCACCCACTGCCGGTAGGCGGAGTGGCTCGGGGCGCCGCCCGCGCTGTGGTTGCTGCAGTCACGGTTGGGGATGTTGTAGACCACCAGGATCGGGATCTTGCCGGCGGCGGCTGCGGCACCTACGAAGGAGTCCACCTCGCCGCGTACCGTCGAGGTGTTGGTGGTGGTGTACCAGCGGGGTTGCGGGACGCTGGCGATCCGGTCCCGGATCACGGCGGCCTTCGAGTCGTTCGGGTTGGCCGCCACCCAGCGGGCGGCGCTGGTCTGCGGGTCGACGTAGAAGGCGGATTCGGCGGCCGCGGCGGGCGCGGGGCGCAGCGCGCCCACGCCGACGCTGCCGGCCACGGTCAGTGCCGTCGCCACGACGCCGACCAGAGCGAACGTGCTTCGGGTTCTCATGGTCTGCTCCTCGTACCCATCGAAGAAAGTGCGTGGAAGCGCTCCCACATGTCCGTCAAGGTACGGGCCGATTGCAGGCTTGTGAAGAGTTTCCGGAACAATTCGGCGGACCACCGACCCGTGGCGTCGGGCCGCAGCGGCCGGCCGCCCTACGATCATGGGATGGACGGTGAGCGATCGGGCGTGGTGGTGATCGGTGCCGGGATCGCCGGCGTGGCCTGCGCCCGGGAACTGCGCGACGCGGGCGTGCCGGTCCAGATCCGGGAGCGGGGACGGGTGGCCGGCGGCCGGATGGCCAGCCGGCGTTTCGACGGCCGCCCCGCCGACCTCGGTGCGGCCTACTTCACCGTGAGTGATCCCGAGTTCGCCGAGGTGGTGCAGGGCTGGCAGGCGGCCGGGCTGGCCCGGGAGTGGACCGACACCTTCGTCGCGTACGACGGCGACGGCCGCCGTGAGGTGCCCGGGCCGATGCGCTGGGCGGCACCGCGCGGGCTGCGCTCGCTTGTGGAACACCTCGCTCGGGACCTGCCCGTGACGGTCAACCGGCTGGTGCTCGGTGTCGGGCCGGGACCGACAGTGGACGGTGAAGGGTGTGCGGCGGTGGTGCTGGCGATGCCGGGGCCACAGGCCGCGTGGCTGCTCGACCCGGGGCTCGCGGCGGCCACCGAGGCCGTGGCACGGCAGCGTTGGTCGCCGGCCCTGGCAGCGATGCTGCGGTTTCCGACGCGGCGGTGGAGCGACTTCCGGGGCGCGTTCGTCAACGACCATCCACTGCTCAACCTGGTCTGCGACGACGGCGACCGGCGCGGCGACGGCGGGGCGGTCCTGGTCGCGCACACCACCGAGGAGTTCGCGGCCGGGCACCTGGCCCAGCCGACCGCAGCCGCGCCGGAGATCGAGGCGGCCGTACGCGACCTGCTCGCCCTGCCCGACCGGGCGGAACACGTGCACGTGCACCGGTGGACGTACGCCAAGCCGACCGGCGGTGGTGGCCCGGACACCGGTTTCCACCTCGACGACGACGGCATCGGGCTGGCCGGGGACGCGTTCGGCGCACCCCGGGTGCAGACCGCCTGGCGCTCCGGCCGCGACCTCGGCCGGACCCTGGCCCGCCGGCTGGCCTGACCGGCCGGCGGCCGACGCGCCGGCCGATGGGCGCTCAGGCGGCGACAGGTGCGGAGGGTGCCGCTGAGGTCTCCGTCCGGGTGCGCCCACCGGATGCGTCAAGCAGCCGCATGACAGGTGTCGCCGCGACCCCATGCACCACCACGGAGACGATCACCACCAGGGCGACGGTGGCCCAGACGAGTTCCGCCTGCGGGAAGTCCGCCTTCGTGGTGGCGTAGGCCAGGTAGTAGAACGAGCCGATGCCCCGGATGCCGAAGGCGGCGATCACCCAGTGCTCCGCCGGCCGCCCCGGTGCGCCGCGCAGCGCCAGCCAACCGGCCAGCGGCCGGACCACGAACACCAGGGCCAGACCGACAAATGCGGCGGGCCAGGTCAGCGCGGCCAGCAGCCCGCTGATCACCGCGCCGCCCAGCAGCAGCAACATCAGCACCGTGAGCAGCCGTTCCACCTGCTCGGCGAAGTCGTGCAGCACCGCGTGGTACTTGTGGTTGCGCTCCGCCGCCCGGATCGCGCGGGCGGCCACGAAGACCGCCAGGAAGCCGTAGCCGCCGGCCACCTCGACCAGCCCGTACGCCAGGAAGGTGGCGGCCAGCGCCAGGAATCCCTCCGCGTGCCGGGCCAACCGCAGCTCGCTGGGCGCCCGGAAGAAGAGCTTGCCGAGCAGCCAACCGATCAGTAGTCCGCCGGCCAGCCCGGCGCCGACCTTGTAGAGCAGGTCCACGGTGAGCCAGCGGGCCAGCCAGTCACCGGGCGCGAGGCCGGCGCCCGCGATCGCGACCGCCGCGTAGACGAACGGGAACGCCAGGCCGTCGTTCAGCCCTGCCTCCGAGGTGAGCGCGAAACGAACCTCGTCCTCCGAGTCCGACTCGTCGGTGGGCTCGCCGACCTGGACGTCGGAGGCGAGGACCGGGTCGGTCGGCGCGAGCGACGCGGCGAGCAGCAGCGCGCTGGCCGGCACCAGGCCCGCCCACCACCACCCGAGCAGGGCGACGGCGGCGATGCACAACGGCATGGCCACGGCCAGCAGCCGCCACGTCGACGACCAGCGTCTCCAACTCAACGGTCGATCGATCTTCAGGCCGGCGCCCATCAAGGCGACGATCACGCAGATCTCGGTCAGGTGGGTGGCCAGATCCCGATGGGTCAGGGGGTCCGGCACGGGCAGGTTGGTGGGCAGCGAGTAGACAAGCATCCCGAGACCTAGGAAGGCCAGCGGCATCGACAGCGGTCGCCGCTCCACCAGCCGAGGCAGGATGCCGGCGAGCAGGGCCGCCACACCGAGCACCGCGAACGCAACGTCTACCGTCTCCACCGGACCGCCTCTCACCACGTCCGCAGCAGGCGGACAGGTGGCGCACTACGTGCCCCGGCGGAGGTTGCGGTAATCCGGGAGAATTTCCGGTACCGGTGCCAGCCGTACCCCGGATCGTCGGCCGGCTGCTCAGGCGGATGGGAGCAGGATCTCGAACCAGACCGTCGAGCCACGCACGGTGGGGTCGGTGCCCCAGGCGTCGCTCAACTCCTCGATCAGGCCCAACCCGCGTCCCCGGCTGCTCAGCGTCTCCGTGCGGGCCCGGGTCACCGTGCCCCGGGAGCCCGAGTCGGCCACCGACACGAGCAGGCGCTCCGGGCTGAGATCGACCTCCACCCGGGCCGCCGTGCCCGCGTGCAGCAACGCGTTGGTGGTCAGCTCGCTGGTGCACAGCACCGCCGCGCCGATCACCGACTCCGCGACCTCCCACTCGGTGAGCTGGGCGGTCATCCAGTGCCGTACCCGGCTCGGCGCGGTCGGCTCGGCGGGTACCTCCATCCGCGCCGACCGGCTCGGCCGCACCGCGTACTCGACGGCGAGCACCGCCACGTCGTCCTCGGTCGCGCCGGGCACGGCCGCGGAGGCCACCGCGCACAACGATCTCGGGTCGCCGCTTGGCGCCCCGGCCACCGACTCCGCCAGTCGCTCCAGGCCGTCCGACAACCCGTGCCGGCGTCGTTCCACCACGCCGTCGCTGAACAGCAGCAGCGTGTCGCCGGGCGAGAACGCGACGGTACGCGTCGCCGCCCGGTAGCCGATCCCCAACGGGGCACCGGAGGGCACGTCGACGTACTCGGCCGTCGGCTCACCCGTCGGCCCACAGCGACGCACCAGCGGCGCCGGATGACCGGCGCTGGCCAGGGTCAGTTCCTCCCGGCCGACGTCGATGACGCCGAACGCCACGGTGACGAACAACTCGTACGTGCCGGCCTCGGTGCCGAGGCTGCCTACCAGCCGATCGAGCCCGGCGAGCACCTGATCCGGGCGGGGGTCGTTGAGCGCCAGCGCGCGGAGTGCGGCGCGTACCTGGCCCATCCGGGCGGCGGCCTGCACGTCGTGGCCGGCCACGTCGCCGAGGACCACACCCAGGTCGCCGGTGGGCAGCACGAACGCGTCGTAGAAGTCCCCGCCCGCGGCGTTGCCGTCGACTCCCGGGTCGTACCGCGCGGCGATCCGCAGGCGGGGCAGGACCGGCAGGTTCTCCGGCAGCATGCTGCGTTGCAGCAGTTGGGCGGTGCCGTGCTGGGTCTCGAAGCGGCGTGCCCGCTCGGTGGCCTGCCCGATCAGCTCGGCCGAGGCTGCCAGCAGTGCCCGCTCCGCCGCCGACCACGGATGCGCCGAGCGGTAGCCGACCGTCAGCGCTCCCCGCACCACGGACGCCCGCAGCGGTACCGCCGCCAGGGCCCGGATCTTCTGGTCGTGCCGGTCCGCCGCGATCTCGTACAGCGGCTGGCCGTCGTCGATGAAGCTGGCCTGACCCGTGCGGGCACTGACCACCGCCGGCGCCGACCAGCCGGCCGGGCCGCGCCGCCACAGCGGGGGAAGGCGTTCGTCCGCCTCGTCGACCAACTCGCCACGGACCCGCCGGACCATCCGCCACCCGGCGCCGCCGCCCCCGTCGTCCACCGCGAAGGAGACCCGGTCGGCGTCGAACGAGGTGATCGCGTAGCGCAACGCGACCCGGGCCACGTCGTCCAGGGTGAGCGTGCCGGCGAGCGCCGCGGCGAAATCGCTGAGGCCCTGCAACTGGCGGGTGGCCGGGCTGGTCTCGGCCACCACGGACAGCACGCCGACGACCCGGCCGTGGCTGTCCCGCACCGGCGAACAGGCGCGGGTGTAGACGGGCTGGTCGAGGGCGACTGCGGCGTGCAGCGGGAGCGGGATCTCCCGGTCCAGGACGGCTACTCCGGTGCGGTAGGTCTGCTCGACGACGTCACCGACACCGGGGCGCTGCCAGACCTCGGCGAAGACCTCGGTGGGGGGACGGCCCATGGCGTCCGGGTGCCGGTCGCCGATCAGATCGGCGTACGCGTCGTTGTACAGCAGCAGCAACTCCGCGCCGAGGTGCAGGGCCATCGGCGCCGGAGAGGCGAGCACCACCTCGACGGTCGCCCGGACGGCGGGATCCCACGACTCGTACGGGCCGAGCGCCGTGGCACCCCATCGGGGGTGGCCGACGACGGTCGCCGTGCCCGGCACCGCCGTGCCCGGCAGCGGGCCTGATGGCGTGGGTACTCGCCCGACCGTTCCTGGCATGAACGCAGCCTAGTCCGCCCGCTCGACCCGCGTTCCCGATCATCGGTCGGGCGCGCCGGCCTGGGACATCAGAGCAGGTCAGAGCCGTTCCGGTGCGGTCTGTCCAGAAAAAGGGGGCGACCGTAGCGGCGTGCTGGCCGGGGGAAGGGGTAAGCGCGCCGGGCAATCCATGCGACAGGAGGGACATCATGCCGGAAACCCTCGCGGCCAGGCAGGTCGACATCGGTGACGCCGTGGCCGACATGTGGAGGTCGGTGCTGCTGTTCGTGCCCCGGGCCATCGCGTTCATCGCGATTCTCGTGGTCGGATGGCTCATCGCCAGAGCCGTGCTCAAGATCGTGGACGCGGCCCTGGAACGGGTGGGGTTCGACCGGGCGGTCGAACGGGGCGGTATCAAGCGTGCGCTGGAGCGGACGCGGTACGACGCCAGTGACATCCTGGCGAGGCTCGCGTACTACGCGGTGCTGCTGTTCACCCTTCAGTTCGCCTTCGGCGTCTGGGGGCCGAACGCGATCAGCGACCTGATCGCGGGCGTGGTGGCGTGGCTGCCCCGGGCGTTCGTCGCGATCGTCATCGTGGTGGTGGCCGCCGCGATCGCCAACGCGGTCCGGGACATCGTCACCGGGGCGCTCGGCGGGCTGTCGTACGGCCGCTTCCTGGCGGACGTGACGGCGATCTTCATCATCGCCCTGGGTGTCATCGCGGCGCTCAACCAGGTGGGCATCGCCACCACCGTCACCCAGCCCGTGCTGATCGCGGTGCTCGCCACGGTGGCCGGCATCCTGATCATCGGCGTCGGTGGTGGTCTGGTGCGACCGATGCAGAACCGCTGGGAAGGCTGGCTCACCCGAGCGGCCGAGGAGTCACGGGCGATCCGGGAGCAGCGGCAGGGTGCCGAGGCCGGTCGTGGTGACATGCAGCGGCAGATGGCCGACCGGACTGGCGCCGGCCAGCCGGCGGCCCGGGGATCGGAGTCCTCGATGGCCGGGGGACGGGGTACCTACCAGTCCGGCAACGCCGGCGACGAGACCCAGCAGTTCCGTCCGTGACGGTGGCTCGGTCGCACTGCCGGTCGCGCTGAGCCGGGTGTCCGCCGCACGGCGGGCGCCCGGCTCACCTCACAGCGGTGGCGGCTGCGGGGCCGGCGTGTCCAGCGCGGCCGTCAGCGCACAGACCGCGAGCAGGCGCAGCATCACCCAGTCCGCCTCCGCCCAGTCGACCGGGGCATCGGCCGGATGCCAGCCGTACTCCTCGGCGGCGACCCGCACACCGTCGGCGTAACCGGCGAGGGCCGCTGCGGTCAACGGTCGTCGGTCCCCGCGCAGGCTGTCACGCACCGCGGCGGCGTGCTGGTCGACGGCGGCGAGCAGCCCGGGCAGGGCTGAGGCGGCGGCGAGCCCGTCCAGCCCCACGGCGTTGGCGAGCGTGACCAGGCTGGACCGGGCCCAGTCGACGGCGGTGGGGGAGACGACCCGGTTCGACGGCACGCGCATGGGGAACGAATGTAGCCAACCCGCAGCGCCGCGACCTCGGCCGCTCGGACGGTCCCGGTGTCCACGGCGGTGGCCGGCAGGTGCCCGAGGGGATCGAGTCGGGCGCGGCGGACGGTGGGGAAGCGGACCCCGCGGCACGACCGGCACCAGGAGGTACGGATGGACACCACCGACGGTCCCGACGAGCAACACCGGCGTCCGGCCGGAGTGAGCGACGACACGGTGGCTGCCCTCGGCAAGCTCAGCGAGGCGCTGGAGTGCGTGGAACGCGCCCGGGGGCATCTCTACTCGCTGCACCAGCTCGTCGGGCACGCCGATCTGATGCTCGACGACGCGGTACGGATGTTCCGCGATGCCGGGCACCCCGGCATCGCCGACCGGATCGCCGACGAACTGGTGGGCCGCAACGTCATCGCCGGTAGGTGGACGTTCCAGATCGTCGAGGACTTCGACGACGGCTACCACGCGGTGTTCCGCGACCTGGACCGGTCGGCCCGCGACCAACTGGTCGGTGGCCGACGGCACCTCTACGAGGCGGAGATGAAGGAGCGCCGCCGCACGCCCGGGCGTCCGGGCCACGAGGCGCGCCCGGCCGGCGAACCATGAACCTCGGCCCGGCCGAGGCGCCCCCGCCCGGCCGGTGACGTCGGGGAGCCCTACTCGGAGGAAGGCGCGTCCGCCGGACGGCGCCGCGCGGCATCGTCGGCGATGATCACGGTCGCCACCATCAGCGCGACGCAGAGGCTGAACAGCCACGAGCTGTCGTCGACCAGCCTGGCGGAGACGGGTGCCTGCACTGCGGCGAGGAGAAAGCCGAGCCATGCCAGGCGGCGCTGACGCGTGGAGAGGAAGCCGGAGCCCTGATGCATTCCGAAAGTCTTGCGCGCGACGCGGCCATTGCCGTCAGCCGAACGGCCGATTCTGCCTGAGCTGTCCGAATTCTCCGGCCGTTCGGCCGAGGCGTCTCCGCTGCCGGTCGCGACGCTCCGGGTACGTCGCGGATCGTCGCCGCGGATCCGGAACGTACCCGGATTCGGTGTCAGAGGGTGTCCGGGCCGGTACGCCCGGTGGTGGAGGGGCGGTAGGCGCGGTCCGGGTCGGTGGGCTCACGGCCCGTGCCGGGCGCCTCGCCGCCCCGGTCGGCCGCCTCGGGGCCGTGCCCGAAGGCGGCTTCCTCCCCGGCGTCGTTGCCGGTCACGTCGTCGGCCTGCCCGTCGAGCGTGGACCGGGCGACGGCCCGGTCCAGTTCCTCCAGCGGCAGTCGTTCCTCGTCGCGCCATGCCCTGTCGTCGGTCATGCCATCGCGGTACCCCCGCCCCGTCGTCGCAAACGGCGCGTCCGACGCGGCGTGGTCGTCCGGCAGCCAGGGAAGCATCCGGTGCACACGTCGACGGCCGCCGGAGGTACCCGGCGGCCGTCGAAGGTCTAATGGCGGAATCAGGGCTGCGGACGTTCGACCTGCCCACGCCACGCACCGGTCTCCTGACCGCGCCGCTCGATGAACGTCTTGAACCGTTGCAGGTCACCCTTTGCCCGGCGGTCGACCACGCCGAGCTTGTCGCCGGCCTGTTCGATGACACCGTGCGGATCGAACTCCAACTGGAGGCTGACCCGGCTGCTGTTCTCGTCCAGCCGGTGGAAGGTGACCACCCCGGCATGCTGGGTGCCGCCGGTCGACCGCCACGCCACCCGCTCGTCGGGCAGCTGCTCGGTGATTTCAGCGTCGAACTCCCGCTTCACTCCGGCGATCTCGACGGTCCAGTGGGTCATCGTGTCGGAGAGCTGGCGGATCTCCTGCACGCCCTCCATGAACTGCGGAAACTCCTCGAACTGGGTCCACTGGTCGTACGCCGTCCGAACCGGGACGGCCACATCGACATGCTCCGTTACGCCACTCATCAGCATCCTTCCCTGCACTTGGTGAGGCTTGCGGACCGGTCGGTCCACCTACCAGCGCGTCGTCTCGTTGGTGTGGCCGAGCGCCGCCCACACCTCGGACACCGTCTGGTACCGGGTGCTCTCGGGCAGGCGCTCCAACGCGGCCAGTACGTCGTCGGGGGCCTCGTTCGCCCGTGCGTTGGCGAGCAGTGCGGCCCGGTCCCCGGGCAGCGCGGTCATCGTGATGAACCGCCCCAACCGGCTGCGGGCCTCGACGTCCTCGGAGGTCATGCCCTGGGGAGCGCCGCTGCGCAGGTCGCCGGCCGGTGCCGTGGTCGGCTCCGGCTGGTCCTCTCCCGCGGGCTCCGGGACGCGGAACTCGTCGACCCGCGAGCCGCCGGTCCCCGGCCCCTGCACGAGGCCGCTGACCTCCTGGCTCATCTGCTCGTCGACCCTCGGTGAGTGCTTGCTGCTGCCGCGATCCATGTCTTCTGCGCTACCCGAGGGGACGGGTGGTAAACCGGTAAGCGGTCACGCACCGGCCGGCGACCGTGGTGGCAACGCCGACTCCTCCGCGTCCTCCCGGCCCGACTGGAGCCGCCGTCCCCGCTGGAGTTCGGCGTTGATCTGTACGCCGAGCATCAGCGCGGAATTGGACAGGTAGAGCCAGACCAGGAACGCGATCACCGCCCCGAGGCTGCCGTACGTCGTGTCGTACGAGTTGAAGTTCGCCACGTACAACCCGAAGCCGAAGGAGCCGAGCGCCCAGGTGCTCAGGGCCACCGTTCCGCCCAGGGTGAGCCAGCGGAAACGTGGCTGACGCACGTTCGGCGCGACCCAGAACAGCAGGGACATCAACAGCATCGCGATCAACGCGAGCGCCGGCCACTTGGCCACCGCCCACGCGGTGCGGGCCGCGCCGCCGGCCCCCACCAGGTCACCGATCGCGTCGGCGACCGGGCCGCTGACGATCAGACCGGCGGCCACGATGGCGAGCAGCACCAGCGACAGGGCAGCCAGTCCGATCTGCAACGGGCGCAACTTCCACACCGGCCGCCCCTCGACGACGCCGTAGATGGCGTTCGAGGCCCGGGTGAACGAGGCGATGAAGTTCGAGGCCGACCAGAGCGCACCGAGCAGACCGAAGCTGAGCAACACCCCGGCGGAGCTGTTCTGGTCCACCACCTCGCGGACCACGCCGACGAAGCTCTCGTTCGCCACCACCGAGCCGGCGCCCACGTCGCGGGCCAGGTCGAGCACGGTGTCGACGGTGCGCTCCCCGTCGGAGACCAGACCGACCAGGGCCACCACCACGACGGTGGAGGGGAACAGCGCCAGCACCCCGTAGTAGGTGAGCGCGGCGGCCCAGTCCGTGCAGTTGTCCCGTAGGTAGTTGCGTCCGGCCCGGACCAGCACGCCACGCCAGGTCTGCCAGCGGAGCTGGCGGATCCCCGGTAGCCGTGGCACCGGCGGATCGGTCGACGGGGCGTCGGGGTTCGTCGTCGTCATGACCGCTCCCTGGGCACTGTGGGCACCGTGGCTGGTCCGGCCGGTACCCGGCCCGCTCCGGCGGCAAACGCCGCCGACGTTTGCCGCGACGTCGCCGGGGTACGCCAATCCGAATCGCTCGCACACGGAGGAGGTTCGAGATGCCCGGGCGCGAGGTACTGCCCAGCACGCTGCGGCGCTCCCCGGAGAAGGCCCAGCGTACCTGGGAGAAGACACACGATTCCGCGGTCGAGACCTACGGCGAGGGCGAGCGGGCGCACCGCACCGCGTTCGCCGCCGTCAAGCACGAGTTCGAGAAGGTCGGCGACCACTGGGAGCCGAAGGGCCGCAAGGGCCCCAGCGACCAGCAGGCCGCCGGCGGTGGCCCGACCCGGCGGGCGCCGACCGCCGGTGGGGTGGACGCGAACGCCTCCAAGGAACACCTCATGGGGGTGGCTCGCGAACTGGACGTGCCGGGACGGTCGAGCATGACCAAGCCGGAACTGGTCAAGGCCATTCAGAAGGCCAACGATCGCCAGACCCGCAAGGCCCGCGGCGGCTGAACCGACGTTCGCCGACCCGCGACGGCCGCGGCGGGCTGAGCCCGCCGTTCGTCGGCAGGGCCCGGCCGGCGTACGCGTCGGACCGGGCCCTGCGGCACGCCCGTCCGGTGCGCCGGTTCACCAGTGGCCGCCGCCGGGGGCCTGGATGTGTACCGCCTTGGTGGCGGTGAACTCGTCGAGCAGTTCCGGCCCGTAGCCGAAGCCCTGACCGCTGCCCCGGCGCGGGTGCGCGGCACCGGCCGGCGCGCCGCCGAAGACCGCGTTCACCTTCACGGTGCCCACCGGAAGCTCCCGCCAGGCCCGCTGGGCGTGGCTCATCGACCCGGTCAGCACGGTCGCCGCCAGCCCGTACGGTGAGTCGGCCGCGCACCGCAGCGCCTCGGAGAACGAGTCGACCACCACCACGGCGGCGACCGGGCCGAACGTCTCCTCCCGGATCAACGCCAGGTCGTGCCGGCAGCGGTCGACCACGGTGGCCGGATAGAAGGCGCCCGGCCCCTCCGGCAGGGTGCCGCCGATACGCAGCCGGGCGCCGTCGGCCACCGCCGCGATCACCTGCCCGTGGACCTGATCGCGATGGCGGCGGTCGACCAGTGGACCGAGCTGGGTGTCCGGATCCCGCCCCGGTCCGACGCGCAGTGCGGCGGCCCGCTCGACCAGCGCGGCCACGAAGTCCTCGGCCACGTCGCGGTGGGCGTAGATCCGTTCCACCGCGACGCAGATCTGGCCCGCGTTGGCGAAGGCGCCCAGGGCGGCCTCCCCGGCGGCCCAGTTCGGGTCGACGTCGGCGTCGACGATCAGTGGGTCGCTGCCCCCGTTCTCCAGCAGCACCTTGGCACCGGTGCTGGCCGCGGCTTCGGCGATCGCCCGGCCGGTGGCGCTGGACCCCACGTGGGCCACCATGTCCACCTCGGCGGCGGCCAACGCCGCGCCGGTCGTCGGACCCCCGCTGAGCAGCGACAGCACCCCCGCCGGCAGGGCGGTGTCGAAGGCGCGGGCCAGCAGCCACCCGGTCGCCGGGGTGCGCTCGCTGGGCTTGTGCAGCACCACGTTTCCGGTGACCAGAGCCGCGCCGAGCAGCCCGCACGACACGGCGACCGGGTCGTTCCACGGCGTGATGGCAGCCACCACGCCACGCGGCTGCGGCGTCATGAAATCGATCGCGGCGGGATCGCCGTGCAGGGTACGGCCGCCCCGGGCGGGCGCGAGTTCCGCGTACTGCCGCAGGGTGGCGATGCCCGCGTCGACGCCGCCCCGGGCGTCGGCGAGCGGCTTGCCCATCTCCGCGGTGGTCGCCTGCGCCAGCTCGTCGGCGACGTCGGCGACCGCGTCGGCGATCCGGTGCAGTGCCGCGGCCCGCTCCGACGGGGCCGTCGCCGCCCACTCGGACGCCACTCCGCGCGCCGCCGCCACCGCTTTGTCGACCTCGTCGGTCGTGGCGACCGGGGCGCTGGTCACCGGCCGGCCGTCGGCCGGATCGTGCACCGTCAACTCGCCGGCCTCCCCGCCGGCACCCCAGACCCCACCGATGAGCTGCGTGACCGTGTACATGGCGCGCTGCATGCCCGGGCCCGGCCCCGGCAAACGTTTCGCCGCAACGACTCGGGGTAGCGTCCTCGGATGATGTCGTCGGGTTCCCTCGGTGCCGAGCGGGCCGACGCTGTCGTCGTCGGTGCCGGACACAACGGCCTGGTCGCCGCCAACCTGTTGGCTGACGCGGGTTGGGACGTGCTGGTGCTGGAGGCCACCGGGGTGCCCGGTGGAGCGGTCCGCTCCGCCGAGGTGACCGCGCCCGGCTACCTGAGCGACCTGTTCAGCTCTTTCTACCCGCTCGGTTACGCCTCGCCGGTGCTGCGCGGGCTCGACCTGACCCGGTACGGGCTCGCCTG
This sequence comes from Micromonospora sediminimaris, assembly GCF_016863575.1. Lineage (NCBI taxonomy): Bacteria > Bacillati > Actinomycetota > Actinomycetes > Micromonosporales > Micromonosporaceae > Micromonospora > Micromonospora sediminimaris. The sequence continues at coordinate 89,214 of NZ_BOPD01000015.1, forward strand.
GCGGCACGCCCCCGACGTGCTGGCCCACCTGTTTCCCGACGACCGGGCCGCCGTGCTCAACCGCGACCCCGGCGTCACGGCGGCGTCACTGGAGACCTTCGCTCCCGGTGACGGCGAGCGTTGGCTGAGCGCGTACGAGCAGTGGCAGCAGGTCGCCGACCCGATGATCGAGCTGATCACCACTCCGTTCCCGCCGGTACGCGGCGGCCTCGACCTGCTGCGCCGGCTGCGGATCAGCGGCTCGCTGCGGCTGGCCCGGCGCCTGGTGCTGCCGGCGAGCCGGCTCGGTGCGGAACTCTTCAGCGGTGCCGGCGGGCCGGCATTGCTGGCCGGTTGCGCCCTGCACACCGACCTGTCCACCGAGGAGGCCGGCTCCGGCGTCTACGGCTGGCTGCTCGCCATGCTCGGCCAGCAGGTCGGCTGGCCGGTCCCGGAAGGCGGCGCGCAGAAGATCACCGACGCGCTTGTGGCCCGGTTGACCGAGCGAGGTGGCCGGATTCTCTACGGTGCCCGGGTGGACCGGATCCTGGTCGCCCGGGGTCGGGCGATGGGCGTACGCACCGTCGGCGGCACCAACTGGCGGGCCCGTCGAGCGGTGCTCGCCGACGTGCCCGCGCCCGCGCTGTACCTGGATCTGGTCGGCCCCGCCGTGCTGCCCCCGCGGCTGGTGGCCGACCTGGAACACTTCCGCTGGGACGGGTCCACGCTGAAGGTGGACTGGGCGCTGTCCGCCTCGATGCCCTGGACGAACCGCCGCCTGTCCACCGTCGGCACCGTGCACCTGGGTGCGGATCTCAACGGGCTGACCGGCTATGCCGCGACGCTGGCCCGGGGCGAGCTGCCACCGGATCCGTTCCTGCTGGTGGGGCAGATGTCGGTGGCGGATCCGAGTCACTCGCCGCCGGGCACCGAGTCGCTCTGGTCGTACACCCACCTGCCGTTCCGTCGGCACTGGCGGGCCGACGACATCGTCGCGCACGTCGAGCGGATGGAGACGGTGCTGGAAGCCGCCGCCCCCGGCTTCCGCAGCCTGGTGGTGGGCCGGCACGTGGCCGGCCCGGCCAAGCTGGAGGAGGCCAACCCGAGCATGGTCGGCGGCGCGCTGGGCGGCGGCACCGCCGCCCCGTACCAGCAACTGTTCCTGCGGCCGGTACCCGGACTCGGCCGCGCCGACACTCCGGTGGACCGGCTATTCCTGGCCAGTTCGTCGGCACACCCCGGCGGCGGGGTGCACGGCGCGCCCGGCGCGAACGCCGCCCGGGCCGCCCTGGCTCGCGACCGGGCGCTCACCGGTGGGTGGTACCAACGGGCGATCGCCACCGCGCACCGGGCCGTCTACGCGTGACCGCCGAACCGACAGGTCAGGGCTCGATGTTGCGGTGCCGGGTACGGAGCTTGAACGGCATCAGCGCGCTTTCGATCTTGGTGGCGGTGGTCATCTTCGAGGCGCCGTCGCGTCGCTCCTCGAACCGGATCGGCACCTCCAGGATGGTGTGCCCCAGCTTGGTGGCCAGGTAGTGCATCTCGACCTGGAAGCTGTAGCCGTTGGACTGCACCCGCTCCAGCCCGATGTCGCGCAGCGCGTCGGCCCGCCAGATCTTGAAACCGGCGGTGAGGTCGCGGATCCGCACCCGCAGCAGCGTGTGCACGTACAGGTTCGCCCAGCCACTGAGTGCCCGCCGGTACAGCGGCCAGTTCTCGTCCAGCTCGCCGCCGGGCACGTAACGTGACCCGATGACCACACCGGCCTGAGTGGACAGCAGTGCGCCGAGCATCCCCGGCAACGCCTCCGGCGGGTGGGACAGGTCGGCGTCCATCTGGGCCACGTACTCGGCGCCGCCGTCGAGGGCCCGGCCGATCCCGTCCACGTACGCCCGGCCCAGACCCTCCTTGCCCGGCCGGTGCACGACCTGCACGCGTTCCGGATGCTCTATGGCGAGCTTGTCCGCGACCTCACCGGTGCCGTCGGGGGAGTTGTCGTCGGCGACCAGCACCTTCAGGCCGGGCAGTGGCAGCGTGAGGAGACGCTCGACCAGCACCGGCAGGTTGCCGGCCTCGTTGTAGGTCGGGACCACGACGGTCAGGCGCACGTCCCGCCACGGCGAGGGCAACTGGACGGGTTCGATCATGGGGGACATCCTCGGTCTGCGGACAGGGTCACCCGTGAGCGTAGCCACTTGTCCCTTCCGGGGTGAAATGGCTCCCCGACGCCGTGCCCCGCGATCAGTCCGGTTCCTTCTGCCGGCGGGCGATGTCGGAGAGCCGGTCCAGGGCTCTCCACCACCGCCACCGCCCCCCGGTATCCCGCCCGTGGCCTCGGCTAACGAGGCGGCCGGGTTAGCTTCTCGGGGACCGCGGGTAAGGCCAACCGCGGGCGGCCGTGCGGGTGCCGCCGGTGCGCGGTGTCCTCGGCCGCGTCGCGGGTGACGTTTACTCATCGGGGCGCAGGGAACCCGCCGCCCGTGCGAAAGGACCATGGGGAGCCGGATCAGCGCAGGTCAGCAGGGTTGCTGGCCGAAACCGGCCGGACCGTGTCCCGCCCGGTCCTGTTCGACGCGGTCCTGCTGGACCGCGACGGCACCCTGGTCGAGGACGTGCCGTACAACTCGGATCCGGACAAGGTGCGCCCGATGCCGGGCGCCCGCGCGGCGTTGGACCGGCTGCGGGCGGCCGGACTGAAGCTCGCCGTGGTGACGAACCAGTCCGGGTTGGCTCGGGGGCTGTTCACCGAGGGCGAGTTGCACCGGGTGCACCGCCGGATCGAGGCCCTGCTCGGCCCGTTCGACTCCTGGCACGTGTGTCCCCATGACGACGGGGACGGCTGCGCGTGTCGCAAGCCGAGACCGGGCCTGGTGCACGCCGCGGCCCGAGCGTTGGGCACCGTACCTGCCCGCTGCGCCCTGATCGGTGACATCGGCCGCGACGTGACGGCGGCCCTGGCCGCCGGTGCGGCCGGCATCCTGGTCCCGACGCCGGTGACCCGCACCGAGGAAGTGGCGGCGGCCCCGTGGGTGGCCGCCGACCTGGCCACGGCCGTTACCGAGATCCTTCGACGCCAGGCGGCACTGAGCCCGGCGGAGCCGACGTCGGGCCCGCAGCACCGGTCCGGTGCCACAGGTGTCCGGCGAGCCGGCGCGGGACGCCCCGGTGGCGGTCGCACCGTGCTGGTGGTGCGGTCGGACTCGGCGGGGGACGTGCTGGTGACCGGACCGGGCATCCGGGCGGTCGCCGCCGGAGCCGAGCGGGTGGTGCTGCTCTGCGGGCCCCGGGGGCGGGCCGCCGCCGACCTGCTGCCCGGCGTCGACGAGGTGATCGAGCACCGGTTGCCCTGGATCGACCCGGCTCCCGCGCCGGTGGATCCGCAGGAGATGGCCACCCTGGTCAGCCGGATGGCGGCGGTCGCCGCCGACGAGGCGGTCATCTTCACCTCGTTCCATCAGTCGCCGTTGCCCTTGGCGCTGCTGTTGCGGATGGCCGGGGTCGCCCGGATCGCGGCGATCAGCGACGACTACCCGGGCAGCCTGCTGGACGTGCGGCATCGGGTGCCGGTCGGCGTGCCGGAGGCCGAGCGGGCCCTCTCCCTGGCCGCCGCCGCCGGTTACCTGCTCGGCGAGGGCGACGAACCGCACCTGCGACTGCGACCGGTCCCACCGCGACCAGAGGCCGGCGAACCGGGTTACGTGGTGCTGCATCCCGGGTCGGCGGCGCCGGCCCGGGGCTGCCCGCCCGAGTTGGCCGAACGGATCGCCGACGCGCTGAGCGCCGCCGGGTACCGGGTGGTGGTCACCGGCGGTCCACCCGAGCGGGACCTCACCGCGCGGGTTGCCGGACGGCACGGTCGGGACCTCGGTGGCCGCACCGGCCTGGCCGAGTTGGCCGGGATCGTGGCCGGGGCCGGCGCGGTGGTGGTCGGCAACACCGGACCGGCGCACCTGGCGGCCGCGTACGGCGTGCCGGTGGTCAGCCTCTTCGCCCCCACCGTCCCCTTCGGACAGTGGGGGCCGTGGCGGGTGCCGACGGTACGCCTCGGTGACGCCACCGCCGCCTGCCGCGACACCCGGGCCGCACGGTGTCCGGTACCCGGGCATCCCTGCCTCAGCGACATCGAACCGGGTGCCGTGCTCGACGCGCTGCGCCTGCTCGGTGTGGCGCCGGACCGGGTGTCCGCCGGACCGGCCGGGCCCCGGGCGGCGCCCGAGGTAGCCACCGTCGGCGGTGGGGGCGGCCGATGAACATCCTGCTCTGGCACGTGCACGGTTCCTGGACCACCTCGTTCGTGCACGGCAAGCACCGCTACCTGATCCCGGCCACCCCGGACCGGGGACCGTACGGGCTGGGCCGCGCCCGGACGTACACCTGGCCGGAGAGCGCCGCCGAGGTGAGCCCGGAGCAACTGCGCACCGCGGACGTCGACGTGGTGATCCTGCAACGCCCCGAGGAGATCGACCTGGCCGAGCAGTGGCTCGGTCGCCGGCCCGGCCGGGACCTGCCGGCCGTCTACGTGGAGCACAACACTCCGAAGGACGGCCAGGTCCCCAACAGCCGCCACCCGATGGCCGACCGGGACGACCTGCTCGTCGCCCACGTGACCGCGTTCAACGAGCTGTTCTGGGACACCGGCACCACCCGCACCACGGTCGTCGACCACGGCATCGTGGCGCCGACGGCGGCCTGGACCGGCGAACTGGACCGGCTGGCCGTCGTGATCAATGAGCCGGTACGCCGCTGGCGGGTGACCGGCACCGACCTGCTGCCCCGGTTCGCCGAGATCGCCCCGCTGGACGTCTTCGGCATGAAGGTCGCCGGGCTGGCCGAGCACCTCGGTCTGCCGGCCGACCGGTTGACCAGCCACGACGACGTGCCGCAGCACCGGATGCACGCCGAGTTGGCGCGCCGCCGGGCGTACCTGCACCTGTGCCGGTGGACGTCGCTGGGGCTGAGCCTGATCGAGGCGATGACGATGGGCATGCCGGTGGTGGCGCTGGCCACCACCGAGGCGGCGATGGCGGTGCCAACGGGTGCCAACGCCCTCTCCACCCGGGTCGACACCCTGCTGTCGGCCGCCGGCCGCTTCGTCGCCGAACCACAGCGGGCGCGCGAGGCCGGCGCCGAGGCCCGTGCCGCCGCTCGTGAACGTTACGGCCTCGACCGTTTCCTCACCGACTGGGACCGGCTGCTGGAGGAGGAAGTATGCGGATAGCGATGATCTCGGAGCACGCCAGCCCGCTCGCCATCCTGGGCGGCGAGGACGCCGGTGGCCAGAACACGCACGTCGCGGAACTCTCCGCCGCGCTCGCCGCCGCCGGGCACGACGTGCGGGTCTACACCCGCCGCGACGCGGTGGACCTACCGGTGACCGTACGCAGTCCGGACGGCTACGACGTGGTGCACGTGCCGGCCGGACCGGCCGAGCCGGTGGCGAAGGACGCCCTGCTGCCGCACATGCGCCCGTTCGGCGCCTGGCTGATCGACAGGTGGCGGGGCGGGGACTGGGCCCCCGAGGTGATCCACGCGCACTTCTGGATGAGTGGGCTCGCCGCGCTGGAGGCCGGCCGGCAGACCGGGGTGCCGGTGGTGCAGACGTACCACGCGCTCGGCACGGTGAAGCGTCGCTACCAGGGGGTGCAGGACACCAGCCCGGCCCGGCGGATCGGCTACGAGCGCCAACTGGGCCGTTCGGTCGACCGGGTGATCGCGCAGTGCCGCGACGAGGTCGGTGAGCTGGTCCGGATGGGGGTGCCCCGGTCGGCGATGACCGTCGTCCCGTCCGGTGTCAACCTCGCCACCTTCGCCCCGCTGGGGCCGGCCGCCGAGCGAGAGCCCGGGCGGGCCCGGATCCTCACCGTGGGTCGGTTGGTGGAACGCAAGGGCTTCCAGACGGTGGTACGGGCGATGGCGCACGTGCCCGAGGCCGAGTGCGTGGTGGTTGGTGGGCCACCCGCCGGCCTGCTGGAGACCGACCCGTACGCCCGGCGGCTGCGGGCCCTCGCCGGCAGTTGCGGCGTCGCCGACCGGGTCCGGCTGGTGGGTGCGGTGCCCCGGGAGGAGATGGGCCGCTGGTACCGATCGGCGGACATCCTGGTCGCCGCGCCCTGGTACGAGCCGTTCGGGCTGACCCCGCTGGAGGCGATGGCGTGCGGCGTGCCGGTGGTGGCCACCGCCGTCGGCGGCCTGCGGGACACGGTGGTCGACGGCGTCACCGGCGATCTGGTGCCGGCGCGGGATCCGCGGGCGCTGGGAGAGACGCTGCGGGCGCTGCTCGACGACCGGATCCGCCGGTTCGCGTACGCGGGCGCGGCCCGGGCCCGAGCCCGCCGGCACTACTCGTGGGCGGTCACCGCACAGCGCCTCGCCGAGGTCTACGACGAGGTGGCAGCGGTGCATCGACCGACCCGGGTGGTGGCCTGATGAGTCTGCTCGACGCGCACCTGGCCCACCTGACCGCGGCGCTGCCGCCGTTCCGGCGCTGCGAGCCGCTGCTCGACAGGTGGGGCGCGACGCTGGCCCGGCGGCTCACCGACGGCGGTCGGCTGCTCGTCGCCGGCAACGGTGGCAGCGCCGCCGAGGCGCAACACCTGACCGCCGAGCTGGTCGGCAAGCTCCGCGACGACCGTCAGCCGCTGTCCGCCATCGCGCTGCACGCCGAGACGTCGGCGTTGACCGCGATCGGCAACGACTACGGCTACGAGGAGGTGTTCGCCCGTCAGGTCCGCGCACACGGCCGACCTGACGACGTGCTGCTGTTGCTGTCCACCAGCGGCGGCAGCGGCAACCTGCTCGCCGCTGCCCGGGCCGGTCGGGAGGCGGGGCTGCGCTGCTGGGCGTTCACCGGGCCGGCGCCGAACCCGCTCGCCGAGGCGTGTCACGAGGTGCTCGCCGTGGACTCGCCGGACACCCAGGTGGTCCAGGAACTGCATCTGGTCTCCAGCCACCTGCTCTGCGAGTACGTCGAGCAGGCGATGGCGGATCAGCTGGCACCGACGGCGCCAGCGGCCGGCGCGGTGCGGGCCGGTGTCGAGGTGGTGCTGGACGGCGGCGCCGTCCGGCCGGTGCAGGCGTGAGGAGGCAAGCGTGACGGGACCCGTGGTGGTGGTCGGCGACACCCTGCTCGACCGGGACGTCGAGGGTGTGGTCAACCGGCTCTGTCCGGACTCGCCGGTGCCCGTGCTCGACGAGATCGCGCACGTGGACCGGCCCGGCGGCGCCGGGCTCTCCGCCGTCTTCGCCGCCGCACAGGGTGCCGAGGTCGTGCTGGTGACCGCGTTGGCCGACGACGCCGGTGGGGCCCGGCTGAGCGTGCTGCTCGCCGCCGCCGGGGTGCAGGTGTATCCGCTGCGACTGGCCGGCGCGACCCCGGAGAAGATCCGGTTGCGGTCCGGGGGCCGGGTGCTGCTGCGCCATGACCGGGGCGGCGGGGTGGGGGAGCTGGGCGAGCCGGGCGAGGCGGTGCTGCGCATTCTGGACCGGGCATCGGTGGTGCTGGTCAGCGACTACGGCCGCGCAGTGGCACGGCAGCCGGCGCTGCGCGCGGCCCTGGCCTCGATCCGCGCCCCGCTGGTGTGGGATCCGCACCCCCGCGGGCCCGCCGCGGTACCCGGGGCGAACCTGGTCACCCCGAACGAGGCGGAGGTGCGGGAGCTGATGGAGGCGCCGGTCGGCGCCACCCGGCTGGCCACCGCCGCCGAGGGTGCGCAGCGGCTGCGGCAGCGGTGGCGGGCGGGGGCGGTCGCGGTGACCCTCGGTGCCGACGGCGCGCTGCTCAGCCACGCCGGGTCGACCCCGCTGATGGTGCCCGCCCCGGTCGCCGCCGAGGGGGACACCTGCGGCGCGGGCGACCGGTTCGCCGTCGCCGCCTGTCTCGCCCTGGCCCGTGGCGCGCTGGTCTCCGAGGCGGTGCAGGAGGCGGTGGCGGAGGCATCGGCGTACGTGGCGGACGGTGGGGTGGCCACGGCGTTGCCGGCGCCGGTGCGGCGCGCCCCGCAGGCGGTGCACGCCGCGGTGGCCGGCGACCGGGTCGGGGTGGCCGCCTCCGCCGCCGCGGTCGCCCGGGTCCGCGCCGCCGGAGGCACGGTCGTCGCCACCGGTGGCTGTTTCGACCTGCTGCACGCCGGCCACGTGGCGACGTTGCAGGCCGCCCGGCAGCTCGGCGACTGCCTGATCGTGTGCCTCAACTCCGATGCCAGCGTCGCCGGGCTCAAGGGGCCGGACCGGCCGGTGATGCGCCAGGACGACCGAAGTCGCCTGCTGGCCGCGCTGAGCTGCGTCGACGCGGTAATGATCTTCGACGAGCCGACACCGGAAGCGGCGCTGTCCTGGCTGCGCCCGGACATCTGGGTCAAGGGCGGGGACTACGCCACCGGCGGCGGAGACGGCGACGGCCTGCCGGAGGCGGAGATCCTGCGCCGGTGGGGCGGTCACACGGTGGTGGTGCCCTACCTGGACGGGCGCTCCACCACCGAGATGATCGCCGCGACGGTCACCCGGACGGAGGTCGTCCGGTGAGCGTGAGGAGTGAGCCGGTGTTGCGAGCCCCGCAGTCGCGAACGAGGTTTGTCCGGTGAGCGCGCCGGCCACCGGGCGGACGGTGCTGGTCACCGGCGGCTCCAGCGGACTGGGCGCGGCCGTGGTGGCGGCGGTGGCTGCCTCCGGTGGTCGGCCGCTGGTGCTGGACCGGCAGGCGCCGGCCGACGGGGTGCCCTGGGCGGAGTGCGACCTGGCCGACACCCGCCGCGCCGAGGCGGCCACCCGCGAGTTGGCCGAACGCGTGGGCGGGCTGGACGCGGTGGTCACCGCCGCCGGCATCGACGTACCCGGTCGGCTCGCCGACGTGCCCGGCGAGACCTGGGACCGGATCGTCGCCGTCGACCTGCTGGCGACCGCCGCGGTGATCCGGGCCGCGCTGCCGTTCCTTACCGAGTCCCGGGGCACCGTCGTGACGGTGGCCTCCACCCTCGGCATCAAGGCGGTAAGCGACGCGACGGCGTACTGCGCGGCGAAGTTCGGGGTGGTCGGCTTCACCCGGGCGCTCGCCGCCGAACTGGCCGGCACGGTCGGTGTCACGCTGCTCATCCCGGGTGGGATGCGGACGGCCTTCTTCGACGAGCGCGACCCGCAGTACCGGCCGGGAGTGGACGCGATCCTCAACGATCCGGCCGACACCGCCGCCGCGATCATGTTCGCCCTGTCCCAGCCGGCCGGCTGCGCGATCCGCGAGATGGTGGTCTGCGCCGACCAGGAGACGTCGTACCCGTGATCCTGGCGCTGCGCGCACTCGGCGTCGGTGATCTCGCCACGGCGGTCCCGGCGTTGCGGGCGTTGCGGGCGGCCTACCCGGACCAGCAGTTGGTGCTCGCCGCGCCGGCCTGGCTGGGGCCGCTTGTCGAGCTGGTCGGCGGGGTGGACCGGCTGCTGCCCACCGACGGCCTGGACCGGCTGGACCAGCCCGCCGGGCGGGTGGAGGTGGCGGTCAACCTGCACGGCCGGGGCCCACGGTCGCACCGGCTGCTGGCCGCCGTCCGACCTGACCGGATGTTCGCCTTCGCCAACGCCGAGGCGTCGCACGCCGACGGGCCGGAGTGGGACGACGACGAGCACGAGGTGTCGCGCTGGTGCCGGCTGCTGTGGGGGTACGGGATTCCGGCCGACCCGGCCGACCTGGACCTGCGCCGCCCGCCGTCGAGCGGAGCGACCGGCGGGGTCACGGTGCTGCACCCCGGTTCGAAGGAGCCGGCCAAGCGTTGGCCGGCCGGCCGGTACGCGACCCTGGCCCGGGAGCTGACCGGACGGGGGCACCGGGTGGTGTTGACCGGCAGCGCCGCGGAGCGGGCCGTGGTGGCTGACATCGCGTACCGGGCCGGGTTGCCTGCCGCTGCGGTGCTGGCCGGCCGCACGGACCTGGCCCAACTCGCCGCTCTGGTCGCCGGGGCGCGCCTGGTGGTCAGCGGGGACACCGGGGTGGCGCACCTGGCCACCGGCTACCGCACCCCGTCGGTGGTGCTGTTCGGCCCGGTTTCGCCGACCCGTTGGGGGCCACCGCCGGAGCGCCGACGGCACCTGGCGCTCTGGGCCGGCGCGCGGGCATGGCCGGCGTGGGACGGGGTAGGTGACCATCCCACGATGGTCGCCCTCGGTGTGGACGAGGTGCTGGCCGCCGTCGACGAGGTGGAGCGGGCGGTGCGGGTGGACCGTGCGGTTGCGGCGTAGCGATCCGGGTCGGCCGGGGTACCGGCGACGCCGACGGGGCAGCGGCTGGTCGTTCCTGGACCCGCGCGGCGAGCCGGTACGCGATCCCGACGAGTTGACCCGGCTGCGTGCCCTGGTCATTCCACCGGCCTGGCGGGACGTGTGGATCTCGCCGTACCCGAACGGGCACATCCAGGCCATCGGTATCGACGCGGCCGGACGTAGGCAGTACCTCTACCACCCGCTGTGGCGACAGCGGCAGGACGAGGCGAAGTTCGACCACGTGTTGGAGGTGGCCGGCCGGCTGCCGCTGCTGCGCGAGCGGGTCGGCCACGATCTGGCGGTACGGGGGCTGCGCCGCGAGCGGGTGCTGGCGACGGTGACCCGGCTGCTCGACATGGGCACTTTCCGGGTCGGCAGCGACCAGTACGCGGCGGGCGAAGATCCGACGTTCGGGGTGGCGACCCTGCGCCCCGAACACGCCCGGCTGCGCCGGGGTTGTGTGCTGTTCGAGTTCCCGGCCAAGGGGGGCATCGAGCAGGTACGGCTGATCTCCGACCCGCAGTTGTGCCGGGTGCTCACCGATCTGCGCCGGCGCAGACGGGCGGCCGACCGGCTGTTCGGTTACTGGGACGGCCGGCAGTGGCGGGACGTACGGGCCGACGAGGTCAACGACTACCTCCGCGAGGCCAGCGGCGGCGAGATGACCGCGAAGGATTTCCGCACCTGGCACGCGACGGTACGGGCGGCGACGGAGCTGGCCGCGGTGACCTCCGCCCGGTCGGTCACCGCTCGACGTCGGGCGGTGGCGGCGGTGATGCGACAGGTGGCGGAGCTGCTCGGCAACACTCCGACGGTGGCCCGCGCCTCGTACGTGGACCCGAGGGTGGTGGATCTGTTCCACGACGGTGTGGTCGCTCCGGTGACCGAGGGGACCTCGCCGGAGCAGGCCGAGCGGGCGGTGCTGACCCTGCTGGCGCGGTGCTGACCGCCGTCATTGCGACGAGGCGGCAGCGCGGGCATCGATCATCGCCGCCACCCCGTCGAGGATCCGGTCCAGTCCGAACCGCCATTCGAGGTCGACGTCGTCGTCGTACTCTTCGCCCTCGCCCAGCAGCTCGTGGATCGCCGGGTACGGGCCGGGCGCGGTGAGCACGGCGAGGTGCTGCCAGTAGCGCAGGCCCACCTGCTCCGGCGTCTGCCCGGTCCGGGCGGCGGCCTCGACGATGTCGGCGGTGAGCGTGGCCCAGCTGCGGGCGTACCCGCTGACCAGCATGATCGTGGAGATCCGCTCACTGGCGCGTAGCCCGGTGCCGCGCAGTGCGACGAGCCCGTACTCCAACCAGCGCACCTGGTTGGGGTTGATCGGTGGACCGCTGATCGGCACGTGCCGCATCCAGGGCTGGCGGCGCAGTGCGGCGACGTTGCCCTCACCCCATCGGGCCAGGGCCGGCCGCCAGCCTTCATCAGCGCCACGGGGGTGCGGCGGCGGGCCGAACGCGGTGTCCACCATGAGGTCGAGCAGATCGTGTTTGGTCGGCACGTACCGGTACAGCGACATCGTCGCCACGCCGAGTTCGCTTGCCACCCGGCTCATCGACACCGCCGTCAGCCCTTCGGCCTGGGCGATCTGGATCCCGGCGGCAACCACCTGGTCGAGGCTGAGGCTGCGTTTCGGACCACGGCTCGGGCGGTCGCGCAGCCCCCAGGCGAGCGCGACGTTCTCGGGCAGCTCAACGTCTCCGTTCACTCCACCTCCAGGCCGGCGTTGACCGCCAGCATATCTTTTGCGTATGGTCCACGCAGATAAGCGTATGCCATACGCAGATTAGGGAGGGTGATCATGGCGAATGGACCGCCGGCGGTCGAGCTGGTCGATCTGCGCAAGTCCTTCGGGGACCACGTCGTGCTCGACGGGCTGACCCTGCGGGTGCCCACCGGCGGAGTGCACGCCCTGCTGGGGCAGAACGGGGCCGGCAAGACCACCACGGTGCGGATCCTGGCGACGCTGACCCGGCCGGATTCGGGTACCGCCCGGGTGGCCGGCCACGACGTGGTGCGTCAGCGGCGCCGGGTGCGCCGGGCGATCAGCCTCGCCGGCCAGCACGCGGCACTCGACGACGGGCAGACCGGCGTGGAGAACCTGACCATGCTGGCCCGGCTCGCCGGGCTGCGGGCACCGGCGGCCCGCGCCCGCGCCGCGGCGCTGCTGGACCGCTTCGACCTGGCCGACGCCGCCGGGCGGCGGGTGGTGACCTACTCCGGCGGGATGCGGCGCCGCCTCGACCTGGCGGCCAGTCTGGTCGGCGCCCCGTCGGTGATCTTCCTGGACGAGCCCACCACCGGCCTCGACCCGCGTAGCCGGCAGGGGCTGTGGGAGGTGATCGGCGAGCTGGCCGGTGCCGGGGTGACGGTGTTGCTCACCACGCAGTACCTGGAGGAGGCCGACCGGCTCGCTGACCGGATCATGGTGCTGCACGACGGTGGGCTCGTCGCCGAGGGGACGGCGCTCGACCTCAAACGCCGGTTCGGTGCCCAACGCTTGGAGCTGACCTGGCGTGACGCCGCCGGCCTTGCCGCCGCGGCGCGGCGGTTGGGTGACCGGGTGACCCACCGCGATCCGGCCCGGCTGGCGTTGTCCGTGGCCACCGACGGCACCGCACCCCAGGTACGTGGCCTGCTCGACGAGGTCGATCCGGACCGGCACGGGGTGGTCCGGTTCACCGTCCGGGAGGCGACCCTCGATGACGTCTTCTTCACGCTCACCGGCCGTCCGGCGAGCCCCGAGCGGGAGGTGGCCCGTGTCTGAGCTGACCGTCCGGCCGATGCACGCCGCCGTGATGATCGGCCGCTGCGTCCGGCTGTCCCGGCGCAACATCGACGCGCTGCTCACCTCGCTGCTGCTGCCGGTGATCCTGATGCTGCTCTTCGTCTACCTCTTCGGCGGGGCGATCGAGACCGGTTCGGCGTACGTGACCTATGTGGTGCCCGGGGTGCTGCTGCTCTGTGCCGGCTTCGGGGCGGCCGGCACGGCGGTCAGTGTCACCACCGACCTGACCAACGGCATGATCGAGCGGCTCCGCACGATGGACGTGGGCGCCACCTCCATCCTCGCCGGGCACGTGGTGGCGAGCGTGGCCCGCAACGCGGTCTCCACGGTGCTGGTGCTGGGGGTGGCTGTGGCCATCGGGTTCCGGCCGGCCGTCGCGCCGCTGCGCTGGCTGGCCGCCGCCGGGGTGCTGCTGCTGTTCCTGCTGGCGGTGTCGTGGCTCTCGGCGGCGTTCGGCCTGTTGGCCCGGACCCCGGAGGCGGCCAACGGCTACACCTTCCTGGTGATGTTCCTGCCCTATCCGAGCAGCGCCTTCGTACCGGTCGAGACCATGCCCAGTTGGCTGCGTGGCTTCGCCGAGCACCAACCGGTCACCCCGGTCATCGAGTCGCTGCGCGGCCTCCTGCTGGACACCCCGGTCGGTACGGCACCGACCCAGGCGGCGGCCTGGTGCCTCGGCCTGCTAGCCCTCGCCATGCTCCTCTCCGCCCTACTGTTCCCCCGCCGGGTGGCCTGACCCGCACTGCCGGCGGTCGCGGGATGCGGCATCTCGGGGTTACCCGAACCGGGGAAGGCCCGAGATGCCGCATCCCGTTGAGCTGCCCCGGGTTCAGTCGTTGAGGACCTGGGCCAGGCGGTCGCGGAAGCGGCGCTCGGAGGGGCTGACCTCGGTGCCGCCGAGGCCGAGCACGCCGCCGGTGCTGGCCGCGCCGACGACCTGCTCGGCGATCTCCACCAGCCAGTGCCGGTACGCGCCCGCCTCGCCCTCGTCCACCTTGGCCGCCAGCAGCGCCGACGCCTCCTTGGCCCGGCCCAGCACGTCCTCGGCGTAGCCGCGCGGGTCCGGTGGCTCGATGACCGGCAGTTCCTCGCCGGCCTCCGGGTCGCCGACCCGGGTGACGATCTCGCCGGCCACGGCGGCCACCAGCGGACTGGCCGACTCCCGCCCGCCGGAGATGGTCTCCAGACCGGCGGCCCCCTCGGCCATCGTCGCCTTGGTGCCGTCGGACTCGGCGGCGCTCGCCGCGGTGAGCACCGACTGTGGCAGGCCGACCAGCAGCCCCCACTCCTCGTCGGAGAAACCGAAACCGGTGTACGCCGGCTCTTCGATCACGACCCGCCCCTCCCGCTCGTCGTTCACGTCTCGTCAGCCGTACCGCCGGTGGCGGCCGGTCTGGTCTTTCCGCCCGACCCGGCCGGGCCCGACAGCCCCGGCCACCGGCAGCGGCCGGATCAGGTTAGTCCAGGGTGAGCAGACCCTGTTCGGACACCACGCTCACCGACAACGTCTTGTACCCGACCTCGTCGAACAGGACCGTCATCCGATCCTCCTCGTAGCTGAGCACCAGGCCGGAGCCCCACTCGGCGTGCCGCACCTGGCTGTGTACCGGGAACGGGCCGACCGAGCCGTCGTCGGGCACGCTGGTGCCGGCGTGGCAGTTGTCGCAGTGCCCGCAGATCTCGGTCATCTGCTCGCCGAAGTAGGCAAGCAACGTCTGTCCCCGGCAGGCGCTGGTCTCGGCGAAGGCGCGCATCATGTCGGTACGCGACCGGGTCAGGCTCTGCTGCCGTTCCGCCTCGGCCACCGCGGCCGCCGCCGCGTCGACCGGAGTGGGGGCGTAACGGGGTGCGCCGACGCGCTGTCCCGCCGCCTGCTGGGCGGCACCGACCTGTTCGAGCAGGGCGAGGTACTGCCCGAGCTTGCGCGGGCCGAGCCCGGTCACCTCGCGCAGCTCCTTGCGGGTGGTCGGCTCCTTGCGCAGCAACGCGGCCAGATCGCGCAGCTCGGTGGCGTCCGGCAGGCCACCGCTGAAGAAACGTTGCAGCCCGACGTCCTCGGCCTGCCAGAGCAACAGGACCCGGGCCGGCTCGCCGTCGCGACCGGCCCGGCCGATCTCCTGGAAGTAGCTGTCCGGCGAGTCGGGAAGTGCCATGTGCACCACCCAGGCGATGTTGGGCTTGTCGATGCCCATGCCGAACGCCGAGGTAGCCACCATGATCGGCACCTGGTCGGCGAGGAACGCCTCGTGCAGCCGGGCACGGGCGTTGGCCGGCATCCCGCCGTGGTAGTACTGCGCGGGATAGCCCGCGTCGGTCAGCCGGGCGGACAGTTCCTCGGCGGCGCGACGGGTGGGCACGTAGATGATGCCGGGCCGCTTGTCGTCGCGCAGCAGGGCGATCAGCCGCCGCCACCGGTAGTCCTCGGTAGGGCAGTGCGCCACCTCGAAGAAGAGGTTGGGCCGGTCCAGCCCCGACACCACGATCTCGGGCTTGCGCAGCCGCAGCCGGTCGACGATGTCGTCGCGTACCGGTGGGGAGGCGGTGGCGGTAAGCGCGACCACCGGTGGCCGGCCGATGCCGTCGATGAGCTGCCCGAGGGCGAGGTAGTCCGGGCGGAAGTCGTGGCCCCAGGCGGAGATGCAGTGCGCCTCGTCGATCGCCACCAGCGCCGGCTTGAGGTTCCGTACCTCGGCCAGCCGGTCGGGGTTGGCCAACTGCTCCGGAGTGATGAAGAGAAACTCGGCCCGCCCGTCGCGGATCTCGGCGATCGCCTCGGCCTGCTGGGCCGCGGTCTCGTCCGAGCTGATCCGGACCGCTCGCAGTTCCGGTCGCTGCCGCTCGTTGAGCGCGGCGATCTGGTCCTGCTGGAGTGCCAGCAGTGGTGAGATCACCACGGTCGGGCCGGGGATCAGGCTGGCCGGGATCTGGTAGATCGCCGACTTGCCGGCGCCGGTGGGTAGCACCACCAGGGCGTCGCGGCGGCGCATCACGGCCCGCATCGCGGCCAACTGGTTGGGCCGCAGAGCGGTCCAACCGAACAGGCTGCGCGCGGCGCGGCGCAACGACATCGAGTGCGTGGTCAGCTTCATCGAAGGCCGCAGGTACCCGGGAGCCTCCGCGCCGAAACCCGAGTTGATCAGCGCACCCGGGGAAGTACCTCGCGCTGGTACAGGTCGAGCAGCCCCGGCCAGTTCGGCCCGGTGTTGGCGACGTAGACCTCGTCGAAACCCGCCTTCGCGTACGCGTCGATCTTCGCCAGGTGGGCGTCGGCGTCGTTGCCGCAGACGAACGCCGCACGCATCGCCTCCGGATCCACAAGCGTGGCGGCCTGCTCGAAGTGCCGGGGCGAGGGCAGGACCTGGAGCAGCTCACCGGGGATCGCCTCGGTCGGCCAGCGCTCGTACGCCAGTCGCATGCCCTCCTCGACAGTCGACGCGTACGCGGCCTTGAAACCGGCCTGGCAGGGCTTGTCGCCCCCGCCGTTGTCCCGGAACCGGCGCACCAGGTCGGCGTCGGGCATGGTGTTGACGAACCCGTCGCCGATCCGCGCGGCCAGGTCCACCGCCTTCGGACCGAACGCGGAGACGTAGATCGGCGGGGGAGTCTCGGGCAGCGTGTAGATCCGGGCGTGCTCCACCCGGTAGTGCCGGCCGTGATGGTTGACGAAGCCGCCGCGCCACAGCTTGCGCATCACCTCGACCGCCTCCTCCAGCATCTCCAGCCGGACGCCGGCCTGCGGCCACGGGCCGCCGAGGATGTGCTCGTTGAGTGCCTCCCCGGAGCCCACCCCGAGGACGAACCGGCCAGAGTGCAGCACCGCGCTGGTCGCCGCGGCCTGGGCGAGCACCGCCGGGTGGATGCGTACGGTCGGGCAGGTGACGGCGGTGGTGACCGGCAGCCGGCAGACCTGGCTCAGCGCGCCGAGCATCGACCAGACGAAGGGGCTCTGCCCCTGGGCGTCGATCCAGGGGTGGTAGTGATCGGAAATCCACAGCGCCTCGAAGCCGGCCCGCTCGGCGGCCCGGGCCTGGTCGAGCAGTTCGGCCGGCGCGTACTCCTCGGTGGACAGGAAGTATCCGATCTTCATTTTCGCCCCTTCGGCCCCGCTGATGCCTGTGGGGCAGGCGGTACCCCGGCCGCCGCCGGTCACACCTGACGGGCGGTCAGCGGCGGAACATCGCGCGGATGGCGAGGAGCAGCAGCAGGCCGCCGACCACCAGGCCGAGCAGGCGTACGCCGGGGACGTCGGCCGGGCTCGTCGCGTCGGCCAGTAGCACGGGGTCCATACCCGCACTGTCGCGGTGCAGCGCTCCCAAGGCAACTGTAAGGTTTATTGACTATTGAGTGGCGCGGTGTGACCATGTCTGCACCGCCGGCCGGCGGGAGTCCACGGCGGAACACGCGGGGGTACAGCGCCGAATGAGCGAGCGGCAGCGAGCGAATCATCAATGCAGGGCGGTGGTGCCTCATGGCGGCACGCAGCGAAGCGGAGTGCCGTCATGAGCGAGCGGCAGCGCAACGCAAACCTGGCGGCCCTGGCGGCCGCGGTCCTGCAACCCGGTTTCGTGGGCACCGTCCCACCTGCCTGGATCTGCCGCTGGCTCGGCGACGGGCTCGGCTCGGTGGTGCTGTTCAGCCGTAACGTCGTCGATCCCGGGCAGGTCGCCGAGCTGACCGCGGCGCTGCGCGCGGAACGGCCGGACGTGATCGTCGCCATCGACGAGGAAGCGGGTGACGTGACCCGGATCGAGTCCGGCCGGGGCAGCTCCCGCCCGGGCAACCTGGCGCTCGGCGCGGTGGACGACCCGGCGCTGACCGAGCAGGTGGCCCGCGACCTCGGCGTGGAACTCGCCGCCGCCGGGATCACCCTGAACTACGCGCCGGACGTCGACGTCAACTCCAACCCGGACAACCCGGTGATCGGTGTCCGCTCGTTCGGCGCGGATCCGTCGCTTGTCGCCCGGCACACCACCGCCTGGGTACGCGGCCTGCAGTCCGGTGGCGTCGCCGCCTGCGCGAAGCACTTTCCCGGCCACGGTGACACCCGCGTCGACTCCCATCACGACCTGCCTCGCATCGACGCCGACCGGGCCCGGCTGCACGCGGTGGAACTGGCCCCGTTCCGGGCTGCCGTGGCGGCGGGCGTCCAGGCCGTGATGACCGGGCACCTGCTGGTGCCCGCGCTGGATCCCAACCTGCCGGCGACGCTTAGCGACCGCATCCTGGGTGGCCTGCTGCGCGAGGAGATGGGCTTCGACGGAGTCGTGGTGACCGACGCGGTGGAGATGGGCGCGGTGGCCGACCGCTACGGTTTCGCCGGTGCGGCGGTGCGTGCCCTGGCCGCCGGGGCGGACGCGATCTGTGTGGGCGGCGAGCACGCCGACGAGGAGACGGCCCGGCACCTGCGCGACGCGATCGTCGACGCGGTGGTCGCCGGTGAGCTGCCCGAGGAGCGGCTGGCCGAGGCGGCCAAGCGGGTTGGCCAACTCGCTGCCTGGACGGTGGCGGCGTGTGCCGCCCGTTCCGCGACGCCGGTCGCCACGGCCGGCTCGGCGGTCGGGCTGGCGGCGGCCCGGCTGGCCGTCCGGATCACCAGGTGCGGGGCCACGGCCACCTCGTTGCCGCTGACCGGCCCGTCGCACGTGGTCGAGTTCCAGCCGCCGCACAACATCGCGATCGGGTCGGAGACCCCCTGGGGGGTGGCGGCGCCGCTGGCCGACCTCGTGCCGGGCACCACGAGTGTCCGGTACGTCGAGAACTCGGTGCCGGCCGACCTGGCTGCCGCCGCCACCGGCCGGCCGCTGGTGCTGGTGGTGCGCGACCTGCACCGGCACGCCTGGATGCGGGACGCGGTCGACCGGGCGCTGGCCGTCCGCCCCGACGCGGTGGTCGTCGAACTCGGGGTGCCCGCGCTGGTCACCGGCGCGGTGCACGTCGCCACCCACGGCGCCACCCGGGCCGCCGGTCGGGCCGCGGCCGAGCTGCTCGCCGGCGGCGCCGTCAGTCCGGGCTGGTGACCAGGTCGGCGTACTCCGGGTGGCGTTCGATGAAGGCGGCCATGAACGGGCACCGTGGCACCACCCGCTGCCGCTGCGCGCGGACCTGGTCCAGGGTGCCCCGCATCAACGCCGAACCGACGCCCATGTTCTGGAAGGCCGAGTCGACCTCGGTGTGCGTGAAGATCAGCACCTGTTCGCGGGGCAGGTAGGCGGTGAAGCCGGCGAGCGCGTCGTCGACCAGGATCTCGTAGCGGTGTTTGGCGGGATTGTCCTCGACCAGCATGCTCACCCCTGCATTGTCCATCGCCGGTCGGACCGGCTGGTCGGTTCGCCGGGGTCTCGTACGCTTGACGGCGTGACGAACCGATCCCCCGCCGGCAAGCCCCCGCTCACCCCCCGCCGTGGCACCCCCACCCGACTCGCCGGCCTGCTGGCCGGTCTCGCGCTCGGCGCGGCCCTGCTGGCCGGGTGCAGCTCCGAGGGCGCCAGCACCGACTGCGGGCTGGACGCCTGCACGGTTACCTTCGACCGGGGCGTGGACGCCCGGGCCAACATCCTCGGCGTCGAGGCCCGTCTGGTCGAGGCACAGGACGACGTGGTCACCATCGAGGTGGGCGGCGAGCAGCTCTCCCTGACGGTCGGCCAGCAGGCGGCCGACGTCGGTGGTCTCGCGGTCACCCTGGACAGCGTCACCGACAGCGAGGTGAAGGTCCGCATCGCCCGTAACGGCGGCTGATGGCGTCCGGGCGGCGGCCAGCACGTTTGGAAATCTTCGCGTTCGGAGATTGAGGCGCCATGCCTCTTACCCGGAACGCCGAAGCCACCGCCGCCCGTACGGCCGACAGCCGGTGGCTGGAACTCCTCGCCCGGGCCGGTTTCATCGGCTACGGGATCGTGCACCTGCTGTTCGGCTGGCTGGCGCTGCAGATCGCGTTCGGCAATTCGTCCGACGACGGCGACCAGTCCGGCGCGCTGCGTACCCTCGCCGCGCAACCCATGGGTCAGTTCCTGGTCATCGCCATCGCCGTGGGCATGCTCGCCATGGCGATCTGGCAGGCCCTGGAGGCGGCCGTCGGGCACCACACCGAGCGGGGTAACGACCGGCTCAAGGAGCGGATCATCTCCGCCGCCCGCACCGTCATCTACCTCTGGCTGGCCTGGACCGCCTGGCGGGTCTTCTCCAACGCCAACTCCGACAGCGCCTCCCAGCAGGAGGACCTGACCGCCCGGATGATGGAGTCCACCGGCGGTCGGTGGTTGGTCGGCCTCGCCGGCCTCGTCCTCGCGGGCATTGGTGTCGGCATGACGATCTACGGCCTCAAGAAGAAGTTCATGAAGCGGTTGAAGACCGGCGAGATGAACGCCAAGACCCGGCAGCTCGCCCGTCGGCTCGGCATGGCCGGCTACGCCTCCCGGGGTGTCGCCTTCGCCGTCACCGGCCTGCTGGTCATACTGGCCGCAGTGAACTACGACCCGGAGAAGGCCCGCGGTCTGGACGCCGCGCTTCGGACCCTGCGTGACCAGTCGTTCGGCACCATCCTGCTCATCCTCATCGCGCTGGGTATCGCCGCCTTCGGCGTCTACTGCTTCCTCCAGTCCCGCTACCGCAAGGTATGACCTTCTCCTCCCCGGCCACCCCCGCGGTGGCCGGGGCCGGCAATCCAGGGCACCATTGCCCCTTGCCGGATCTTGATTGCCCGCACGCCGGACACCACCACCGGGGATCGTCGTCGGGCCGGAAGGAGAAGCAACACGTGCACAGCTACCTCGTGACGGTCGTCGCCGCGCTCGCCGCGGCGGCGATCGCTCTTGCCGTGGTCGAGGTGGTGCACCGCCTCACCCGTCGCTGGGGCCGCAAGTCACTGCTGCTGACCGAGTTGACCCAGCACGCGCACCGCTCGTTCCAGGTCGCCGCCACGGTGCTCGCCGTGCAGTTCGCCGTCCGGTTCAGCACCGGGTACGCGATCGGCACCGGCTGGCGTCAGGCACTGCTGCACCTGCTGGTGCTCGCCGTCATCGCCACCGCGGCCTGGCTGGTCGCCTCGCTGCTGGTGGTGGTGGAGGACACCGCGCTCGCCCGGTTCCGGGTGGACGTGCCGGACAACCGGCACGCCCGGCGGGTACGCACGCAGGTGGTGATGCTGCGTCGGGTGACCATCGTGGTGATCGTCGTCATCACCCTCGGCGTGATGCTGATGACCTTCCCCGCCGTGCGGGGGATCGGTGCCGGTGTGTTGACCAGCGCCGGTGTGGTCGGTGTCGTCGCCGCCCTGGCCGCGCAGAGCCTGCTGGGCAACGTCTTCGCCGGCCTGCAACTCGCCTTCAGCGACGCGGTACGCCTCGACGACGTGGTGGTGATCGAGGGGGAGTGGGGTCGGATCGAGGAGTTGACCCTCAGCTACGTGGTGGTGCAGATCTGGGACGACCGGCGGTTGATCCTGCCCACCTCCTACTTCACCAGCAAGCCGTTCCAGAACTGGACCCGTACCGAGGCGAAGGTCCTGGGCACCGCCGAGTTCGAGGTCGACTGGTCGATCCCGGTGCAGGCCATGCGCGAGGAGCTACGCCGGCTGGTCGAGAGCACCGAACTGTGGGACGGCCGGGTCTGTGTCCTCCAGGTCACCGACGCGACCGGCGGGACGATCAAGGTTCGCGCGCTGGTGAGTGCCGCCAACGCGGGCGCGCTGTGGGACCTGCGCTGCCTCGTGCGGGAGCAGCTGGTGGCGTGGGTACGCGATCACCGTCCCACCGCGATGCCCCGACTGCGTACGGAGGTCGGCGACGGCGCGAGCGACCTGGCGTGGCAGTGGATCCAGCCGCGCCACGCGACGCGGCGACAGGCCGAGGCCGAGATGCCCGACGACGCCCGGCTCTTCGGTGGCAGCGACGACGGCCACGCCCGCAACGAGGCCTTCGTCGGCCCGGACGAGCCCGCCGAACCTCGGGAGCCCGCCGAACCTCGCCGCTGACCACCTCGTTATCCACTCGGATGTGGAGGTTTGGCGCGGCGTTCGGCGGGGACGTGCTGCCCGACGCTTCTGCCCCCTTTTTCGGGAACAGGATTGACGAGCGGCGACTCCGGGCATACAGCGCGGTGATGACGAGAGGGGGACAGCATGGCTGACGTGGCGAATGCCCGTAAGTCCCACAACGGGCGCATGTCCCACAACGGGACGGAGCCGTCCACCGCCGAACTGGTCCAGCGGGCGACCGAGCAGGTCTCGCGCCTGGTTCGGGACGAACTCGCACTGGCCCGCGCCGAGCTGACCGAGAAGGGTAAGCAGGCCGGCATCGGTGCCGGGCTGTTCGCAGGCGGTGGCGCCCTCGCCTTCTTCGGTCTGGGGGCACTGGTGACCGCCGCGATCCTCCTGCTGGCCCTGGTGCTGCCGGCGTGGGCAGCCGCCCTGATCGTGGCGGTGGCCCTGTTCCTGGTCGCCGGAGTGCTCGCGCTGATCGGCAAGCGCCGGGTCAGTCGCGCGGTCCCGCCGGTGCCCGAGGCGACCGTGCGCAGCCTGCGAGCCGACGTCGACGTGGTCAGCGCTGCGGTGAAGGACAGGGGACGGGCATGACAGGCAACGGTACGGGTGACACGGAGGCGCTGCGGGAGGAGATCCGGCGCACCCGCGTCGAGTTGGGCGAGACGATGGAGGCGCTGGCCGCCAAGGCCGACGTCAAGAAGCGACTGAAGTCCTCGGCGGACCAGGCACGCGAGCGGGTACGTGAGCAGGCTGCGGTGACCGTCGCCCGGGTACGCGCCCAGGCCGGTCTCCACCAGCAGGGACCGGGTCGGCAGGGGCCCGCTCCGTTCATCGCGCTCGCGGCCGGTGCGGTCGCCACCGCCGTGGTGTTGATGATCATTAGAGGGAGGCGTGCGTGAGCAAGGGAATCGGCAGGGCCGCCTACAAGCCGGTGGGCGTGCTGATGGGCTTCGCCGCCGGTGCGATCGCGGGCGCGGTCTTCCGCCAGGTGTGGAAGATGACCGCCGGTGACGGTGAGGCGCCCAACCCGACCGACGAGGACCGCCGCTGGGGGGAGATCCTGGCGGCGGCTGCCTTGCAGGGAGCCATTTTCTCGGTCGTCCGGGCGGCCGTCGACCGAGGTGGTGCGGTCGGCGTCCGCCGGATCACCGGTAGCTGGCCGGACTGAACGTCCATGCCAAGGCCCTCTCACCAGTTGCCGGTGAGGGGGCCTTTCGCCTTATCCCACCGCCTCCGCCCACGACGGATCTCACGCATCCCTCAGGTCACATGTCGGAGAATTTCGTCGGTTAGGCTGTGCAGAGTTTTTGCGTACGTGGTTAAGCTGTTCCACGCTGTTGAGAGATGGCGTGGGTTGAGAGAAGTCTCCTTCATTGGGGGCCGCCTCAGGCACCGCTGCTCAAAAACGGCCAACCGGCCGCACGGTGTGCTCGGCCGCCAGTTTTAGAAGGAGATACACATGGCGCAGGGAACCGTGAAGTGGTTCAACGCTGACAAGGGCTTCGGCTTCATCACCGTCGACGGCGGGGGTGCTGACGTGTTCGTCCACTTCTCGGCCATCCAGACCAGCGGCTACCGCACGCTGGAGGAGAACCAGCGGGTGGAGTTCGAAATCGCCCAGGGCCAGAAGGGTCCGCAGGCCGAGCAGGTCCGCCCCCTCTGAGGCACCGGTCGGCGACCGCCGGCCAGTGGCGAGGCAGTCCCGAATCAGTGCGAAGCCCCGCGTCCCGGATGGACGCGGGGCTTTCCGCATGATTGGTGCGTTGGCCTCAACGGCGGTTGCGGGCGCGTACGCCGAGCCAGAGCAGGGCCAGACCGACAAGGATCAGCAACGGACCGAGTACCGCCCAGATCCGCTGGCCGGTCATCACGCTGCCCTCGACGTAACCGAGGCCCTGCACCGTCCACACCGCACCCACGACCACGGCCAGCAGACCGAGTGTGAGTCGGAGCCAACCGTTCATCGCGGTCTCCCTCTGCTGTGGCCCGCCACCTGGCTGCGCGCCGCCGGGCGCACCGGTGGGGCCGCCGGACGGGCCGCCGCCGGGCGCACCGGTGGGGCCGCCGCCGGGCGCGCCGCTCACCATCGGTGGTGCACCTGGGGTCGGATCAGGTCGTCGTAGACCGCCGCCACCTCGGCAAGTTCCTCAGAGGACAGTGCTGGCTGGCCGGCCACGGCGGCGTTGCCGCGGGCCTGAGTGGCGTCGCGGGCGCCCGGAATGACCACGGTGACGCCCGGTTGGTCGAGCACCCAGCGCAGCGCGAACTGGGCCATCGTGCGGTCCTCGCCGACCAGCGGGGCGATCCGTCGCACGGCGGCCAGGCCGGTGGTGAAGTCCACCCCGGAGAACGTCTCGCCGACGTCGAACGCCTCGCCGTGCCGGTTGTAGTTGCGGTGGTCGTCGGCGGCGAAGGTGGTGTGCTCGTCGTACCGGCCGGAGAGCAGGCCACTGGCCAGCGGGACGCGGGCGATGATGCCGACCCCGGCGGCCGAGGCGGCCGGCAGCACGCGTTCGAGCGGCTTGTGCCGCAGCGCGTTGAGGATGATCTGCACGCTGGCCACCCCGGGCCGGGCGATCGCGGTGAGCGCCTCGTCGCAGGTCTCCACGCTGACGCCGTACGCGGCGATCCGCTTCTCGGCCACCAGGGTGTCGAGGGCGTCGAAGACCTCGTCGGTGGCGAAGACGGCCGTCGGCGGGCAGTGCAGCTGCACCAGGTCCAGCGTGTCCATGCCGAGGTTGGTCCGGGACCTGTCGGTCCACCGGCGGAAGTTGTCCAGGGTGTACGCCTCGGGCGTCTGCGCCACCCGTCGGCCCATCTTGGTCGCCACCGTCAGCCCGGCGTCGGGGTGCGCCGCCAGGAAGCGTCCGATCAGCTGTTCGCTGCGCCCGTCGCCGTAGACGTCGGCGGTGTCCAGGAAGGTGACCCCGGCCTCGACCGCGGCGGTCAGCACCGCGATCGCGTCGTCCTCGGTCACCGTGCCCCAGTCGGCGCCGAGCTGCCAGGCGCCGAGCCCGACCACACCGACCTGGCGATCCATTCGGGGGAACGTGCGTTGCTCCATGAGGTGAGCCTAGTGACCCGGCTTGCCTCCGGCACGGGCCGGGCCGTACGGTCAACAAGACGGACGTACGGTTTGCGATGGGGGTGGGGCGGTCATGTGGGATCCGACGGCATACCTGCGCTACGGCGACGAACGGTCCCGGCCCTTCCACGACCTGCTGGCCCGGGTGGACGCCGACCACCCCCGGCGGGTGGTCGACCTCGGCTGCGGTCCCGGCACCCTCACCGCCGTGCTCGCCGCCCGCTGGCCGGACAGCCGGGTCGTCGGCCTGGACTCCTCGCCGGAGATGATCGCGCGGGCCACCGCGCTTGACGTCCCGGTCAGCTTCCAGGTGGCTGACGTCCGCGACTGGCGTCCCGACCCGGACAACGACGTGGTGCTCAGCAACGCGGTGCTCCAGTGGGTCCCCGGCCACCGTGACCTGCTCGTCCGCTGGGCCACCGAGCTGCCGGCCGGCGCCTGGCTGGCGGTGCAGGTGCCGGGAAACTTCGACGCGCCCTCGCACCGGGCGCTGCGCGAGGTCGCCGGCCACCCGCCGTGGCGGGCGGCGTTGACCCCGCTGCTGCGCGAAGCGCCGGTCGCCGACCCGGCCGACTACGCCGAGTCGCTGGTCGCCGTCGGCTGCACCGTCGACGCCTGGGAGACTACCTACGTGCACCTGCTGGCGGCCGGTCCCGACTCGGCCCACCCCGTGCTGACCTGGCTGGAGGGCACCGCCCTGCGCCCGGTCCGAGCCGCGCTGGACGCCGCCGGCTGGTCCGCCTTCCGGGCCGCGCTGGCGGTACGCCTGAGCGAGGCGTACCCGGTGCGGCACGGCCAGGTGTACTTCCCGTTCCGACGGATCTTTCTCGTCGCCCGTACCGGTTCCGCCCAGGAGAACTCGTGACCGACCTGCGTTCCTTCATCGCCGGACTGCCCAAGGTGGAGCTGCACGTGCACCACGTCGGCTCCGCCTCGCCCCGCATCGTGGCCGAGCTGGCCGCCCGGCACGAGGGACGCAGCCCCGTCCCGGCGGACCCGCAACTGCTTGCCGACTACTTCGTCTTCCGCGACTTCGCCCACTTCATCGATCTGTACCTCAGCGTGGTCGACCTGATTCGCGACCCGGAGGACGTCTGGATCCTCACCCACGAGGTGGCCCGGGAACTGGCCCGCCAGCAGGTCCGCTACGCCGAGCTGACCGTGACGCCCTACTCCCACGTACGGCGCGGCATTGCGGCGCTGGCGTTCTGCGAGGCGATCGAGGACGCCCGCAAACGGGCCGCCGCCGACTTCGGCATCGAGCTGCGCTGGTGCTTCGACATTCCCGGCGAAGCGGGCCTGCCGGCCGCCGAGGAGACCCTGCGGATCGCGCTCGACGAGCGCCCCGACGGGTTGATCAGCTTCGGCCTCGGCGGCCCGGAGATCGGTGTGCCGAGGCCGCAGTTCAAGCCCTACTTCGACCAGGCCCGCGCGGCCGGGCTGCGGTCGGTGCCGCACGCCGGGGAGACCACCGGCCCGCAGACGATCTGGGACGCGCTGCACGAGCTGGGCGCCGAACGCATCGGCCACGGCATCTCCGCCGCGCAGGATCCGCGACTGCTCGCGTACCTGGCCGAGCAACAGATCGCGCTGGAGGTCTGCCCGACGTCGAACGTGCGTACCCGGGCCGTGGCCGACCTCGACGAGCACCCGCTGCGCCGGCTGGTCGACGCGGGAGTGCTGGTGACCATCAACTCCGACGACCCGCCGATGTTCGGCACCACCCTGGACGACGAGTACGCGGTCGCGGCCCGGCTGCTCGACATCGGCCCGGACGGGGTGGCCGCGCTGGCCCGTAACGCGGTGACCGCGTCCTTCCTCGACGGGACCGGCAAGCAGCGGATCCTCGCCGAGATCGACACCTACCTCGCCAACCGGCGCGGCTGACGCCGCCGCACCCTGCGGCGGGTGCGGGGTCGCTGCCCCCCGACGGTCAGCTCGACCGCGTCCGGCCAGGTGGCGCGCGGCGGGAGGAGGTGTGGGGGGACCGTGTCTCCCGCCGCGCGCACGGCTCCACCGGCCGAATGCGCTGGGAGCGATAGGCCGGTGGAACTGCTCGGTTCGCAGCGATCCTGTCAGCCGGACCGGTCGGGCGGAACCTGGTTAATTCGGATCTAAGAAAGACTTGTGCCGTCGCACAGCCCGAGGCGATCGGCTCCCTACCCGGAGCGCC
Source organism: Micromonospora sediminimaris (assembly GCF_016863575.1). NCBI lineage: Bacteria > Bacillati > Actinomycetota > Actinomycetes > Micromonosporales > Micromonosporaceae > Micromonospora > Micromonospora sediminimaris. The sequence goes on from NZ_BOPD01000015.1 coordinate 116,461, forward strand.
TGACGGTCAGCCGTCCGTCGGGCGCTGCCGGGGCCAGCGGCGTCCACGGGCCTTCTGGTCCCGACTCTCCCGCGCCATCCGGCCCACCAGGCCGAACCGGCTGACCTGGCGCGGCGTAGCCTCCGGGTCGGCCAGCAGCATCACCACACTCGCCCCGCCCAGGTGGGCCCGGTCGATGCTGACCGAGCCGTTGGCCTGCAACGCCACCCGCTTGGCGATGTCCAGCCCCAACCCGGTGGAGCCCTGGTCGCTGGCGCCGCGTCGCAGCGCCCGGTCCGGGTTGGCGATACCGGGACCGGCATCGTCGATCCGGATGGCCACGTATCCGTCGCGGCGCGACACCGCCACCTCGAACGCGGTGCCCTGTGGGGTGTAGCGGAACACGTTGCCGATCACGGCGTCCAGGGCGGCAGCCAGCTCGGCGCGGGGGACCGGCGCGGGAATACGCAACTGGGCGCCGGAGACCCGGTGCGGACGGTTCTGGTCACCGGCGAGGGCGGCCCAGAACACCATCCGGTCCCGGACGACCTCGCTCACGTCGCACATCGCCGGTGGCGCGGCCTCGGTCGCCACCGCCTTACGGGTGGTCTTGATCAGTACGTCGATCTCACCCTCCAGGGTGACGATCGCCTGCCGGATGCGTCGGATGCCGCGCCGGTAGTCCAACTCTGCCTGACTGAACGAGCCGACACTCGTGTCGTCGGACTCCAGCGCCTCGGCGTCCAGCCGCAGCACGGTCAACGGGGTACGCAGCCGGTGGGACAGGTCCGCCACCAGTTCCCGCTCCTCGGTGCGCGCCGCCACCAACCGTTCCGCCATCCGGTTGAACGCGTGGCCGGCCTGGACCAGCTCGCGCGGGCCATGCGGCTCCACGCGTACCCCCAGGTCGCCGTCGCCGATGGCGAGCGACGCCTTGACCAGGGCCCGGCTCGCGTCGGCCGCCCGGGCGGCGAGCCGGTCCACCACCAGCATCGCGGCACCCACCAACGCGACGGCCACCCCGGCCAGCAGCAACCACCGGCCGCCACCGGCGTCGAGCGCGGCATCCGGGACGAAGACCTCCACCACGGCGGTCTGCTCGCCAAGCACCACCGGATCCAGCCGCAACACCCCGCCGTCGACGTCGACGACCAACGATCGGCCCTGCTCCCGGGCCTGCGCCAGGTGCGCCGCGTCGGCCCGTCCGGCGGAGGAGTCCACGTCGAGCCCGTGCACGACGGGCCGGGTGGCCGGGTCGCCGCCGCTGGCCTCGATCGCCCGGGTGACCACCTTCGCGTCGGTGCTGATCGCCAGGGCCCCGGTCACCAGCGCGCTGCGCCGGGCCGCGTCGGCGATCGCTTCCTCGCGTGCCTGCCCGCCGAGGGTCAGCCCGAGCGGCACGAGGAAAGCCAGCGCCAGCAGAGTGCCCACACCGGCCGTCCAGAGGGCCAGCGCCCTTCTCAGTCCGGCGCCACCAGCCGGAAGCCCACCCCCCGCACGGTGCGCAGGTAGCGCGGCTTCGCCGCGGACTCGCCCATTTTGCGCCGTAGCCAGTACAGGTGAACGTCGATGGTCTGATCCTCGCCGACCGATGGCTGCCGCCATACCTCCTCCAAGAGTTCCCGCCGGGACACTACCCGGCCAGGGCGGGCGGCGAGATACGCCAGCAGGTCGAATTCCTTGCGGGTCAGCGCCAGCGCCGCACCGTCGAGGTGGGCGCTGCGCTCGCCGACGTCCACCTTCAGCCCGCCGACGCTGTGCACGGCCGGCTGGGCGGAGCGGCTGGCCCGGCCCGCGCGGCGCAGCACGGTGGTGATTCGGGCGTCCAGGTGCGCGCCGGTGAACGGCTTGATCATGTAGTCGTCCGCGCCGGCCCGGAGCAGCTTGACCACGGACTGCTCGTCGTCGCGGGCGGTGGCGATGATGATCGGCACGTCGGTGATGCCCCGGAGCATCCGCAACGCGTCCGAGCCGTCCAGATCCGGCAGGCCGAGGTCGAGCACCACCAGGTCCGGTGTCTCGGCGGCAACCCGGCGCAGCGCGTCCAGGGCGGTGCCCACCGCGTGTACGGCGTGACCCCGGTCGGTGAGGGAGCGAAGCATCGCGCCGCGTACGACGTGATCGTCTTCGACCAGGAGGACGGTGGCCACCCAAGCACGGTACTCGGGGCGGCAAGTGTGGCGTCATTGCGGCCCACCCCGGGTACCCGCCAAGCTGGTGCGACAATGACGTTCACCCTCTATCCGGACACCCGCCTGGCCCTGGCCCGGGACAGCCTCGCCGGCCTGTCCGTCGGCGACGCCCTCGGCTCCCAGTTCTTCGTACCCGGCCGGCACCCCGCCGACCTGGCCGCCGACCGGCTCCCGCCACCGCCCTGGCAGTGGACCGACGACACCGAGATGGCCTGCTCGGTGCTGGCCCAGTTGGCCGCGGCCGGCCGGATCGACCGGGACAGCCTGGCCCTCGACTTCGCCGGACGCTGCGAGCCCTACCGCGGCTACGGCCCCGGAGCGGTGCGCATCCTGCGCCTGATCCGGACCGGCACCCCGTGGCCGGTCGCTGCCGCGTCCGCGTTCGACGGGCAGGGCTCCTGCGGCAACGGGGCGGCGATGCGGGTCGCCCCGTTGGGTGCGTACTTCGCCGACTCGACCAGCCGGGTGGTCGCGCAGGCACAGGCATCGGCCGAGGTGACCCACGCCCACCCGGAGGGGATCGCCGGTGCCGTGGCGGTGGCGGTGGCCGCCGCCCGAGCCGCCCGGGCCCGGCTGGAGGGCGACCGGCCGGACCCGGAGCGCCTGCTCGCCAGCGTCGCCGCCGCGGTCGACCCGGCGACCGAGGTGCACCGGGGGGTACGCCGGGCGGCGGGGCTGCTCGGCCGTCCGCTGCCGGAGGCGGTGGACACGCTCGGCAACGGGTCCCGCGTCACCGCGCCGGACACCGTCGCCTTCACCTGCTGGGTCGCCGCCACCCACCTGGACGACTACCCGGCCGCGGTACGCGCCTGCGTCGAGGCGGGTGGTGACGTGGACACCACCGCCGCCATCGCCGGGGGGATCGTCGCCGCGTACACCGGGGTCGCCACCGACGGCGGGGTGCCCGCCGACTGGCTGGCCGCCCGGGAGCCGCTACCCGACTGGGTCGGCTGACCCGGACGTGCCGCGCCCGCCGTTCACCGCCGGGCGCCCGCCTCGACCGTCTCGGAACCGGCACCCGTGGGCGTTCCCGCCGCACCGGAGTCGTCCGCCTCGGCGTTGGCTGCCGGCTGCTCGCCGGGCCGCTCCTCGTCGAGCACCGAACGGTCGATCTCCTCGGTCGTCGCGCGCCGTCGGCGGCTGATCAGCCAACCCACCACCGCGCCGCCGCCGAGGCCGGCGACCAGCCCGGCGGCGAGCAGGCTGTTGGCGTTCGGACCACCGTCGGAGGTGGCGGTGGTGGTGGGCGGAGCCTCGGCGGGCGCTGCGCCGCCGGGGGCCGCACCGTGCCCACCGTGCGCACCCGGGTAGGCCGGATCGCCCGGCAGCAGCGTCAGCGCCGGCAACGGCCGTTGGCCGGGGCCGCCGCCCCAGCGCACCTGGAGGCCGTCGGCGTACGTCTGCACCAGCTCGAAGGTCAGCCGTTCGGTCTGCGGCAGCGGGGCCATCGAGAACACCAGCCGGGCCGGCCCCTCGCCCGCCTGGTCCTTCGCCCGCGACCAGATCAGCGAGGCGGTCACCACGTCGGTGGCCGGGCCGTGCATGCCGGACACCGGCCGGTCCAGCTTCCGGGTGGTGATCGTCGGTGCCCAGCCCTCGACCGACAGCGGGTACACCTCGGCGATCGGCGGGTTCTCGGGGATCTTGATTTCGATCTGTTCGGTCCGGACACCGGGCCGTTCGTCGGGCACCACGAATTCGAGTTTCACCGCGTTGCCCTGCTGAGCCTCGGCCGGGGTGAACGTCACCCCGTCGGCCCACGCCGTGGCGGGCCAGAGCAGCACCACGGCCGTGGCCAGGGCGGCCACCAGCACGCCCCGGCGTCGACGGCTGCGGCCGTGCGTCATCGCCATCTGGGTTCCCATCCGTGTCCACGCGGCCGGAACCGGCTCCGGCCACACCTGGTAGTTCGGATCCCGGGCCGGAAAGGTTCAACGGTGCCGGCAATCGTCTGCTGTCGGTGTCGACGACGGCGACGCCCGGGGCGCCCGATAGCATCAGTGCGCCGGCATCGGCACCATCCGTCACGTCTGCTGCGAGGAGTCATCCGTGTCCGCACCCCGTACCCCCGCCGTGGCCGACCCCGTCGTCGTCGCCGCCGGGACCACGGCGGCCGACGCGGTGGCCGCGGCCGGGCTGCCCACCAACGGCCCCCGGGCGATCGTGGTGGTCCGCGACCCGCACGGCGTGCTGCGCGACCTGGACTGGCGACCGGCCGAGGAGACGACCGTCGAGCCGGTCGCGCTGGACTCCCCGGACGGGCTGAACGTGCTGCGCCACTCCACGGCCCACGTGCTGGCCCAGGCGGTGCAGGACATCTTCCCCGAGGCGAAGCTCGGCATCGGCCCGCCGATCGACAACGGCTTCTACTACGACTTCGCGGTGGACAAGCCGTTCCAGCCCGACGACCTGGCCAAGCTGGAAAAGCGGATGCAGGAGATCATCAAGTCGGGGCAGCGGTTCCGGCGTCGCCGCTTCGACAGCCTGGACGAGGCGAAGACCGAGCTGGCGGCCGAGCCGTTCAAGCTGGAGCTGATCGACGTCAAGGGCGAAGGACTGGATTCCTCCGAGGTGATGGAGGTCGGCGGCGGCGAGCTGACCATCTACGACAACCTCGCCGCCGACGAGGACAAGGTCTGCTGGTCGGATCTGTGCCGGGGGCCGCACCTGCCCAACACCCGGCTGATCGGCGCGTTCAAGCTGATGCGCTCGGCCGCCGCGTACTGGCGTGGGTCGGAGAAGAACCCGCAGTTGCAGCGGGTGTACGGCACCGCGTGGCCGACCCGCGACGGGTTGAAGGCGTACCTGAAGCTGCTGGAGGAGGCCGCCCGCCGCGACCACCGCAAGCTCGGCGCGGACCTCGACCTGTTCAGCTTCCCCGACGAGATCGGCTCGGGCCTCGCGGTCTTCCACCCCAAGGGCGGCATCATCCGCCGGGAACTGGAGGACTACTCGCGTCGCCGGCACGAGGAGGCGGGGTACGAGTTCGTCAACAGCCCGCACATCACCAAGGCGCAGCTCTTCCAGACCTCGGGCCACCTGCCGTACTACGCCGACACGATGTTCCCGCCCATGCAGTTGGAGGGGGCGGAGTACTACCTCAAGGCGATGAACTGCCCGATGCACAACCTGATCTTCCGGTCGCGCGGACGGTCCTACCGCGAACTGCCGCTGCGGCTGTTCGAGTTCGGCACCGTCTACCGCTACGAGAAGTCGGGTGTGGTGCACGGCCTCACCCGGGTACGCGGGCTGACCCAGGACGACTCGCACATCTACTGCACCCGGGAGCAGATGCCCGGCGAGCTGACCACCCTGCTGTCGTTCGTGCTGGACCTGCTGCGTGACTACGGCCTGGACGACTTCTACCTGGAGCTGTCCACCCGCGACGACTCGCCGAAGTTCATCGGCTCGGACGCGGACTGGGCCGAGGCCACCGAGGCGCTGCGCACCGCCGCCGAGACCTCCGGCCTGGAACTGGTGCCGGATCCGGGTGGCGCCGCGTTCTACGGTCCCAAGATCTCTGTGCAGGCCAAGGACGCCATCGGCCGGACCTGGCAGATGTCCACCATCCAGGTCGACTTCAACCAGCCGGAGCGGTTCGGCCTGGAGTACCAGGCCGCCGACGGCACCCGGCAGCGGCCCGTCATGATCCACCGGGCGCTCTTCGGTTCGATCGAGCGGTTCTTCGGCGTGCTCACCGAGCACTACGCGGGGGCGTTCCCGGCCTGGCTGGCCCCGGTGCAGGTGGTCGGCATCCCGATCCGCGACGACCACGCCGACTATCTGCACGGCTTCGTCGCCGCGCTGCGCGCCGAGGGCATCCGGGCCCAGGTCGACGCCGGTGACGAGCGGATGCAGAAGAAGATCCGTACGGCGCAGCAGCAGAAGATCCCCTTCATGGTGATCGCCGGCGACGACGACGTGGCCGCCGGCACCGTCTCCTTCCGCTACCGGGACGGCTCCCAGCGCAACGGGGTGCCACTGGCCGAGGCGGTCAGCCACGTCCTGGACGTGGTCACCTCCCGGAGCAACACGGGCCCCTCCGCCGAGATGTGACGGCCGGGCGGGGCCGTAGGATCGCCGGTGTGACTGGGGCGGAGGAGCACACCGACAGGGACATGGCCGACGGGCTGGACCGGCTCTGGACGCCCCACCGGATGACGTACATCTCCGGCGAGGACCGGCCCGAGGGTGGCTACGAGCGACCCTCCGGGTGCCCGTTCTGCCTGGCCCCGGCCCGGCCCCCGGAGGAGAGCCTCGTGGTGGCGCGTGGCGGGCACGTCTTCGTGGTGCTCAACCTGTACCCGTACAACCCGGGGCATCTGCTGGTCTGCCCGTACCGGCACGTGGCCGACTACACCGACCTGGACGGGCCGGAGACCGCCGAGCTGGCGTCGTTCACCCAGGCCGCCATGCGGGTCATCCGCAAGGTGAGCAGCGCCCACGGTTTCAACCTGGGCATGAACCAGGGCGGGGTGGCCGGTGCCGGCATCGCCGCCCACCTGCACCAGCACGTGGTGCCCCGGTGGGGTGGTGACGCCAACTTCATGCCGGTGATCGGGCGTACCAAGGTCCTGCCGCAGCTGCTGGGCGACACCCGCGACCTGCTCGCCCGCGCCTGGCCCTCCTGACCACAGCCCACCTCCCGTCCGCGCCGCGCCACCCTCGCCGTTCCGGCGCCGCGCCGTCTCCCGCTCGTGTTTCGCGCCGTGTCGCCCCGGCGGTGGCAGCCCTTGGTTCGCGCCCTTTGCTCTGCTTCAACCCACGCGGAGGTTACGCAGTGAAGTCGATGCGTATCAGTAAGCAGAGCGAAGGGGATACGTCGGACAGCGGCTTCCCGGGGCCATCCGCAGGTCGCTCGCGGCGTGGCGCGGGAGTGGACGAAACGGCCCGGATCCCGCCTCCAGCCGGGTGATCCGTACGCACACCGGACCCGTACGGATGATCGTGCTGGATCTTCGTCAACGTCTGTCCGAAAGATGGCACGATGCGCCGGTGGTGGAGTCGACGCGGACGTTGGGCCGCAGCGGCATCGAGGTCAGCGCCCTGGGCATGGGCTGCTGGGCGATCGCCGGCCCGTGGGCCGAGGGGCGCATGCCGCTGGGCTGGGGCGCCGTCGACGACGAGGAGTCGGTGCGGGCGATCCGGCGCGCGGTCGACCTCGGGGTGACCCTCTTCGACACCGCCGACAGCTACGGCGCGGGACACGGCGAACGGGTCCTCGGACGGGCCCTGGCCGGCCGCCGTGACGAGGCGGTGATCGCCACCAAGTGGGGATACACGTTCGACGAGCGGACCCGGCAGGCCATCGGTCCCGACGCCTCACCGGCGTACCTGCGGCGGGCCGTGTGCGACTCGCTGCGCCGCCTCGGTACCGACCGGATCGACCTCTACCAGCTGCACCTGGCCGACCTGCCCATGCCACAGGCTCACGAGCTGATCGGCGCGTTGGAGGACCTGGTGGCCGACGGTCTGGTCCGCGCGTACGGCTGGAGCACCGACCGGGTCGACCGGGCGGCGGCCTTCGGGCACGATGCCCCGCACGCCGCCGCCGTGCAGCACAGCCTGTCGGTGCTGCGGGACGCACCCGACCTGCTCGCCGTCTGCGAGAAGTACGACCTGGCCAGCATCAACCGTGGCCCGCTCGGCATGGGGCTGCTCACCGGCAAGTACCGCCCCGAGTCGGTGCTGCCCCGCGACGACGTGCGGGGGATGACCTCGGGTTGGCTGGAGTGGTTCCGGGGCGGGCGGCCGGCGCCGGAGTGGCTGCGCCGGGTGCACGCGGTCCGGGCCACGTTGACCGCCGACGGACGCACCCTGGCCCAGGGGGCGCTGGGCTGGATCTGGGCGCGCAGCGACCGGGCCATCCCGATCCCCGGCTGCCGTACCGTCGCCCAGGTCGAGGAGAACGCCGCCGCGCTCGCTCTCGGCCCGCTCGCCCCCGACCACTTCGCCGAGGTGGAACGGCAGCTCGCCGCCGTGCGGGCCGCCGCGCTACGGGAGGCCGACCGCCCCTACTGGCCCAGCCCCATGCTTCCCACCGCCCGTCCCTGACCGGAGTCGCCTCGGGCCCGACCGGACACCGTCCGGGTCAGGTGTGCTCCTTGCGGATCTGGTCGGCCAGGTGGACGGGCATCGGGTCGTAGCGGACGAAGTGGCGCCGGAAGGTGCCGGCGCCGGAGGTCATCGCCCGCAACTCCACGGCGTAGCGCAGCAACTCCGTGGCGGGCACCTCGGCGCGTACCAGGGTGCGGCCCTCCGTGGCCGGGTCCGGTTCGGTGCCGAGCACCCGGCCGCGTCGCCCGGACAGGTCGCCCATCACCGCGCCCACGTTGACGTCTGGCACCCGTACCGTCACCTCGTCGACCGGCTCCAGCAGCGCCGGCTGCCCCCGGTCGGCGGCGTCACGCAGGGCCAGCGCCCCGGCGGTCTGGAACGCCGCGTCGGAGGAGTCCACGCTGTGCGCCTTGCCGTCGACCAGGGTGACCCGCAGGTCCATCACCGGGTGGCCGGCGACCAGGCCGCGTTCCATCTGGGCGCGGACGCCCTTCTCCACCGAGGGGATGTAGTTGTGCGGCACCGCGCCGCCGACCACCCGGTCGACGAACTCGAAGCCGCCACCGCGCGGCAGCGGCTCAACCTCGATGTCGCAGACGGCGTACTGACCATGGCCGCCGGACTGCTTGACGTGCCGGCCGTGGCCCCGGGCCGGCACGGTCAGCGTCTCCCGCAGCGCCACCCGCACCGGCTCGGTGTCCAACTCCACCCCGCCGGCGCGCAGCCGGTCGAGGACCACGTCGGCGTGCGCCTCGCCCATGCACCACAGCACCAGTTGGTGGGTCTCCGGGTTGCGCTCCAGCCGCATCGTCGGGTCGCCGGCCACCAGCCGGCCGAGGTTGCGGGCCAGGGCGTCCTCGTCGGATCGGGACTTCGCCACGATCGCCACCGGCAGCAACGGCTCCGGCATCTCCCACGGCGCGATCAGCAGCGGATTGTCCTTGGCGGAGATGGTGTCGCCGGTCTCGGCGCTGCCGGACTTGGTGATCGCGCAGATGTCACCGGCCACCGCCACGCCGACCTCCCGGAGGGTGGCGCCGAGCGGGCTGTAGAGATGGGCGATCCGCTCGTCGGCGTCGTGGTCGGGGTGCCCGCGCTCGGCCAGACCGTGCCCGGACACGTGCACGGTCTGCTCGGGGCGCAGCGTGCCGGAGAAGACCCGGACCACGCAGACCCGCCCGACATGCCGGTCGATGGTGGTCCGGACCACCTCGGCCACCAGCGGACCGTCCGGGTCGCAGGTCAGCGGCGGCCGTGGGCCGCCGTCCACCCCGGTGACCGCGGGCAGCGCGTGCTCCGGCGGGGCGGGAAAACCGGCGGTGAGCACCTCCAGCAACGCGTCCAGGCCGACCCCGGTCGCCGCGCAGACCGGCACCACCGGATAGAAGTGGCCGCGGGCGACCGCCTTCTCCAGGTCCTCCACCAGGATGCCGGCGTCGATCTCCTCACCTTCGAGGTACCGGTCCATCAGGGTCTCGTCCTCGCTCTCGGCGATGATCCCCTCGATCAGCTCGTTGCGGGACTCGACGATGGCCGGCAGGTGCTCCGGGTCGGGTTCGCGTACCTGTGACGGCAGCCCGCCCGTGTAGTCGAAGACCCGCCGCGTGATCAGCCCCAGCAGGCCGACCGTGGATTCGCCGTCGTCACCGAGCATCGGCAGGTAGAGCGGGAGCACGTTGTCGCCGAAGACCCGCTGGCACAGCGCCACCGCCTCGTCGAAGTCGGCGCGCGGATGGTCCAGTCGGGCCACCGCGACCGCCCGGGGCATGTCCACCGCCGCACACTCCTCCCACAGCGCCGCGGTGGCCGCGTCCATCCCGTCGACGGCGGAGACCACGAAGAGCGCGGCGTCGGCGGCCCGCAGCCCGGCGCGCAGCTCACCGACGAAGTCGGCATAGCCCGGCGTGTCCAGCAGGTTCACCTTGATCCCGTCGTGCACCAGCGGCGCGCAGGCCAGGGCGACCGAACGCTGTTGGCGTACGGCCGCCGGATCGTGATCGCAGACGGTGGTGCCGTCGGTGACCGAGCCGGCTCGCGGGATCGTCCCGGACGCCGCGAGCAGCGCCTCGACAAGCGTCGTCTTGCCCGCCCCGGAATGCCCGACGAGCACCACGTTGCGGATCCTGGCGGGGTCGGTCACCGCCGGTACGCCGGCGGCTCCCTTGTCCTGACTCCTCTGCGCCATCGGGCGCACCTCCCTCAGCCGGTGGTGGTGGGTGGCGACCGCCGCACGCGACGGGGATGGCCCGGGCGGGGTGCTGCGGCGATATCCTCCGGTGATTCGCTGGGAACCGGGCAGTCAACAGGCGGCGGGGTGAGCCGGGTCACCTTCTGGCTCGATCTCACACCCGATGAGGGGCCGACACAACCCTCTCCGGGCGGGCCGCCGCGCCGGCTGGGCGTGGCTGGTCAGACGGGCGGTGTCGCCGGTCGAGGGCCGACCGTTATCGTGGGACCGCCATGGCGAAGATCTTCCAAGTGTCGGCCCGCGCGGGGATGACCCGCGTCGTCGAGCCGATCGCCCGCAGCCTGCTGCGCGCGGGCGTAACTCCCAACGCGGTCACCGTCGCGGGCACCCTGGGCGTGCTCGTCGGCGCGCTCGGCCTCGGTGCCCGCGGCCATCTGGTCGCCGGTGCGCTGATCGTGACGGTCTTCGCGCTCACCGACCTGCTCGACGGGACGATGGCCCGGATGAGCGGCGGGTCGACCCGGTTCGGAGCCTTCCTCGACTCCAGCATGGACCGGGTCGCCGACAGCGCGGTGTTCGGCGCGGTCGCCTTCTACCTGGCCACCGAGGGCAACCACGCGGGCGTGGCCGCCGCGCTGATCTGCCTGGCCGCGGGCGGGCTCGTGTCGTACGTCAAGGCCCGCGCCGAAGGGCTCGGGATGACCTGCAACGTGGGCATCGCCGAGCGTACGGAGCGACTGCTGATCGTCGGTGTCGGCGGCCTGCTCGCCGGGCTCGGCCTGGCGGTGGCGCTGCCGATCGCGCTCTGGCTGCTCGCGGCGGTGTCCCTGTTCACCGTCGGCCAGCGGATGCGGCACGTCTACCGGCAGGCCCAGCAGGTCGACGTGCCGGGCGGCCAGGGGTGAGCGGCACAGCCGGACGGAGCACCGGGTGAACCTCACCGAACTCGGCTTCCTCGCCGGCTGGCGGCTGGTCCGCGCGCTACCTCGACCGGTCGCCGCCGCCGCGTTCAACGCCGGGGCCGACCGGGCCCACCGCCGCCGGGGGGCCGGTGCCACCCGGTTGCGCGCCAACCTGCGCCGGGTGGTCGGAGCGGAGCTGCCCGAGGCCGAACTCGACGACCTGGTCCGCCGGGGCCTGCGCTCGTACGCCCGGTACTGGATGGAGGCGTTCCGGCTGCCGTCGCTGAGCCGCGACCAGATTCTCGCCGGATTCCGACTGGACGGCACCGAGCTGCTCGCCGCCGACGTGGCCGCCGGACGCGGCGCGGTGGTGGCGCTGCCACACGCCGGCAACTGGGACATGGCCGGCGCGTGGGTGGTGGCGAACGGGTGGCCGTTGTCCACCGTCATGGAACGACTCAAGCCGGAGGGCGTCTACCAGCGGTTCACCGCGTTCCGGGAACGGCTGGGGATGGAGATCCTGCCCACCACCGGCGGCGTCCGGCCGCCGCTTGACGTGCTGACCGACCGGTTGGCCGCCGGGGCGGTGGTGCCGCTGCTGGCCGACCGGGATCTCTCCGCCCGGGGCGTGGAGGTGGACTTCTTCGGCGGCCGGACCCGGATGCCGGCCGGTCCGGCGTTGCTCGCGCTGCGCACCGGCGCGCCGCTGTATGTGGCGTCGATGTGGTACGAACCGGATGCGGCGTGCGCCTCGCTGGTGGGCCCGCTGCCGGTGCCGGGGCCCGAGGCGGGCACCCTCGACGTGCGGGTCCGGTCGCTGACCCAGCTGATCGCCGACGGTCTCGCGGCGGGCATCGCCCGGCATCCGGAAGACTGGCACATGCTGCAACGGATGTGGCTGGACTGAGGGGACGGGCGCAATGCGGATCGGCATCGTCTGCCCGTACTCCTTCGACGTACCCGGCGGGGTGCAGAACCATGTCATGGACCTGGCGGAGGCGCTGATCGGGCTCGGGCACGAGGTGAGCGTCCTCGCCCCGGCGGACGAGGACTCGCCGCTGCCGCCGTACGTGGTGTCGGCCGGCAGGTCGGTGCCGCTGCCGTACAACGGCTCGGTGGCCCGGATCGCGTTCGGCCCGGTCTCGACCGCCCGGGTACGCCGCTGGATCACCCGGGGCGACTTCGACGTGCTGCACGTGCACGAGCCGCTCGCGCTGAGCCTGTCCATGCTCGCCGTGCTCTCCGCCCGGGGGCCGGTGGTGGCCACCTTCCACACCGCGATGACCCGCTCCCGGATGCTCGCCGCCGCCCAGGGGGTGCTTCAGATCGTGCTGGAGCGGATCACCGCGCGGATCGCGGTGAGCGCCCTGGCCCGCAAAGTGCAGGTCGAGCACCTGGACGGCGGGGCGGTGGAGATCCCCAACGGGGTGGCGGTTGCCAAGTTCGCCGGGATCGAGCCGCTGCCCGGCTGGCCGGGGGAGTGCGGGCCGGGCACCGGCGGCACGCTCGGCTTCCTCGGCCGCTTCACCGAGTCACGCAAGGGGTTCCCGATCCTGCGCGACGCCTTCGTCGAGCTGGCCCGGCAGCGTCCCGGCCTGCGCCTGCTGGTCGCCGGTCCCGGCGACCCGGACGACCTGTTCGCCCGGTTTCCGGCTGACCTGCGGGACCGGGTCACCTTCCTCGGCCTGGTCTCCGAGGAGGAGAAGGCGCGGATGCTGCGCAGTGCGCACCTCTACGTCGCGCCGAACACCGGCGGCGAGTCGTTCGGCATGATCCTCACCGAGGCGCTCGCGGCCGGCACCACGGTCGTGGCCAGCGACCTGGACGCCTTCCGCCGGGTGCTCGACGGCGGCCGGGCCGGCCGGCTGTTCCCGACCGGCGACGCGGTGACCCTGCGTGCGACGCTGTCGCAGCTGCTCGACGACCCGGCTCAGCGGGCGGAGCTGACCGCCTGCGGTGACCAGGTGGTGGCGAATTTCGACTGGCCCGTGGTTGCCCGCCGGGTTCTGGAGGTATACGCAGCGGCGATCGAGGCCACCGACGGGCGGGTGATCGACCAGGAGTGGGTGGAGTTGACCTGATCGGCAGGGACGGGAGCAGCACTACGATGCCGGGCATGTGGTGGGTGGTGGGCGCGACGGTGGTCGTCGCCCTGGTCGCGGTGTACCTGATCTGGACCGCCGGCCGGGTCGAGCGGCTCCAGGACCGCGCCCAGCTCGCCGCCCGCGCCCTCGACGCCCACCTGCTGCGTCGGGCCGCCGCCGCGGCGGTGCTGGCTGAGCGCCGCTACGGCGTCGAGTTGTACGCGGCGGCGCGCATCGCCCTCGACGCCCAGCCGGAGGAGCGGGAGGCGGCCGAGAACGACCTGACCCGGCAGCTGCGGTCGGTGCAACTCGATCCCACCGACGCCGACTGTGAGGCGGTGATCGCCGCCAGCCGGCGGCTCGCCCTGGCCCGCCAGGTGCACACCGACCTGGTCCGTGACGCCCGGTCGGCGCGCAGCCGGCCGCTGGTGCGGCTGTTACGGATGGGACGCCGGCACACCTGGCCGCGCTACTTCGACATCGACGATCCGACCCTCACCCTCCCCGCCGCCGACGTGCCCAGCCGCTGAACCGCTCCGCCCAGCCGGCCGGGGTGCCCCAGGGTGACGGCGGACACACAGCAGGCCACCACGGGGCTGATTGGCTGTCGGAGTGGCGTTGGCCCGGGCGTAGCATCTGCGCTGCCACCTCCCGAGGACGCCTGAGGAGCGACGACGTGTCCGAGACGACTTCCCCGAACACCGCCACCCCGGTCGTCGGCACCGCGCGCGTGAAGCGCGGCATGGCCGAGATGCTCAAGGGTGGTGTGATCATGGATGTGGTCACCCCCGAGCAGGCCAAGATCGCCGAGGACGCCGGCGCGGTCGCGGTGATGGCGCTGGAGCGGGTACCCGCGGACATCCGTGCCCAGGGTGGGGTGTCCCGGATGAGCGACCCCGACATGATCGACGGCATCATCAACGCGGTCTCCATCCCGGTGATGGCCAAGGCCCGCATCGGCCACTTCGTCGAGGCGCAGATCCTCCAGTCCCTCGGGGTCGACTACGTCGACGAGTCCGAGGTGCTCACCCCGGCTGACTACGCCAACCACATCGACAAGTGGGCGTTCACCGTGCCGTTCGTCTGCGGCGCGACAAACCTTGGCGAGGCGCTGCGTCGGATCACCGAGGGGGCCGCGATGATCCGCTCCAAGGGCGAGGCCGGCACCGGCGACGTCTCCAACGCCACCACCCACATGCGGAAGATCCGCCAGGAGATCCGCCGCCTGACGTCCCTGCCGGCCGACGAGCTGTTCGTCGCGGCGAAGGAGTTGCAGGCGCCGTACGAGCTGGTCAAGGAGATCGCCGAGACCGGCAAGCTGCCGGTGGTGCTCTTCACCGCCGGTGGCATCGCCACCCCGGCCGACGCGGCGATGATGATGCAGCTCGGCGCCGAGGGGGTCTTCGTCGGCTCCGGCATCTTCAAGTCCGGCAACCCGGCCCAGCGGGCCGCCGCGATCGTCAAGGCGACCACCTTCCACGACGACCCGGACGTGCTGGCCAAGGTGTCCCGTGGCCTCGGCGAGGCGATGGTCGGCATCAACGTCGACGACATCCCGCAGCCGCACCGCCTCGCCGAACGCGGCTGGTGACGTGGCGGCACCCGTGATCGGTGTGCTCGCCCTCCAGGGCGACGTCCGCGAACACGTCACGGCGCTGACCGCGGCGGGCGCGCAGGCCCGTCCGGTACGCCGACCGGCGGAACTGGACGCGGTCGACGGCCTGGTCATCCCGGGCGGGGAGTCCACCACGATCAGCAAGCTGGTCGACATCTTCGAGCTGCGCGACCCGATCGACAAGCGGATCGCCGCCGGCATGCCGGTCTACGGCTCCTGCGCCGGGATGATCATGTTGGCCACCGAGGTGCTCGACGGCCGGCCGGATCAGCGCGGCTTCGACGGCATCGCGATGACCGTCCGCCGCAACGCGTTCGGTCGGCAGGTCGACTCCTTCGAGGCGCCGGTGGAGATCACCGGCGTACCGGGTGGGCCGCTGCACGCGGTCTTCATCCGCGCGCCCTGGGTCGAGCGGGTCGGCGAGGGCGTGGAGGTGCTCGGCACGGTGGCCGACGGACCGGCCGCCGGCCGGATCGTCGCCGTACGCCAGCACAACCTGCTGGCCACCTCCTTCCACCCGGAACTCACCGGCGATCCCCGCCTGCACGCCTACTTCGTAGACCTGGTCCGCACCGCCCCCTGACCCGCGCCGCCCGCCTGACCACGCGTGCCGCCCGCCGGGCACGTGAGGCAGCAACATCGGGGATGCTGCTGGCTCGACTCGCTTCGAGGCAGCAACATCCCTGAAACTGCTCGGATCTTCGCGGTGAGGGTCGGCGACGGCGGTGAGGGGCGGTGGTGGGGCGGTGGTTGTGTCTCAGCCCTCAGCCGGCGACGGAGCGGAGGCTGCCGGGGCGGCGGCCCAGGAGGCGGTCCAGCGCCGCGGTGCTCTCCGCGTCGGTGGGCTGCTGCACCACCAGTCGCTGCTGGTCGTCGGCGAGCTCTAGGGTCTCGTACGACAGCCGCAGTGGCCCCACCTCCGGATGCCGCAGCCAGCGCACCCCGCTCGGCTGCACGGCGACCGGTCGGCGCTGCCACCGGGACTGGAACGGTTCCCCGACGGTACGGTCGAGCCGTTGGGCGAACGCGTCGGCGGCGGGGTCGCCTCCGCGCAGCCGGTGCAGGTCGGCGACCTGCTGGTCGGCGAGGTCGGCCCAGTCGGGAAAGTGCTCCGGGGCGCGTTCGTCGGCGAAAACGAACCATACGAGGTTGGGCCGCTCGTCATCGAGCAGGCCCAGCGGCCGGGCCAACCTGTCGAACGGCCCGTTCCAGGCCAGCACGTCGCCGATTCGGTTGATCAGGTACGCCGGCCGGTCCCGTAGCGCCTCCAGCAGCGTCCGGACCTGTGGGCGGACGGTACGCGACACGGTCGGCCGCCCACCCGCGCACAGTTGCCGGCGGTGGTCGACCGACGCGAGTTGCTGAAGGTGCCGCCGGTCGGCGTCGTCGAGGCGTAGCGCCTCGGCCAGGGCGGCGAGGATGCCCGGTGACGGGCGGGTGTCCCGGCCCTGTTCGAGCCGGGTCAGGTATTCCACGCTGACCTGGGCCAACGTGGCCAACTCCGCACGCCGCAGGCCGGGCGTACGCCGCCGGCCGTTGGTGGGTAGCCCCACCTGCTCGGGCCGTAGCGCCTCCCGTCGGCTGCGGAGGAACGCGCCCAACTCGCCGTCCATCACGCGTCCAGTCTGCCGCGCCCGTGGCCCGGGAGCATGTCCCCGCCAGGGCTACCCTCCCGCCGGTCTCCCCGAGTGCTTCTGACGGCGGTGGGATCGGCTCATGAACAGAACACGACAGCACGGACCGATCAAGGTGGGCCTGGTCGTCGGCAGCAGTCGCCCGGGGCGACGTGGCCCGGCGGTGGCGGGATGGGTGGCCGAGACGACGGCCCGGCATCCGGCGGCGCGAGCGGGTGAGGTGACCGTCGAACTTGTCGATCTCGCCGAGCAGCGGCTGCCGATGCTCGACGAACCGGTGCCGGCGAGGTTCGGCGACTACCGTCACGATCACACCCGCCGCTGGTCGACGGTGGTGGCGGCGTACGACGCGTACGTCTTCGTCACCCCGGAGTACAACAGCTCGGTCCCGGCGGTCCTCAAGAACGCCATCGACTATCTCGACGCCGAGTGGCGCGGCAAGCCGGCCGGTGTGCTCACCTACGGCGTACGCGGGGGCGGGCGGGCGGCCGAGCACCTGCGACCGATTCTCGCCGAGGTGGGCATGGAGGTCCTACCGGCCCATGTCGAGTTGGGGCTGTTCACGGACTTCGACTGGACCGGTGCGGATCGGTCGGACCCGACCGCCGACGGTCGGATCTCGCCCGGCGAAGACAGGGCGGCGATGATCACGGCAATGCTCACCGAACTCCTCGCTGCGGTCCGGGCTGCGGGTCGGGACGCGGTCCCGGCTGGTGGCCGGTGAGCTGGCCATGGAGACGCTTCTGATCACGTATCGCGTCCGCCCGGACCGCCTCGACGAGCATCTGACCCTGCTCGACGCGGTGCACCGCGACCTGGCCCGGCTGGATGCGCCCGGATTCCGCTATCTGACCCTGCGGCTCGACGACGGGCTCAGCTTCGTCGACGTCGTCATGGGCCCGGAACTACCCCAACCGCTTCCGTCGCTGGAATCCTTCGGCCGTTTCCGGGCCGGACTGGAGGAGCGGTGCGAGCAGCGGAGCACCGCCGGTTTCACAGTCCTGGGGTCGTACGGCATGGGTGGGTGACTTCGTCCGCTTTGTGTCGACCGGGGGAGAGCGGGCCGACGGCTGACGTGCGGCGGGTGACGACCACCCGCCGCACGTCGGTAGGATTGTCGAGATTCGGCAGGGCCATCTGGCCGCCACTGCTTCCACCAGAGCTGACCGGCACCACCGTGTGCGCCGGTGCGGAGCGGGGCGCTCGGTGCGGTCGATGCAGACGGCGGGTAGCAACGGAGGTAACAGATGTCCGGCCACTCAAAGTGGGCGACGACCAAGCACAAGAAGGCGGTCATCGACGCCAAGCGCGGCAAGATGTTCGCCAAGCTGATCAAGAACGTGGAGGTCGCGGCGCGTACCGGTGGCGGTGATCCGGCCGGTAACCCGACGCTCTACGACGCGATCCAGAAGGCCAAGAAGAACTCGGTCCCCAACGACAACATCGACCGGGCCGTCAAGCGCGGCTCCGGCCTGGAGGCCGGCGGCGCCGACTACCAGACGATCATGTACGAGGGGTACGGCCCGAACGGTGTCGCGCTGCTGATCGAGTGCCTGACCGACAACCGCAACCGCGCCGCCACCGAGGTACGCACCGCGCTGACCCGCAACGGCGGCTCGTTCGCCGACGCCGGCTCCGTGTCGTACATGTTCTCCCGCAAGGGCGTGGTGATCGTGCCCAAGGCCGGCACCACCGAGGACGACGTGATGATGGCCGTCCTCGACGCCGGCGCCGAGGAGGTCAACGACCTCGACGAGGCGTTCGAGGTGGTCTCCGAGCCGGGTGACCTGCTCGCCGTGCGGACCGCGTTGCAGGACGCCGGCATCGAGTACGAGTCGGCCGAATCCTCCCTGATCCCCAGCGTCAACGTGCCGCTGGACGAGGAGGGCGCGCGCAAGGTCTTCAAGCTGATCGACGTCCTGGAGGACTGCGACGACGTGCAGAACGTCTACGCCAACTTCGACGTCTCCGACGAGGTCATGGCCGCTGTCGGCTGACCCCGACTACGAGTCGAAGGCGCTGACCCCACCGGGCAGGCCGGCTGGCGCGGTCGCGGTAACCGCAATCTTGGACAGTTTCTGCTAGCGCGTAACGGAATTTGTCCAAGATTGCGAGCCCTGCCCTGCCCGTCCCGCACTGTCAGGGGAAGAGCGAGGTCGGTGGGAGAAATCTGCCCTCGGTGCTGTGGGAGTAGTCGCGGGACTCGGTGACCAGGCCGTCGGCGTCGAAGCGGACCACAGTGCAGCCGGAGATGGTGACCGGCTCGTCGTACGGGTAGGTGACCGCCCAGTACTCGATGGCGGCCGTGTCGCCGTCGACCCGTGGTTCGCCGAACCAGACCTCCGCCGGCCGGGTCTCCTCGCCGAAACACTCCTCGACGTAGGCGCGTAGCCCGGCCCGGCCCCGGTACGGGCGGAACATCGACGCCCAGTGGTCGCCGTCCTCCGCCTGCCGGTCTACGATCCTCGCCACGTCCCGGGCGGGCCAGCCCTGCGTCCAGGCGTCCGCCCACAGTCGGGCGGCATCCCGTACGTCCATGATCGTGCTCCTCGTGTCCAGGGGTGCTGGATTTCTACCGTCGGCGTGTGACACTCGCGGGCGCGTCGTCCCGCTGAGCCGTGGGGCGGCCCAGCCCAGGAAGCGGTCGAACAACTCAGCAGGCGTCGGCGGCCGACCTCCGGCCAGCCACAGCAGATCCCCGGTGGCGTCGAACAACTGACCGGCCAGGTAGATCGAGAGGCCGACCCGGTCCGGGCCGTACTCGTGACGTAGCAGCATCCGTGCGGTCGGGCACGGCCAGGCGGCGGTACACGCCGCGCAGCACCAATCGGGCCGCCGAGGCAGGTGCCGGTGCACCCGATGCAACCGACTCAGCGGCTGGCTGCCGCGCGAGAGATGGGGTTGGGACATACCCCATACGGTGACCCATGGGGTTGACCCGAGTCAAGGAGCCGGGGCAACTGTCTACCGTCCGCCTTATGGAGCTGGTGGGCGCGCATGAGATCCGGATCATGCTCGGTGGCATCAGCAAGCAGCGCGTCTATGTGATCACCAGTCATCGGAACTTCCCCGAGCCGGTAGCGGATCTTATGCAGGGTAAGGTGTGGCGGAAGGCAGATGTGCAGGCGTGGATCCGGGAGCATCGGCCGGAACTGGCGGGGGAGTGACCCCGACACCCGAGCCGGTGACCGAACGCTTCGCACCGGGTGACGTGGTGGTGCGGCGGGAGATCCTGCTCGGTGAGGTGTGGTTCGGCTGCCCGACGATCTGCGTCGAGGATTCACCCGGCCTGCTCGCGCTCTACCTGCCGACCGGTGCCGAGTTCGGTTTCCCCGAGTCTGGTGAGTTCCCGTGTGGCCGGCACCCGTGGCAGCTCGCCGGGCACACCGCCTGGACCGGCCACGGCAAGCTGATGCTGCAACGGCCCGGCGAGGCGCACTCGGTCGACGTGTTCTGGTCCGGCCCGGAGCGCACCCTCGCCGGCTGGTACTTCAACCTCCAGGATCCGTTTCGGCGTACGCCGATCGGGGTGGACACCCTCGACCACGAACTTGACCTGTGGTGGGCGGCGGACGCCGACCGGTACGTCTTCAAGGATGTGGAGATGTTCGCCCAGCGGTTGGTGGAGGGGCGCTACCCGGGCCAGGGCGAGGCGATCCGCGCCGAGGGTGACCGGATCGCCGCCCTGCTCGACGCCGGTGAGCGCTGGTGGGACGAGTCCTGGTCGACCTGGCGACCCGACCCCGCCTGGCCCGTCCCCCACCTCCCCGCCAACTGGGCAGCCATCCCACCCCACCGCTGACCGTCTGCACCCGCCGGTGGCAACTTCAGGGAAACTGCCGCATCGCGCGGCTCTGCGGCAGCAAGTTCGGGGATACTGCTGCATCGCGCGGTGCTCAGGCGGCAACTTCGGGGAAACTGCTGCCTGAGCGTCGCGCTGAGGCGGCGACCTCAGCCCAGGGTTTCGCGCTCGCGCCAGGCGGTGCGGATCGAGGTGCGGCCGTTGGTGCGCAGCAGCGAACCCTCGTACACCCGGGCTCCGGCGAGCAGGAAACCGGCCGCCGCGACCAGGAGCAGGGCCAGCGAAACGACAAGTTCCCAGCCGGCGGCGTCCCCGGTGAACAGCCGCAGCGGCATCGCCGTCGGCGAGGAGAATGGCAGGTAGGACAGCACCCGCATGGCGGTGACGTTGTCGTTGAGGAAGATCACCGCGAAGAACGGCAGCATCACCGCGAGCTGTACCGGCATCGACACGCCACCGATGTCCTCCAGCCGGTTGACAAGCGCACCGGCCGCCGCCCACATCGACGCGATCAGCACGAAGCCGAGCAGGAAGAACGGCACGAACCAGCCGATCGCCGGCCCGAGCAGCGAGAGCAGCCCGCCGCTGTCGCCGAACGCCATGCCGGCCACCGCGACCACGGCCACCAGGCCGATCTGCCCGAGCGCCAGGATCGTACCGGCGAGCATCTTCCCAGCCAGCAGGGCGCGGACCGGCACCGCGGCGACGAGGATCTCCACGATCCGGGTCTGCTTCTCCTCGATGATGCTCTGCGCGATCTGCACCCCGAACGTCTGGGAGGTGATGAAGAAGATGAAGGCGAAGGCGAACGGCACCAGGAAGGCCACCACCGGGTCCACCGCGTCCGGGTTCAGCAGCCGGACCGGCGGCTCGGTGCTCAACGCGGAGACCACGTCGTTGGGGGCGTCGTCCATGGCGAGCACGGCCGGGCCGGCGACCACCGCGGCGTCCGCGTCGCCGTCGCGGACCGCCTGCTCGGCGGCGGCGTCGTCGGGTACGGCGAGCACCTCCAGCCCCGCCGCCCGCAACGGGCCGGCCGCCGCTTCGGTCACGGCCACCGTCGACGGCCCGCCGGACAGCAGCGGCGGCAGGATCGTCGCCGCCGCCGCGATCAGCAGGAAGACGGCAGTGCTGATCAGGAAGGTACGGTCGCGCAGTTTGACCCGGATCTCCCGGGCGGCGACGAGGCGGGTGGCCTGCATGGCGTTCACTTGGCGACCTCTCGGAAGATCTCGGCGAGGGAGGGGGTGACCGGGCGGAACGCGCGGACCGGGCCGCGCTCCAGCGCGGCGCGCAGCACGGGCTGTTCGTCGGTGCCGACGGCCAGGTCGAACACGGCGCGCGCACCGTCGAGGTCCACCAGGCTCACCCCGGGCTGGTCGCGCAGCCAGCCGGCGTCGGTCTCCACCACCAGCTCAAAACGGGGCGTGGTGTACGCCGAGCGCAGCTGCTCCCGGCTGCCGGCGGCGCGGATCGAGCCGTCCGAGATGATCACCAGGTCGTCGCAGAGCCGTTCGACCACGTCGAGCTGGTGGCTGGAGAAGAGCACCGGAGCCCCGGCCGCCGCCCGCTCCCGCAGCACGCCGACAACCGTGTCGACGGCCAGCGGATCGAGGCCGGAGAAGGGCTCGTCGAGGACCAGCACCTCGGGGTCGTGCACCAGCGCGGCGGCGATCTGCGCGCGCTGCTGGTTGCCCAGGGACAGCGTCTCCAGCAGGTCGTTCCCCCGCTCGGCGAGTCCGACCCGCTCCAGCAGCCCGTCGGTGGCGCGCCGAGCGGCGTCGGCGGTCAACCCGTGCAGCTGACCCAGGTAGGTGACCTGCTCACGGACGCTCATCTTCGGGTACAGGCCGCGCTCCTCGGGCATGTACCCGAAGCGTCGCCGAGCGTCCCGGCTCAGCGGTTCACCCTGCCACGTCACCTGGCCGGCGTCCGCGGCGAGCACCCCGAGGATGATCCGCATGGTGGTGGTCTTGCCGGCGCCGTTGCCGCCGACGAAGCCGGTCATCCGGCCGGCGACGACGTCGAAGGAGACGTCCTTGAGTACCTGGCGACCGCCGAAGCTGCGGTCGACGCCGTCGAGGCGGAGCACGCTGGTCATGGCGTAACGGTAGGTCGTCGGAGGCTGGCCGCCGTCCGCCCGCGGACGGAGATCATGACTCCCCCTCGCGGCGGAGGTCGCTCACCCGCCGGGCCGGACCACCCCGTGCTCGTACGCGAAGACCACCGCCTGCACCCGGTCGCGCAGACCCAGCTTGGCCAGCACCCGGCTGACGTGTGACTTCACCGTCGCCTCGCCCAGGTGCAGGCTGGCGGCGATCTCGGCGTTGCTGGCGCCCCCGGCGACGAGCACCAGGACCTCGCGTTCCCGGGGTGTCAGGCTGTCCAGCGCCGCCTCCGATGCCACGTCGTCACCGGGCTGGCTGCCCGGGCGGGCGAAGGTGGCGATCACCCGCCGGGTGAGTTCCGGCGCGAGCAGGCCGTCCCCGCGGGCCACCACCCGGATCGCGTCGACAAGGGCCTCCGGTGTGCCGTTCTTGAGCAGGAAGCCACTGGCCCCGGCGCGTAGCGCGGCGAACAGGTAGTCGTCGCGGTCGAACGTGGTCAGCATCAGCACGGCCGGCCCGCCCGGCTCGTCGTCGCCGGCGCTGATCCGCCGGGTGGCTTCCAACCCGTCCACGCCGGGCATCTCCACGTCCATCAGCACCACGTCCGGACGCAGCGCCCGGGTCATGCCGACTGCCCGCTCCCCGTCGGCGGCCTCGCCGACCACCTCGATGTCGTCCTCGATCTCCAGAATGACCCGGAAGCCGGTACGCACCAGATGGTGGTCGTCGGCGAGAAGCACTCGGATCGGATTCACGCCGGACTCCCCGCCGGTAGCGGGAAGCGGACCCGCACCCGCCAACCACCGCCGGTACGCGGACCCACCTCCAGTTCGCCGCCGTGGGTCGCGACCCGTTCCCGCATCCCGATCAGTCCCAGCCCGTCGGCGTTCGCCGAGCGGCTGGCCCGGCCGTCGTCGCTCACCTCAACCTCCATCTCCTGCGCCAGATAACGGATCCGGACGTCGAGCAGACTCGCCCCGGTGGCGTGCTTCAACACGTTCGTCACGGCCTCCTGCACCACCCGGTACGCGGCCTGGGAGACCGATTCCGGCAACGGCTGTGGATCGCCGTACACCCCAAGGGTGGCGCGTAGCCCGGCCTCGCCGGCCCGGTCCACCAGGGCGGCTATCCGGTCGATTCCGGCCGGCTGCCGGGTGTTCTCCGCGTCGCCGTCGCGGGCCCGCAGCACGCCGAGCATCCGGCGCAACTCGTCGACCGCTTGCCGGGCGGTCTCCTCGATGGAGACGAGAGCGGTGCGGGCCTTCGCCGGATCCTTGTCGAAGACCCGGCGACAGGCCGCTGCCTGCACCCCCATCACCGACACGTGGTGGGCGACCACGTCGTGCAGCTCACGGGCGATCCTGACCCGCTCGCCGACCACCGCGTGCTCGCGTACCTCGGCCTGTGACCGGCGTAGCCGTTCTGCCTGCTCGGCCAGCTGGTGCTCACGGCGGGCGGCCACCCAGGCGGTCTCGCCGAAGAAGTACGCGAACCCGAAGTACAGCGCGTTGACCAGGACACCTGTGACGATCGCGGCGAGCACCGGGGGGACCGGGCCGACCGCGTCGGCAAAGTCCTCCGTGGTGAGCGTGCGGTAGTTGATCGACAGGGCGATCCCCATCCAGGTGAACATCGCAACGATCACGCCGATCCGTAGTCGGCGGGACAACCGGCGGTCCCGGCCCCAGGCACCCAGCGTGTAGATGGCGATGAACAGCGCCCAGGTGGAGAGCTGCCACTCGGGGACGGCGCGCACCTGCGAACCGATGAACGCGGCCGACACGGCCAGCGTGGCGGCGACGGGGAAGCGGCGGCGCCAGATCAACGGCAGCGGCACCGCGACGGTCCAGAAGAGCTGCTCGACACCGGACGGCGGTGGGCCCAGCAAGAATGCCCCGGTGCTGCGGGCCAACGTCAGGCTGAGCAGGGCGAGGGCCGTCGCCGCCAGACCGGCGAACAGGTCCAGCCGTCGCTGCTCCGGCGTCGGCCCCGGCCGTCGCCACTCGTCACTGCTCTCGGCCCGCCGCCACGCGTCGGTGGACTCGGCAGGCTGCCGCCACTCGTCAGCGGTCTCGGTGCTCACCCTGGGCAGCATGCCATCCCCTCGCCGCCCGCCCGTCGTGTCGGGTGAGCCCGGGTGGCCGGTCCGCTCACCGC
Organism: Micromonospora sediminimaris; assembly: GCF_016863575.1. Classification (NCBI taxonomy): domain Bacteria; kingdom Bacillati; phylum Actinomycetota; class Actinomycetes; order Micromonosporales; family Micromonosporaceae; genus Micromonospora; species Micromonospora sediminimaris. The sequence continues at coordinate 141,179 of NZ_BOPD01000015.1, forward strand.
AGGCCGTCCCCGCCGCCGTACCGCGACCTCACGGACAGTGCTGCCCGGCCTCCCTCAATCATCTACCCCGCGCTCCCTTTGCTCTGCTTCAACCGGCGCAACACTCACGGAAAGTATCAGCGGGTGTGGCATGTGGGGCCGAGGGCGGACGCAGCCTGCCTGCTCAAGCGCTAGTGCGTGGGTTGAAGCAGAGCAAAGCGTGTGCAGTGGAGTAGGGGTAGGTTCCGTTTTTTGTCACGCACAGTGAAAACCACGCTCTGTGTTGGTTGCCGAGAAGATCGAGCGGGGCGGGTCAACCAGTGACGGGGCCGACCATCGGTGGCAGCGGGCAGTGCAGCAGACCGCAGATCGTTCGCAGCAACTCGATCTCGGGTACGGTCATCGTCCCGTCGTGGCTGATCACCGCGACAATGGCCGCCACCAGCCGTTCCTTGTCGGCCGGTCGCAACCCGTCGAGCACCGGCCACGCGGTCTCCAGGGCGAGCACGCCGTTCTCCGGCGGCGCGTACGGCAGGTTCGCGCCGGGCAGCAGCGTGCCGACTCCGGCCTGGAAGGCCCGTTCCGCTTCGGGGCGGTCCGGGTGCCCGACCTGCGCGAGAATGGCCAGCAGGGTGGCCGCCGCCGACCGCGCGTCGATGAGTTTGCGCCGGTCGGTACGCCAGCGGGAGTCCGGCCGCAGCGACTCCTCCAACTCGGCCAGCAGCAGCCGGGAGAGACAGTACTCGGTCACGTTGATCGCGCCGTCCGCCTGGATCAACGTGAACACGGCCGCCAGCAGTGACTCCAGCTCGGCGTCCGGACGCTCGCGCAGCGCCGGGAAGGCCAGCTCGGCCAGCGGCAACCGCAGCTCGGCGGGGAACTCGACCAGGTCGTCCGCCGCCCGCCGGGCGGCGTCGGCCAGTTCCTGGCCGTGCCGCTGGGCCACTGCGGCGTACTGGTGCTGCTGGACCGCCGGCTCGGCGCTGAGCAGCAGACCGAGCAGCAGCGGTACGGCCGCCTGTCGATCGCGGGCCCGGTCGAGCAGCGGATCCGGGATCCGGTCGAGGATCGCCGCGGCGTGGGCGTAGGCGCTGTCGGTCGGCGCGGCCACCCGGCCCAACACCTCCTCCGGTGCGACGGGTACCCGCTCGCCGGGTTCCGCCGGCCCGGGCCGAGCCGGCGGCGTCCGCCCCGGCGCCAGTCCCATGGCGATGTCCTCCTGGCGGCCCGACGGGGGCGCCGCCGCCCACTGCCGCGACAACTGTCGCAGCTGGGCCGGGTCGAACGACGGCTCCAGTGCCTTGATCCGGTCGGCCAGCGGGGGATGGGTGGCGAACCAGGACGTCCGGGCGGCCTCGCCGAAGAGCATGTGCCCCACCTCGTCGCGCTTCGGCGACTTCAGCTCGGACCCGGCGCTGAGACCCCCGATCTTCTTCAGCGCCCCGGCGATGCCCTGGGTCTGGCGGGTGTACTGCACGGCCGAGGCGTCGGCGAGGTACTCCCGCTGCCGGGAGACCGACGCCTGGATGAGCCGCCCGGCGAGCACGCCGACGTAGCCGGCCACCAGCAGGGCCAGGCCCACCAGCGCCAGTGGGGCGGCGCTGCCGCCGCTGTTGTTGCCGCGTGACCGGCCGCCGCCGATGACCCCGGCGCGGGCCAGCCCACGGCCAATTACGGTCAGGAAGAGGATGCCGAACAGCAGGCCCATCAGCCGGATGTTGAGCCGCATGTCGCCGTTGACGACGTGACTGAACTCGTGGGCGATCACCCCCTGGAGTTCGTCGCGGTTGAGTCGCTGCAAGGCGCCCCGGGTGACGGCGACGGCCGCGTCGGACGGGGTCCACCCGGCGGCGAAGGCGTTGATCGCCGTCTCCTCCGGCAGTACGTAGACCTCGGGGACGGGTACCCCGGAGGCCAGCGCCATCTCCTCCACGACGTTGCGCAACCGGCGCAGCTCCGGATCGGTGGTGTTCGCCGGTACCGGCACCCCACCCAGCTCGCGGGCCACCTTCCCGCCGCCGCCGCGCAACGCGAGCGTACGGACCAGGGCGGCCAGCCCGATCGCGGCGAGGGTGGCGACGGTGACCATGGCGATGAACCCGGCGAGCTGGGCGGGATCGGCGGCGGTGGCGTTGAAGGCGAACAACGCCGCGATGTTCACCACCACCACGATCCCGAACACAGCCAGCACGAACAGCAGCACCAGCCGGGTCGACAGCCGACGCACCTGGCGCTGTCGTTCGAAGAAATTCATCGGAACCCGATCAGAACGAGACCTGCGGCGCCTGGCGCTGCTGCGGGTCGTCCGGCTGGAACAGCTCCGCCGGGCCGAACGAGAACATCCCCGCCACCACGCTGGACGGGAACACCTCGCGCTTGTTGTTGTAGGCCATCACGGCGTCGTTGTACGCCTGCCGGGCGAAGGCCACCCGGTTCTCCGTCGAGGTCAGTTCCTCCGACAGTTGCATCATGTTCTGGTTGGCCTTGAGGTCCGGGTACGCCTCGGAGAGCGCGAACAGCCGACCCAGGGTGGCGGTGAGTGCGTTCTCCGCCCCGCTGAGCTGCTGCATCGCGGCCGGGTCGCCGGGGGCTGCGGCGGCGGTGGCCTGTGCGTTGACGGCGGCGTTGCGGGCGTTGATCACCGCTTCGAGGGTCTCCCGCTCGTGCTTGAGGTAGCCCTTGGCGGTCTCGACCAGGTTGGGGATCAGGTCGTGCCGCCGGACGAGCTGCACGTCGATCTGGGCGAAGGCGTTGCGGTACGCGTTGCGGGCCCGGACCAGCCCGTTGTAGATCGACACGCCGAAGCCGAGCACCGCCACGACGATCAACACCAGGCACACCAGTCCGATGATCAGTTCCACGGCTGCTCCCTCGGTGGGATCGGTTCTTCCGCTGATCATCGTACGTTCGTTGGTCCAGGCCCGCTCCTGCTCACCGTGCGGATCGACGCGCCTTGACCACGCTCTCGGCGATGTCCCAGAGGATGATCACCACGATCGCCACGACGCTGATGCGGGCAACCGTGTCGAGGCCGCCGTCGCGCAGCCAGGCGAAGCGGTCGACGAACTCCGGGTTGAGCAGCCGGTCGTCGAGCAGTAGCCAGATCGCCGGCACCGCGAACGCCAGGTTCAGCACGGCGTTGCCGCCAACAAGCGACCAGGTCCAGCGGCGGGCGCGGTACTTGGCGATCTCCAGTGCGACGCTGGCGAGCAGGACGACGAGCAGCAGCGGCAGCCAGAACGTCCACAGCGCCGGATCGAGGATCGGCAGGCGCTCGCCGTCGGGACCCACCACGGACTGGAAGTGCTGCCACGGCAGGAAGGCGATGAACAGGCACAGGAACACGATCGAGGCACACACGTCGGTGAGCGTTACGCCCCGTTCGGTGGGGTGCTCGGGCAGTTGGTCGACGCTCCACTCGGGCAGGTTCAGCGGGGTGCCGAGGCGTTCCAGCACCGCGAAGACAAGGGTCACCCAGAAGGCGATCTGCACGGCGACGGTGAACGCCGCGACGATGCCCTCGCCGATCGCGCCCGCCGCGTTGTCGGCGACGGTGGCCTCGAGTAAGCCCATCAGCACCCCGACGATGGCGGGAATGGTGCTGAGCAGCACGATCAGCAGCCGTTGCCAGGCCAGGTAGTACTCGGGGCCGATGAGTTGAAGCCGCCGGTCGGTGTATCGGGCGGCCAGTTGCGCGGGGTTGCCCAGCTCGGTTAGGACGTCACGTTCCGCGGTGGCGGCGTCGATCCCGTCGGCGATCCGGCCGTCGACCATGTCGCCGATGGAGGCGCGCAGTTCGGTGGCGATCTCCTCGCGCCGCCCGGTCGGCACCGAGCGCAGGGTGGCGTCCAGGTATCGGTCGGTCAGGGAGGTCATCGGGGGGCTCCTTCGATCAGGGTGGTGAGGGAGGTCTGTACGGCGGCGAGGTCGGCGAGCAGGCGCCGCAGCACCTGCTCGCCGGAGTCGCTGGTGCGGTAGAACTTGCGGGGCCGGCTCTCCTCGGTGTTCCACTCGCTGGTCAGGAGCCCCTGCTCCTCCAGCCGCCGCAGTAGGGGATAGAGAGTGTTCGCGTCGACCGGGAAGCCGTGCCCGGTGAGTCGTTGCAGCAACGCGTAGCCGTAGTCGGGTCGACGGAGCGCGACCAGACTGGCCACCACCACGGTGCCTCGACGTAGCTCCTGTAGATGGGTCCGTAGGACGTCATCGCTGACCATGCGTCACACCATACTGTGTGACACACACTGTTGTCCATCACCCAACGATGTCGCCCAGCCAACATCGTGTCGCCGAACGTTCATGAGGGCCGTAGGCCCGCCAGGAGGCGAGCCTGTCGGCCTCAGCAGGTGCCGCCCTGCCGGAAGTCACGTTCCACGAAGGACGCCGTACCGACCTGGAAGGCGCCCACGCCGGGCCGGATCGGATGCCCGGTGAACAGTTCCACCCGCGCGCCCACCCGCACCAGGTAGGCCGTTGCGGTGCCCGCGTCATTGCTGATCAGACTGCCGCGCGGGCCGTAGATCGTCTCCAGGTCGGCGAAGGACATGCCGACACCCGCGCCGGCGGGGGAGTAGGGCGGGGCGGTGGCGGTGTTGACCTCGACCAGCCGGCCGTGCCGGAAGGCCAGCAGGATGACGCCCGCCCAGGTGCCGGTGGCGCCGGCTCGGACCACACCATCGCAGGTGGCGACCGGCGATTCGATCATCCCGGCGGCGGCGAGCCGGTCGAGGCTGGCTCCGATCCGGTACGGCCCGGCACCCCACACGCTCAACACGTCAGTGGTGGTGGTAAGCGGCTGCGCGGCCACCGCCACCGAGGGGGCCGTACGCAACAGTGGCGCGGCGTTGGCCGGAACTGCCCCGGCAAGGGTAAGGACGGTCGCGACTGCGACATACACGAGACGGTGCACAGAAATCGCCTCCTCGGCATCGAGTTCCTACTTCCTTCGTCTCCCCACCCACCCCCGCAGTTCGCCCAACCCCGCTCCACGCTTCGTCGATCACGTAATGGTGATAGCCGCATTGGGTTATGTCCTTTATGGTGCGATCCGCGCCTGCGCGCGGCTGGGCTGGGTGGGGGTTGCTGCGGGGGAAGAGGGAGGGGGAGGGTGAGCGGGAGGGAGGGGCGGGTGGTGGTGGCGGAGCGGATCGGGGCGTACCGGGTGGAGCGGCTGCTCGGCGTGGGCTCGTTCGCGACCGTCTGGCTCGCGTACGACCCGATGCTCGATCTCCGGGTAGCGATCAAGGTGCTGGCGGACAACTGGCAGCACGACGTACGCGTCCGGGAGCGTTTTCTGGAGGAGGCCCGGCTGCTGAGCCGGATGGAGGACGACCGGCTGCTCCGGGTACGCATGGTGGGAGAGCTGGCCGACGGCCGGCCCTACACGGTGCTGGACTGGGCCGACGGGGGCAGCCTTCGGGAGCGGCTCGCCGCGGGGCCCCTGCCCGTGGCGGCTGCCCTGAACCTGCTCGCCGAGATCGCCGCCGGGGTGGCGGTGCTGCACCGGCACCGGGTGGTGCACCGCGACCTGTCGCCCGGCAACATCCTGTTCCGCTCGACCGCCGACGGTGAACGGGTGCTCATCGCCGACCTGGGTCTGGCCAAGGCGCTCGCCGTCGCGTCCGGGCTCACCATGCGCGCCGGCACCCCCGGTTACATGGCCCCGGAACAGGACGATGCCCTGGCCATCGTGGACGAGCGTGCCGACGTGTACGCCCTTGGTCAGCTCGGTCTGCGACTGCTCGCGCCCCCGACCGCCGGGGTGGGGCCGGGGGAAACGGTCTCCGGTGGGGAACCGATCGCCGCTGCGGCCGCCGACGTCGGACCGGTCGTGATGGCGGTGCTGCGCCGGGCCACCGCCGCCCGGCCGGCGGACAGGTATCAGGACGCCGAGGCGTTCCGCGCGGCCCTGCTGAGAGCGGCGCGCCGGACCCGAGATCCGATCGACCCGGGCACCAGGCCGGCGTTCGACCTCCACCCCGCCGACGTCCTGCCGGTGCCGACGGGTGCGTCCCGCCCGCCGTGGTTGCGTGCGGTCGCGCTGACGGTGGTCCTGGTGGCGGCAGCCGGCGCGGTGGCGGCGGACTCGGCGACGCCGAGCGGCACGGCGACGAGTGGTCCGCTGACCGTGGCGCTGCCCGCCGGCTGGCAGGCGGCCGGCACCGGGTGGGCGGGGCGGTACGACGCGTCAGGTCGACTCGAACCGGCGTTGGTGATCTCGCCGGAGCCGCGTCGATGGGCCATCGATCCGAGTGTGCCGGGTGCCTTCCTGGGACTGTCGGTGGTCGCCCGGGACACCGAGCCGGGCACGTTCGTCGCCGAGCGGCCGCACGCCGACTGCGCGCCCACGCCCCCACGGCAGGTACGACGGGGTGGCCTGGACTGGGTAGTGGCCCGTTTCGACTGCCCGCACGGGCGGCCGGTGCTGATGGAGGCCGCGGCCCGGGGCAGCGTCGGGCTGCTCTACGCGCAGGTGGTGCCCCCGCCCGGTGCCGGCGACGAGTTCGTGGACGCGCTGCTCGACGGGGTACGGATCCGACGACAGGTCATCGCACGACCACCGTGATCACGTGGGTGCCCGCCTCGCGGGGTACGAACACGTCCACGGTGCCGCTCCGGACGAACCGGAGATCGACCACGCCGGCCTCGTACTGGCTGTCCACCAGGTCCTCACGGTCGACGGTGACCTCACCCGGGCCGATGCCCCGCAGCCGCAGCACCCCGCCGGTGGCGAAGCAGAGCGACGAGGGGAGTGGCCCGGGGTCGGACAGGGGCAGTTCGTACCGGACCGCCCCGAGGCATGCCTCGGACAGGGTGGCGGTGGGCGACGGGTTGCGGGTGCTCCGCTGCGGGGTGGGTGCCCGAGGCGCCGGAGTCGGTCGCGCGGACGGCACGGTCACGACCGCCGGTGGCGGAACGACAGGTGTCTCGCTCGGCCGGGTCGACGGCGGGGAGGTCGGTACCGGCGGCGGCGCGGTGGTGGGGACGGGTGGGCGTACCGGCAGCGGCGCGACCGGCTCGTCGGCGCAACCGGCGGCACCCGCGACGAGCACGACGGCCAGGGCCAGCGCCGTCGGACGGCGCCGGGTGGCCGGGTCAGCCGGCACCGGCGAGCCGCTGCCGGACCTGCCGGCGGGCCTCGTGGAGGCGGGACTTGACCGTGCCCTCGGGTAGGTCGAGCAACTCGGCGATCTCGCGATAGTCGAGGTCGAGCACGTCCCGCAGGGTCAGCGCCTCGGCCAGTTCGGGGCGGACCGCGTCGAGGGCCTCCAGCAGATCCAGTCGGGTGCCGGCCACCACGCTGGTGCGGCGCGGGTCGGGCCGGTCCGGCAGCGGCGCACCGGCGGCCTCCATCAGCCAACGTCGGCGCAGCGCCCGATAGGTGGAGCGGGCCCGGTTGGCGGTCAGCCGGTACAGCCAGGTGTGAAACGACGAGCGACCCTCGAACCGGCCGATGCCCCGGGCCACCGCGAGCAGCGCGTCCTGGCAGGCCTCCTCCGCGTCCTCCCGGTTGGGCAGCAACCGACCGCAGAGCCGCAGCACCTCCGGGCGAATCGCCGCCAGCAGGGTGTCCAGAGCTGCGGTGTCGCCGCGCGCCGCGGCGCCGGCCAGGTCGTCGACTCCGTCCGCGAGGGTCATCGCGCCGTCCCCGTACTCGCCCGGTGTTGCGGTGGGCGTTCAGGTTACGCCGGAGGGGCCGCAGGGCCCGGCCCCGAGTCCAGCAGCCGACACGCCTCGGGGTGTCTGCGACGGCCGAGGCGTCCCGCCGAGGCGCGCTGCACGGGTCGTCGAGCACCTGGCGCGGCGCGGTGGAGCCTCCGACGACGGCGGGGTTAGGGTTAGCGCCGACCGACTCGATCAGCCGACCCGGGGGGCCTCCGCATGGGCGATTCGTTCGCGCATCTGCACGTGCACACGGAGTACTCGATGCTCGACGGGGCGGCCCGGCTCAAGGACCTGTTCGCCGAGGTCAAGCGGCAGGGGATGCCGGCTGTGGCGATGACCGACCACGGCAACATGCACGGCGCGAACGACTTCTACAAGCAGGCGATGGCCGCCGGGGTGACCCCGATCCTGGGCATCGAGGCGTACGTGGCGCCGGAGTCACGGTTCCACAAGCAGCGGGTGCGGTGGGGCCGGCCGGAGCAGAAGAGCGACGACGTCTCCGGTAGCGGTGGGTACACCCACAAGACGATCTGGGCGCGCAACAAGACAGGTCTGCACAACCTGTTCGCGTTGACCTCGCGCTCTTACACCGAGGGCTACTTCGTCAAGTGGCCCCGGATGGACACCGAACTGCTGGCCGAGTACGCCGACGGACTGATGGCCACCACCGGCTGCCCGTCCGGCGAGGTGCAGACCCGGCTGCGGCTCGGCCACGACGCGCAGGCGCTCGAAGCCGCCGCGAAGTACCAGGAGATCTTCGGCAAGGAGAACTACTTCCTGGAGTTGATGGACCACGGCCTGGACATCGAGAAGCGGGTCCGCGACGGGCTGTTGGAGATCGGTCGGAAGCTCAACATCCCGCCGGTGGTCACCAACGACTCGCACTACACGCACGAGGCGCAGTCCGAGGCGCACGACGTGCTGCTCTGCGTACAGACCGGCAGCAACGTGGCCGACCCGAACCGGTTCAAGTTCGGCGGCAGCGGCTACTACATCAAGTCGGCCGACGAGATGCGCGGCGTGGACCACTCCGACCCCTGGCTGGAGGGTTGCCGCAACACGCTGCTGGTGGCGGAGCGGGTCGACCCGACCGGGATGTTCGAGTTCCACAACCTGATGCCGCGCTTCCCGGTGCCCGAGGGGGAGACCGAGGAGTCCTGGTTCCGCAAGGAGACCTTCGCCGGCCTGGCCCGCCGGTACCCGGAGGGCATCCCCGAGGGGCACGTCGTGCAGGCCGAGTACGAGTTGGGCGTCATCATCCAGATGGGCTTCCCGTCGTACTTCCTCGTGGTGGCCGACTTCATCCAGTGGGCCAAGGCGCAGGGCATCGCCGTCGGTCCGGGCCGTGGTTCCGCAGCCGGTTCCCTTGTCGCGTACGCCCTGGGCATCACCGACCTGGATCCGATCCCGCACGGGCTGATCTTCGAGCGGTTCCTCAACCCCGAGCGGGTCTCCATGCCGGATGTCGACATCGACTTCGACGAGCGTCGGCGCGGAGAGGTGATCAAGTACGTCACCGACAAGTGGGGTGAGGACAAGGTCGCCCAGATCGCCACCTTCGGCACCATCAAGGCGAAGGCCGCGATCAAGGACTCGGCCCGGGTGCTCGGCTACCCGTACGCGGTCGGCGACCGGATCACCAAGGCGATGCCACCGGCGGTGATGGGCAAGGACATTCCGCTCACCGGCATCTTCGACCCGAAGCATCCGCGGTACGCCGAGGCCGGCGAGATCCGTGGCCTGTACGAGTCCGACCCCGACGTCCGCAAGGTGATCGACACCGCCAAGGGCATCGAGGGACTGATCCGGCAGACCGGGGTGCACGCCGCCGGTGTGATCATGTCCGCCGAGCCGATCATCGAGCACATCCCGCTTATGCGTCGGGACGCCGACGGGGCGATCATCACCCAGTTCGACTACCCGACGTGTGAGTCGCTCGGGTTGTTGAAGATGGACTTCCTCGGCCTGCGCAACCTGACCATCATCGACGACGCGCTGAAGAACATCGAGCTGAACCACGGACTCAACGTGGACCTGCTCAAGCTGCCGTTGGACGACAAGCCGACGTACGAGCTGCTGGCCCGGGGGGACACCCTCGGTGTGTTCCAGCTCGACGGCGGGCCGATGCGGTCGCTGCTGCGGCTGATGAAGCCGGACAACTTCGAGGACATCTCCGCCGTCCTGGCGCTCTACCGACCCGGCCCGATGGGCGCCAACTCGCACACCAACTACGCGCTGCGCAAGAACGGGCTCCAGGAGATCACCCCGATCCACCCGGAGCTGGCCGAGCCGCTGGAGGAGATCCTCGGCCCGACCTACGGTCTGATCGTCTACCAGGAGCAGGTGCAGCGCGCCGCCCAGGTGCTCGCCGGGTACAGCCTCGGCAAGGCCGACCTGCTGCGCCGGGCGATGGGCAAGAAGAAGAAGGAGGTCCTCGACAAGGAGTTCATCCCGTTCCGCGACGGGATGAAGAGCAACGGCTACTCCAACGAGGCCATCAAGACCCTGTGGGACATCCTCGTCCCGTTCGCCGACTACGCTTTCAACAAGGCGCACACCGCCGGCTACGGGCTGGTGTCGTACTGGACCGGCTACCTGAAGGCCAACTACCCGGCCGAGTACATGGCGGCGTTGCTGACCTCCGTCGGTGACGACAAGGACAAGATGGCCATGTACCTGTCGGAGTGCCGGCGGATGGGCATCCAGGTACTGCCGCCGGACGTGAACACCTCGGCCGGCCCGTTCACCCCGGTCGGCCGGGAGATCCGCTTCGGCCTCGGCGCGATCCGTAACGTCGGCGCGAACGTGGTCGCCGCGATCATGCGCTGCCGCGAGGAGAAGGGCGAGTACGCCGACTTCTACGACTTCCTGTCCAAGGTGGACGCGGTGGTCTGCAACAAGAAGACCATCGAATCCCTGATCAAGGCGGGGGCGTTCGACTCGCTGAAGCACCCCCGCAAGGGCCTGCTCGCCGTGCACGCCGACGCCATCGACGCGTACGCCGACGTCAAGCGCAAGGAGGCCGTCGGGCAGTACGACCTGTTCGGTGCGGGCTTCGGTGACGCCGAGGTGGCGACGAACACCACTGTCATGCCGGTCATCGCCGAGGGGGAATGGGACAAGCGCGACAAGCTCGCCTTCGAGCGCGAGATGCTCGGCCTGTACGTCTCCGACCACCCCCTGTTCGGTCTGGAGCACATTCTCGGCGCGGCGGCCGACACCACCATCGCGGCGCTCTCCGAGGAGGGCACCGTGCCCGACGGCGCGGTGGTCACCCTCGCCGGCATCCTCTCCGGCGTGCAGCGACGGGTCACCAAGCAGGGGCGGGCGTGGGCCTCGGCCACCCTGGAGGACCTGGCCGGTGGCGTGGAGACGCTGTTCTTCCCGAACACCTACGAGGTGATCGGTCAGTACATCGCCGAGGACGCGATCGTGGTGGTCAAGGGTCGGGTCGACCGGCGCGACGACACCCCGCGCATCATGGCGATGGACATGTCGCTGCCGGACATCAGCACCAGTACGGCGAACAAGCCGGTCACCCTCACCATCCCGGTGACCCGCTGCACCCCGCCGCTTGTGGAACGCCTCAAGGAGACCCTGGTGCTGCACCCCGGTGATGCCGAGGTGCACGTCAAACTCCTCAACGGCACCCGCACCACCACCCTGCGCCTGAGCCCGGTCCGGGTGGCCGCCACCACCGCCCTGATGGCCGACCTGAAAAGCGTCCTAGGCCCCGCCAACGTCACCTGACCCGTACCCCCGGTCACCTCCGCAACGGGGGCGGGGGACGGGAGTGGGCCACTGGGGTGGGATTGGCGCTTCGGGGTGGGGCGGCGGGGCGGTTAGCGTCGGGGTGTGGATCTGGAGCAGGCGCAGAAGCTGTGGCAACCGCAGCCGGGCTGGTTGAACACCGCCAGCTACGGGTTGCCGCCCGACCCGGCCTGGGACGCCTTGCAGGACGCGCTGGCCGCCTGGCGGGTGGGGCAGGGATCGTGGGAGGACTGGGGCGCGTCCACCGACAGGTGTCGGACGGCCTTCGCCCAACTGGTCGCGGTACCGGTCGCTGACGTCGCGGTCGGTGCCACCGTCTCCCAGTTGCTGGCGCCGGTCGCCGCCGCGCTACCCGCCGGCGCCCGGGTGCTGGTGCCCGAGGTCGAGTTCACCTCCAACCTGTTTCCCTGGCTCGTCCAGGCCGAACGGGGCGTCGAGGTGCGCACCGTCCCGCTGGACGAGCTGGCCGTCGCCATCGACGCCGACACCGACCTGGTGGCGTTCAGCCTGGTGCAGTCCGCCGACGGCACGATCGCCGCGTACGACGAGATCGTCGCGGCGGCCCGGGCCCACGGCGCGCTCGTCGCGGTGGACGCCACCCAGGCGTGCGGTTGGCTGCCGTTCGACGCGGCCCGCGCGGACGTTGTGGTGACCGGCGGATACAAGTGGCTGATGGCGCCCCGGGGCACCGCGTTCGCCTACCTGGCGCCCGAGCTGCGGGACCGGCTGCGACCGGACGCCGCCGGTTGGTACGCCGGTCGCGATCCGCACGCCTCCTACTACGGGCCGCCGCTGCGGCTGGCCGACGACGCCCGCCGGTTCGACCTCTCGCCGGCCTGGTTCAGCTGGGTGGGTGCCGCTCCGGCGCTGGAACTGCTGCTGGAAATCGGCGTCGAGCAGGTGCGGGCGTACGACGTGGCGCTGGCCAACCGGTTCCTCACCGGTCTGGGGCAGCCGACCGGGCACAGCGCGATCGTCACCGTCGAGGTGCCCGGCGCGCAGGAGAAGTTGGCGCGCGCCGGCATACGCGCGGCGGTGCGGGCCGGTCGGGTCCGGGCCTCGTTCCACCTCTACTCCACCACCGAGGACGTCGACCTGGCCCTCGACGCGCTCACCTCCTGACCGCGCCGTCCAACGCCGCACCGGATGGCTCGCCGGTGTGCGGCCGGCGCTCGCCGCCCGCCCTCATCACCTGACCGGTGAGGGCGGGCGGCGCTGTCCCTCGGCCCGGGTGCGCCGGCCTCCCGCCACCCCGGGCACCGGGGTCTCGGGTCCGGCCCCGGAAGGGTGCGGGACCTGTCCGCGACGGCGCCGCCGGTTCACTTGCCGGTGACGATGCCCGGGTTGATGCACAGTCCCGGCGAGCTGCCGTGCTTGTCCGCGATCTCCAGGCAGCGGGTCACCTTGTCCACCGTCGCGTTGGTCTCGGTGACCTGCTTCTGGATCTCGGCGTTGAGACGGTCCTGTTCGAGGTTGCGGGTCTGCGCGAGCTTGTCCTGGAACGCCTTGATGTTGCCCTCGGTCTTGTCGTCGTGGTTGACCCGGGTGATGGTGACCGACAGGATCTCGACGTCGTCGGCCAGCCTTCCCTCGGCGTTGGACTTGATGCTCGCCGAAAAGGGCTTGAGGTCGACGTTCAGGTTGCCGGTCTTCGAGTCGATGCGCTCCAACGGGTTGTAGGTGGCGAAGGCGTCGTTCACCGCGCTGTCGAGTTGGACGCCGACCCGCTGCCCCCGGAAGCTCTCGAAGTCGCCCTTGTAGTCCATGAACTGCTGTGGGGCGTTCTCGGGCTGGACCTGCCACTCGACCAGCACCTCCACGCACGCGTCCGCGAGGGTGCCGGTACGCACCCGCACGCAGCTGTCGCTGCCGATGTGGTCGTACTTCTGCCGCCCGGCGTCCCACTCGCCGACCCGCTGCCACGGGGTGACCCACTTCAGGCCGGAACCGGTGACCTCACCTGTCGGCTTGCCGAAGCTGGTGACGATGCCGACCGAGCGGATCGGTACCGAGTGGGCGCTCGACGCGACGGTGAGGATCGCCGTACCGGCCAGGGCGCCTACCGCCGTCAGGACGCCGATCTGCCGCACCTGGCGTTGCGAGCTGAACAGGGCGACGGCGACCGCGATGATCGCGATGACGGCGGCGACGATCGCCAGGATGAAGCCGAAGGGCATGACGGGACCTTTCCGGAGATGGCCTTGCTGAGTTGATCATCAACGTAGCTGTCCGGGTCAAGGCCGTGGCGAGCGCATCCGTGGCGGGCCGTGCTGACGAATCCCCCGGTGGAGACCTGTCCACTGGGAGGAAGTCTGGTGTCTGGGGTACCGATACCCGCCGAGGTCGTGCAGGTCGCGGGCAAGCGCCTGACGGCCGCCGCCGAGGAACTCGACGGCAACCGGGTCGCCGCGCTTGTGGTCGAGCTGGCCGAGGAGTGGGGGGTGGTGCGGCTGTGGGACGACGTCTGCGTGCCGGTGCTCGCCGCGCTGAGCGGGCGGACCGCCGTCGGGATCGCCGTCGAGCACGCCCTGTCCGAAGGCGTCCGGGTCGGCCTGGACGTGTTCCGCCGCGATCCGGGCGTCGGCCCTGCTGCCGACGGTGTGCTGCTGGCCGGGGCGGAACAGGAGGAACACGGTCTCGGACTGCACGCGCTCGCCGCCGCGTTGCGTGAGCGCGGCCGGGGCTGCCTGCTGGTCGGGCCGGCGCTGCCGTGGACGGCGTTGGCCAGCGCCGTCGGCCGGGCCCGGCCACACGCCGTCGCGGTCTGGTCCCAGTCGCCGGTGACCGGACGGTCGTACCGCATCGGCCGCTTCGCCCGGGAGTTCCCGGCAGTCCGGGTGTACGGTGCCGGGCCGGGCTGGGTCGAGCCGCTCGCCCCACCCGTGACGCGTCTCGATTCCCTCTCCGCCGCCATCGAGGTGTTGTAGGCAAGGGGTACGCGTTCGTAGTCGCCGCCCCCATGGTGACGCGGGTCATACCGATACGGACCCGTATCGTATCGTAAATGCCCTACGCTCAGGAGTCGACGCGGACGGGACCTATCGAAACCGGGGGCGGGGATGCAGCCGAACGAGAACACCGGACATCCGAGGAGGTGGGCGATCCTCGGGGTGCTGGTGATCAGCCTGCTCGTGGTCGTCCTCGACAACACAATTCTCAACGTCGCGCTACGCACGCTCGCCGACCCGGTGCACGGGCTCGGGGCCAGCCAGGGCGAGCTGGAGTGGTCCATCAACTCCTACACCCTGGTCTTCGCCGGGCTGCTGTTCACCTTCGGCGTGCTGGGGGACCGGGCCGGACGCCGCCGGATGCTGCTGATCGGGCTCGCGCTCTTCGGCCTGGCGTCACTGCTGTCGGCGTACGCGCAGACGCCCGGCCAGTTGATCGCCGCCCGGGCGCTGATGGGAGTCGGCGGCGCGGCCATCATGCCGGCGACGTTGTCGATCATCTCCAACGTCTTCGACCCCCGGGAACGAGGACGCGCCATCGGCATCTGGGCCGGCGCGGTCGGTCTGGCGGTGGCCATCGGGCCGGTCCTCGGCGGACTGCTGCTGGAACACTACTGGTGGGGCTCGGTCTTCCTGATCAACGTGCCGGTGGTGGCGCTCGGCGTGACCCTGGTCGCGTTGCTGGTGCCCGAGTCGCGCGACCCGGAACCGGGCCGCATCGACGCGTTCGGGGTGCTGCTCTCGGTGGTCGGCCTGGTCGCCCTCACCTACGGCATCATCGACGGCGGCGAGCACGGGTTCGGTCGACCCCTGGTCTGGGCCTCGATCCTCGGCGGCGTCGCGGTGCTGGCCTGGTTCGTCCTGCACGAGCGACGCAGCAGCCACCCGGCGCTGGACGTCCGACTGTTCCGGGTGCCCCGGTTCGCCGCCCCGGTGGCGATGATCGGGCTGGTCTTCTTCGCCGCGATGGGCGTGATGTTCTTCAGCTCGTTCTACCTGCAACTGGTGCGCGGGTACAGCCCGCTCGAGACCGGCCTGCTCTTCCTGCCCTTCGCAGTCGCCCAACTCGTCTTCGCCCCGCGCAGCGCCACCATGGTCCGCAGGTACGGCAGCCGGGCGGTGTCGGTGGTGGGGCTGGTGCTGACCTCGGTGGCGTTGGGCGCGTTCGCCTTCGTCGACGCCGCCACGCCCATCTGGCTGGTGCTTGTCGCCTTCTTCCTACAGGGCGTCGGGATGGCCAACATCATGCCGCCGGCCACCGAGTCGATCATGTCGGCGCTGCCCCGGGAGAAGGCCGGCGTGGGTTCCGCGATAAGCAACACCATCCGGCAGGTGGCCGCCGCGCTCGGCGTCGCGGTGATCGGCTCGGTGCTGGCCGCCGGCTACCGCAACGGGATCGAACCGGCCCTGGTGGATCTGCCACCGGCAGCCGGCGCGGCAGTCGGTGAATCCCTCGCCGGCGCGTACGCGGCAGCCGGCCAGCTCGGTCCGGCGGGCCCGCAACTGATCGCGGCGGCCAACGACTCCTTCGTCTCGGCCATGCATCTTTCGGCCACGCTGGCCGCGCTGGTCGCCGCGGCCGGCATCCTGGTGGCCCTGCGATTCATGCCCGGCCGGGCCGCCCCCGGCGGGCCGGCGACGATCGGCGAACCCGGGTTGGCCGCTGCCGCACCCGGGCAGGGACAATGAGGGGATGACCAGCACCGCGGACGCTGCACGACCACCCGGGCGGCCACGCAGCGTCCGCGCGGACGAGGCGATCATCGAGGCCACCCTGGATCTGCTCGCGGAGGGCAGCACCATCGAGACGATCTCGGTCGAGGCGATCGCCGCGCGGGCCGGGGTGGGCAAGGCCACCATCTACCGCCGCTGGTCGGGCAAGGACGCGTTGCTGCGCGACGCGTTGCGCCGGCTCAAGGGCGATCCGCCGCAGCCGTCCGGCGGGTCCGTCCGCGAAGACCTGATCATGCTGGTGACCGCGATCGGTCACAACGTCGACCCGCGCGCGGCGCAGATCATGCCCTGTCTGGTGCCGGAGATGAAGCGCAGTCCCGAGCGGTACGCGTTCTACCAGAGCATCGTGGAGCCCCGCCGGGCCGCGATGCGGGAGGTGCTGCGCCGTGGCGTCCGCGAGGGCGAACTGCGCACCGACATCGACATCGAGGTGACGATGGCGATGCTCACCGGCCCGATGCTCATCCAGCGGGTGCTGAACTGGAACCCGGACCTCGACGAGGACACCCTGCCGGAGAAGGTGGTCGACGGCGTGCTGGCGGGTATTCGCGCTCGCTGACCCGCGCCGCCGACACATCGCACGGCGCAAGGTGACCGACGGTCGCTCAGCCGGCCGGCGTACGCAACCGGTGCAGGCGCAGGGCCAGTTGCACCTCCAGGGCCCGATCCGGCCGCTGCCAGTCGGCGCCGAGCA
This sequence comes from Micromonospora sediminimaris, assembly GCF_016863575.1. Taxonomy (NCBI): domain Bacteria; kingdom Bacillati; phylum Actinomycetota; class Actinomycetes; order Micromonosporales; family Micromonosporaceae; genus Micromonospora; species Micromonospora sediminimaris. The sequence goes on from NZ_BOPD01000015.1 coordinate 157,967, forward strand.
ACTGCCCGACCCGCTCCAGACGCTGGGTCACCGTGTTGACGTGCACGTGCAACTGCTCGGCGGCCCGGGCCAGGCTGCCACCCACCCCGAAGTACGCCTCCAGGGTCCGCACCAACGCGGTGCCCCGCCGGGCGTCGTATTCGATCACCGGCCCGATGGTCGCGGTGAGGAACCGGCTCACGTCGGCGTCGCCGCCGTCGTCGACGGCGCCCAGCAGCAGTCCGACGAAACCCAGCTCGGCGCTGCTCGCCCCCTGCCCGGCCCGACCCAGCGCGCCCAGTGCGGTCAGGCAACGGTCCGCCTCCCGGAACGCGGCGGCCAGCGACGCCGGGCCCGTCGACGGGCCGCTCGCGCCCGCGGTCACCGGCCGGCCGGTGATCCGGGACAGGTCCCGGGCCACCGCCCGGGCGCTGCCACCGGCGTCCTGACCGGGCAGCATCAGCGCCACCCGGCCGTCCCGCGCCGCGGCCAGCCCACCCCGGGTCGAGGCGTACGTGGTGGCCCAGGAGAGCACCCGCTGCCGGGCGGAGCCGGTCGCCGCGATGGCGTCGTCGCCGACGGCCACCAGCACGTGCGGCGCGTCCAGATCCACGCCCAGCCGCCGCGCCCGGCTGCGCAGCGCGTCGGTGTCGCGCAGCGGCCGGGCGATCAGATCGTCGAGCAACTCGCCCCGGACCCGTCCCTCCGCCTCCGCGACGGTCCGCCGGAACAGCAGCAGCAGGGCGGTCACCAGCGCCGCCCGTTCCAGGATCCGCTGGTCGGCGTCGGCCGGTTCGCCCTCGGGACGCAGCACCAGCACGCCCAGGTTCTCCGCGCCCGCCACCACCGCGGCGTACCACAACCTGCCGCGGCGTACGCTGCGTCCCTCGGTCCGCGACGCCGCGACCGCCTCCACGATCTCCGCCCGGTCCGGCTCGTCGATCTCACCGACCTGGGCCAGCCGCCGCCCCTCGGCGTCCAGCGCCAGCAGCGCGCCACCGAGCACGTCGGTGACCGCCGCGGCCACGTCCTCCACCCCGCCGCCGCGCAACACAAGCGCGGTCATCCGGTCGTGCGCCGCCGCGGCCCGCTCCACCGAACTGCTGTGCGCGCGGATGGTGGTGTTCGCCGAGGACAGCTCCTCAAGCGCCGAGCGGGTCTCGGCCAACAGCCGCGCGGTGTCGATCGCCACCGCGGCGTGGGCCGCCAGCGAGAGCAGCAGCGCCACCTCCTCGCGGGCGAACGGCCGGGCCGAGCGGTTGGCCGCGTAGAGCACGCCGATGCTTGTCGAGCCGAGCCGCAGCGGCACCCCGAGGATGGCCACCAGCCCTTCCTCGCCCACCCCGGCGTCGATCTCCCGGGTGTGGTGGAACCGCTCGTCCTCCGGGTAGTTCGCGGTGACGTACGGGGCGCCGGACTGGGCCACCAGACCGCCGAGCCCGGCGCCCATGGGCAGCCGCAGCCGCTGGAACCGGGCGGAGACCGAGCCGTCGGTCACCCGCATGTAGGTGTCGCCGCGCTCGGCGTCGTCGAGCGTCATGTAGGCGACGTCCGCGCCGAGCAGGTGCCGGGCCCGGTGCACGATGGCCCGCAGCACCTCGTCCAGGTCGCGCAGCCCCGCCAGGTCACTGACGGTGTCGTACAGGCCGGACAGCTCGCTCTCCCGGCGGCGGCGGCGCTCCAGCAGCGCCCGCACCCGCAGCGCCACCGTCTTGGCCTGCTCCAACTCGGCGAGTCGCTCGGCGGGCAGCCCGGCCGAGCGGGCGGCGACCAGCGGGCCCTCGAACTCGACCGCGGCCGCCTCCCGGGCGAGCAGTTCCAGGAACTCCACCGGCGACGACATGACGGACATTCTGCGGGTGGCCGGCGTCAGTTCGCCGTCCAACCCCCGTCGAGCGCGATCGAGGCACCGGTGAGGAACCCGGCCGGCGGCGAGCAGAGGTACGCCAGCAGTTCCGCCACCTCCTCCGGCTCGATCAGTCGCTTGACCGCCGCACGAGCCAACATGATCTTCTCGATCACCTCGGACTCGGGGATGCCGTGGGCGGTCGACTGGTCGGCGATCTGGCTCTCCACCAGCGCGGTACGCACGTACGCCGGGTTGATGCAGTTGGCGGTCACCCCGTGCGCCGCGCCTTCCAGCGCCACCACCTTCGACAGCCCCTCCAACGCGTGCTTGGCCGAGACGTAGGCGGCCTTGTACGGCGAGGCGCGCAGCCCGTGCACCGAGGAGATGTTCACGATCCGACCCCAACCGCGGGCGTACATGTGCGGCAGCGCCCGCCGGATCAGCAGGAACGGCGCCTCCACCATCACCCGCTGGATGTACTCGAACCGCTCCACCGGAAAGTCCTGGAGCGGCGCGACGTGTTGCAGCCCGGCGTTGTTGACCACGATGTCGACGTCGGCGTCGAGCGCGTCCACCGCCGCCGGATCGGCGAGGTCCACCCCCTCGGCCCGGCCGCCGGCCTCGGCGGCCACCTGCTTGGCCGCCTCGACGTTGCGGTCCACCACCACGACCGTGGCGCCGGCCGCGGCCAGTCGCAGGGCGCAGGCCCGGCCGATGCCGCCGCCCCCGCCCGTCACGAGGGCGGTACGACCGGCCAGGTCGACGTTCACGACGTGGGGGACCGCCACGGGTTCTGCCGTCATGGCGCATGAAGTTACGAGCTGTGTGGTCGGGCGCACATGGGATGGCGGCACATACTCCCGCCGTACTGTGTGGCCGTCCGCTACATCCCGGCCGTGCCCGCCACGGCGGTCGCGTCCCGCCCGACCCGACGTGGCCGTCCCGGCCGCGTCGGGCGTGTCTCCAGGCGTGCGTGCCGGGCGTGTCCCGCGGCGCGCCGTCGCGGACGCATCGGTAGGGTGTCGAACACACGTACTGGCTGGCGGTCGGAGGGAGGCGGCGTGCGGGTGCTCGGCGTCGACCCGGGGCTGACCCGGTGCGGCGTCGGCGTGGTGGAGGGGGTGCCCGGTCGGCCCTGCACGCTCATCGCCTACTACGTCGTCTACACCGACCCGGCCGACGAGTTGCCCACCCGCCTGCTGCACCTGGACCGCTCGCTTGCCGAGCTGGTCGCCGAGCACCGGCCGGACAGCGTGGCCGTGGAGCGGGTGTTCAGCCAGCACAACGTGCGTACGGTGATGGGCACCGCCCAGGCCAGCGGGATCGCGGTGCTGGCCGGGGCGCGTGCCGGGCTGCCGGTGCAGACGTACACCCCGAGCGAGGTCAAGGCGGCGGTGACCGGTTCCGGCCAGGCGGACAAGGCCCAGATGACCGCGATGGTCACCCGGCTGCTGCGACTGCCCGAGCCGCCCCGGCCGGCGGACGCCGCGGACGCCCTCGCGCTTGCCATCTGCCACGTGTGGCGCGGCGGCACCCGCTCGAAACTGGCCGCCGCGGCGGACCGGGTCAGACGAGGAGGAGCGAGATGATCGCCAGTGTGCGTGGCGTGGTGACCGCCACCGGCCCGGACCACGCGGTCATCGAGGTCGGCGGGGTCGGCCTGGCGGTGCAGTGCGCCCCCGGCACGCTCGCCGACCTGCGGGTCGGCCAGCCGGCCCGGCTGGCCACCAGCCTTGTCGTCCGGGAGGACTCGCTCACCCTCTACGGCTTTGCCGACGACGACGCCAAGGTGCTGTTCGAGCTGTTGCAGACCGCCAGCGGGGTCGGCCCGCGGCTGGCCCAGGCGGTGCTCGCGGTGCACACCCCCGATGCCGTACGCAAGGCCGTCGCCAACGCCGACACCGCGGCGCTGACCCGGGTGCCGGGCATCGGCAAGAAGGGCGCCGAGCGACTGGTGCTGGAGCTGCGCGACCGGATCGGCCCGGTGCCGGTGGGTGCCGACGGCGCGGCCGGGGTGACCGGCGGCAGCTGGCCGGATCAGGTCCGCCAGGCGTTGATCGGGCTCGGTTGGACGGCCGGCCAGGCCGACCAGGCGGTCGCCGCCGTCGCCGAGAGCGTCGACGGTCCCACCCCGCCGGTGCCGGTGCTGTTGAAGCAGGCCATCCGACTGCTGGGTCGGACCCGATGAGCAACGAGAACCTGGTCTCGGCGTACGTCAGCGACGCGGAGCTGGACGCGGAGGTCAGCGTCCGGCCGAGGCGCCTTTCCGAGTTCATTGCCCAGGACCGGGTTCGCGACCAGCTCGACCTGCTGCTTCAGGGAGCCATGCGGCGCGGCTCGCCGCCCGACCACATCCTGCTCTCGGGCCCGCCGGGCCTGGGCAAGACCAGCCTCGCCAACATCGTGGCCGCCGAGCTGGGCGCCGGGATCCGGGTGACCAGCGGGCCGGCGATCGAACGCTCCGGTGACCTGGCGGCGATCCTGACCAGCCTGGCCGAGGGGGACGTGCTCTTCATCGACGAGATCCACCGGATCGCCAGGCCGGCGGAGGAGCTGCTCTACAGCGCGATGGAGGACTTCCGGGTCGACGTGGTGGTCGGCAAGGGGCCGGGCGCCACCGCCATCCCGCTCGACGTGGAGCCGTTCACGCTTGTCGGCGCGACCACCCGGTCGGGTCTGCTCACCGGCCCGATGCGGGACCGGTTCGGCTTCGTGGCGCATCTGGATTTCTACGCGCCGGCCGACCTGGAGACGCTGCTGCACCGCTCGGCGCGGATCCTCGGGGTGCCGATCACCGAGGACGGGGCGGCGGAGATCGCCGGCCGGTCCCGGGGCACGCCCCGGATCGCCAACCGGCTGCTGCGCCGGGTGCGCGACTTCGCCGAGGTACGCGCCGACGGGGTGGTCACCGTCGCGACCGCCCGGGCGGCCCTGACCGTGTACGACGTGGACGCCCTCGGGCTGGACCGGCTCGACCGGGCGGTGCTGACCGCGCTGGTGGACTCGTTCCGGGGTGGTCCGGTCGGCCTGTCGACCCTGGCCGTGGCGGTGGGGGAGCAGCCGGACACGGTCGAGGAGGTCTGCGAGCCGTTCCTGGTGCGGGCGGGGCTGCTGGCGCGTACGCCCCGAGGCCGGGTGGCCACCGAAGCCGCCTGGCACCATCTGGGCCGTACGCCACCGAATGGTACATTTGCGGTAGAAGCTCCTCCCGCGCCCGATCTGTTCTCGCTGGACGTCGGCGAGCCGTGATCTGTTCGTGATCTGTGCCGCATTCGGCGTTCCCAGACAGAGCGACTAGACTCGCCGCGGTCTGTACAGGACGTGAAAATCCGCCTCCGTTGCGGCGCCGACGCGCCGGTCCGGCGGCCAATGGGAAGGTCGACAACCGTGCACTACGCAGCAGAAGGCGGCGGAGCGGGAGGCTTCACGCCGATCCTCATGATCGCTCTGCTCTTCGGCGTCATGTACTTCATGATGATCCGTCCGCAGCAGAAGCGCCGCCGCGAGGCCGAATCGATGCAGTCCAACCTCTCCGTGGGCGACGAGGTGGTCACCATCGGCGGGCTCTACGGCACGGTCACCGGTGTCGAGGACGACAGCGTCCTGCTGGAGGTCGCTCCCGGAGTGCAGACCCGCTACGCCCGGCCCGCGATCGCCCGGGTGGTCACCCCGGCGGAGCGCCCGGTCGAGTCGCCCGTCGAGGAGTCCGACTCCGTCAAGGACTGACGCCGCGTCCCAACCGGGTCGCCGGTCTCCCGGCGGTTCGGGCGGGAGGGTGCCCACGCGCGTCCCCGGGTGGGTGCCATCCGCTAATTGCGCATTGAGACAATTGGATAGAAGGCCGACGCCGGGCGCCGGCGCGCCGACTCGTACCCGGTCCACGCGTCCGCGTCGACCCCGGAGGCGGCGGCGCCAGCCTGAGCGCCGTCGGAAGGCAGACCGTCGGCCGGGGGATTCCGGCCGACCCGCCGCCGCACCCGCGGCGGCGTGACCACAGGGAGACAGGACAGCCGTGGCACCACCTCAGGGACAGATGCGCCCGGGACGGCAGTTGGCCGTGCTCGGGGCCATCTTCGTCGTCCTCTATCTTTTGGTGTTCTTCTCGGGCGGCGCCAGCGGTGGCTGGAAGGACCGGCTCGAACCCCGCCTCGGTCTTGACCTGGTCGGCGGCACGCGGCTCACGCTGGAGGCCACAAACACCCTCGACGGCCGGGCCCCCACGGCGGAGAACCTGGAGCGGGCCCGCCAGATCATCGAGAGCCGGGTCAACGCGTACGGCGTGGCCGAGGCCGAGGTGGTCACCGAGGGCGACCGCAACATCGTCGTCTCCCTGCCCGGCGAGAACCGCGAGCTCAACGAGGTCGGCAGCGCCGCCGAGCTGCGGTTCCGGAAGGTCCTGAAGATCGCCGACGGCAGCGGGTCCATCCCATCGCCGGCACCGAGCGAAAGCCCTTCGGCGACCCCGTCCGGCTCCGCGAGCCCCGAGGCCACCCCGTCTGGCACCGCGAGCCCCACGCCGGACGCCGAAGCCTCCTCGTCGCCCGACGCCGGCGGTCAGGGTGGTGGTGCACCGACCCCGACGCCGTCGGCGACCCCGTCGCCCACCCCGTCGGCCACGCCGGACGAAGAGGTGACGCAGAGCATCGAGGAGCAGCGCCGCGCCGTCGAGCAGAAGGTCGGCGCCGAGGCGTGGGCCGCGGCGAGCGGCCTGCAGGCGCCGGCCGATCTCAGCGTCGACCCGTCGCTGGCCGACAAGCTCAAGCCGTTCGGTGAGCTGAGCGGCCGCGAGGTCGCGGTACTGCCGGCGCAGATGCAGTTCAACGTGCCGACGATCAGCTGCGCCCAGCTCGACGACCGGCCCCCGGCGTCTATCTCCGACCCGGAGCAGCAGGTCGTCGCCTGCGAGGGCGGGTACGCCAAGAACCTGCTGGACGTGGCGAAGGTGCTCGGCACCGACGTCTCCGACGCCAACGCGGTGCGCGACCAGACCAGCCAGTGGGTGGTCAGCCTGAACTTCACCGGCTCCGGCCAGGACAAGTGGACCGCGTTGACCCGCGAGGCGTTCAACAACGAGGGCCAGGCGTGCGACGCGTCCGCGCTCGGTGACGAGGGCAAGTGCCGGGTCGCCGTGGTGCTGGACAACCAGATCATCTCGTCGCCGCAGATCCAGGGCGTGCTCACCGGCAACTCCCAGATCACCGGCAACTTCAGCAACGCCGAGGCCAGCGAGTTGGCCGGCTACCTCAGCTACGGCGCCCTGCCGGTCACCTTCGAGGCGCAGGAGCAGCAGAACGTCACCGCCACCCTGGGCGCCAGCCACCTGCGGGCCGGTCTGCTCGCGGCCGGCATCGGCATGCTGCTGGTCATCATCTACTCGTTCTTCTACTACCGCCTGCTCGGCTCGGTGATCTTCCTGAGCCTGATCCTCTCGGCGCTGCTGCTCTTCGGCGCGCTGGTGTTCCTCGGCCGGCAGATCGGCTTCACGCTCACCCTCGCCGGCATCGCCGGCATCATCGTCTCGCTCGGTGTGGCGGCGGACTCGTTCGTCATCTACTTCGAACGCCTCAAGGACGAGATCCGGGAGGGGCGCAGCCCACGTAGCGCGGTACCTCGGGCCTGGGTCCGGGCCCGCCGGACGATCATCTCCGCCAACGCGATCACGATCATGTCGGCGGTGGTGCTCTACATCGTCTCGGTCGGCACGGTGAAGGGTTTCGCCTTCGCCCTCGGTCTGGCCACGGTGCTGGACCTGCTGGTGGTCTTCCTCTTCCGGCATCCGATCATGACGATGTTCGCCCGTACCAAGGCGTTCCTGTCCCCACGGGTCAGCGGCCTGGGCCGGGCACTGCCGGCCCGGTCGGAGCAGGCCCCGTCCCGCAACCAGCGTGTCAAGGAGGCCTGAGATGGCTGAGACTGGTCTGGCAGCCCGCCTCTACCGAGGTGAGGCCGGCCTCAACATCGTCGGCCGGCGCAAGATGTGGTTCACCGTCGCCGCCGTGCTGGTGCTGATCGCGCTCGGCAGCGTCATCTTCCGGGGCTTCAGCCTCGGCATCGAGTTCGCCGGTGGCAACTCGTTCCAGGTGCCGACCAGCGTCGGCACCCTGGAGCAGGTGGAGGACCGCGCGGGCGAGGTGCTGGCCACCGCGGGTGAGGGTGGCCGGGTGGTCACCACCCAGCAGGTCGGCGGTGGCGGCGACGAGTTCTACGAGCTGCGTACCACCGAACTCGACGCCGAGCAGGCCGAAGCGGTCCGGGCCCAGTTGGGTCAGGTGTTCAACATCGACCCGGCGGAGATCGCCAGTAACCGGGTCAGCGAGGCGTGGGGCAGCCAGGTCACCAACCGGGCCCTGCTCGGTCTGGTGATCTTCCTGGCGTTGGTGACCGTCTACCTGGTCCTGCGCTTCGAGTGGCAGATGGCGGTCGGGGCGATCTTCGCCCTGGTGATGAACCTGGTCCTCACTGCCGGCCTCTACTCGATCGTCGGGTTCGAGGTCACCCCGTCGACGATCATCGGATTCCTCACAATTCTGGGCTTCGCCCTGTACGACGTGGTGGTGGTCTTCGACAAGGTGCAGGAGAACACCAGAGGCATCACCGCGAACAACAACCAGACGTACGGCGAGGCGGCCAACCTGGCCGTGAACCAGAGCCTGATGCGGTCGATCAACACCTCCGTGGTCGCCCTGCTCCCGGTCGGCGGCATCCTGTTCATCGGTGCCGGCCTGCTCGGCGCGGGCACCCTGAAGGACCTCGGCCTGGTGCTCTTCGTCGGTATGGCGATGGCCTTCCTCACCTCGATCACACTGGCCACCCCGCTGCTGGTGGTGCTGAAGAACCGCGACCCGCGGATCCAGGCGCACAACAAGCGGGTGCTGGCCCGGCGGTCCACGGTCAGCCGGGGCGAGACCCCGGCCAAGGCGGGTGGCCAGCCGCGCCCGGTCGAGCGGGACGAGGAGCCGGTCACCGCGGAGACCGGCGCCCTCGCCGGTGCCGCCGCGCCGAAGGTGGGCGCCCGGCCGGCGAGCAAGCGTTCCGGCGGTGCCCGGGGCGGGCGTCCCGGTGGCGGCAACCGTCCGGGCGGCGGAAAGCGACGCTGAGGACGCCCGGGGCGACCCGGTAGAAACAGGTACCGGCGGCGTCCTGCATGCTGTGCGAGCAGTGTGCGGGACGCCGCCGTCGTGTGGAAGGGAAGCGGAACTGCCGTGACGGAGACCCACAGCACCGGAGTACGCGGGGACAGCGGGCCGGAGGTGGCCCGGCTGGTGGCCAGCCGGGTGCTCGACGTGCCTGACTTTCCCAAGCCCGGCGTCATGTTCAAGGACCTGATGCCGTTGTTCGCCGACGGTGACGCCTTCCGGGACGTGATCGACGGGATCGTCGCGTACCACGGGCGGGAGTCCTTCGACGCCGTGGTCGGCATCGAGGCGCGCGGGTTCGTGGTCGCCGCCGCGATCGCGTACGCGACCGGAGTCGGGGTGGTGCCGGTGCGCAAGGCCGGCAAGTTGCCCCGGCCGGCGTACGCCGCCTCCTATGAGCTGGAGTACGGCGAGGCCACGCTCGAAGTGCACCAGGACGCCTTCACCGCCGGTCACCGGGTGCTGGTGGTCGACGACGTGCTCGCCACCGGCGGCACGGCGGCGGCCACGTTGGATCTGGTGGAGCGAGCGGGTGGCACGGTGGCGGGTTTCACCGTGCTGCTGGAGCTGTCCTTCCTCGGCGGGCGCGACCGACTGGCCCCGCGTCCCGTGCATGCCCTGTTGACCGTTTGAGGCGTCGACGGCCCCGGACGGGCCCGGCACGGTCCGTCCGGCGGAGCGGCACGGCACCCGCGGTGGGGGTAGCATTGCCCATTGCTGACCGGGCGGTTACCCGCCTGTGCGGCGCTAGACCAGACCGGCCGGCGCACGGTCGGTGTCGTCCCGGCGAGCGGTGAGGAGGCCGGTGTCCCACGAGGTCGTTCCTCCGGTGGAGGGCACGGTGCACCCGACAGGTGACGCGGAGGGCTCGCTGACCGACCGCAACGGCGCCGCGGCGGCGCCGGGTGGCGGGTCGGGCGCGGCGCAGCGGGCCGGCGACCCGGCTCGTCCGGCCGCCGGCTCCGGGGACGGCGATTCCTCGGCGGCCGGTGGATTCGGCCTGTCCCACGCGCCCACCGGGCGGCGGGTCCGGGCGCGGTTGGCCCGGTTCAACGCGCCATGGCAGTCCTCGCAGGTCAGCGAGGTGCTGGAGCCGCTGATCGCGTCGCACCGGGAGAATCACCCCAAGGCCGACGCGCGGCTGTTGCAGCGGGCCTTCGACACGGCGGCGCGCTGGCACTCCGGCCAGTACCGCAAGTCCGGCGACCCCTACATCACCCACCCGCTCGCGGTGGCGACCATCCTGGCGAACCTGGGCATGGACACCACCACCCTGGTCGCGGCGCTCCTGCACGACACCATCGAGGACACGGAGTACACCCTCGACCAGATGCGGTCCGACTTCGGTGGTGAGGTCGCCCTGCTGGTCGACGGGGTCACCAAGCTCGACAAGGTCAAGCTCGGTGACGCGGCGAAGGCCGAGACGATCCGCAAGATGGTCGTCGCCATGGCCAAGGACCCGCGCGTCCTGGTGATCAAGCTGGCCGACCGGCTGCACAACATGCGGACGCTTACCTTCCTGCCGCGCCCGAAGCAGGAGCAGAAGGCGAAGGAGACGCTGGAGATCCTCGCCCCCCTGGCCCACCGGCTCGGTATGAACACGATCAAGTGGGAGCTGGAGGACCTGGCGTTCGGGACGTTGTTCCCGAAGCGGTTCGAGGAGATCAACCGGCTGATCGGGGAGCACCAGCCGCAGCGGGAGGCGTTGCTGCGGCAGGTGACGCAGAAGGTGCAGACGGACCTGAAGGCCGCCAAGATCAAGGCGGAGACCACCGGCCGGCCGAAGCACCTCTACTCGATCTACCAGAAGATGATCGTGCGGGGGCGGGACTTCAACGACATCTACGACCTGGTGGGCGTACGCATCCTGGTCGACACGGTGCGGGACTGCTACGCGGCGCTGGGGGTGATCCACGCGAACTGGCAGCCGGTGCCGGGCCGGTTCAAGGACTACATCGCCATGCCCAAGTTCAACATGTACCAGTCGCTGCACACCACGGTGATCGGTCCCACCGGCAAGCCGGTGGAGATGCAGATCCGCACGTACGCGATGCACCGTACGGCGGAGTTCGGCATCGCGGCGCACTGGAAGTACAAGGAGCACAAGGGCACCCAGATCGTCGGCCCGCCCGCCCACATCGACGAGATGACCTGGCTGCGGCAGCTGCTGGACTGGCAACGAGAGGCCGCCGACCCGAGCGAGTTCCTGGACGCGTTGCGGTTCGACCTGTCCAGCCAGGAGGTGTACGTCTTCACCCCGAAGGGCGACGTGATCCCGTTGCCGACGGGGTCGACGCCTGTGGACTTCGCGTACGCGGTGCACACCGAGGTGGGGCACAAGTGCATCGGGGCGCGGGTCAACGGCAAGCTGGTGCCGCTGGAGTCGACCCTGTCCAACGGCGACGTGATCGAGATCTTCACCTCGAAGTCCGACACGGCCGGCCCGACTCAGGACTGGCTCGGCTTCGTCAAGAGCCCCCGGGCGCGGACGAAGATCCGGCAGTACTTCAACAAGGAGCGCCGCGAGGAGGCGATCGAGGAGGGCAAGGACGCGATCGTCAAGGCGATGCGCAAGCAGGGCATGCCGTTGCAGCGGATGCTCACCTCCGACAACCTGATGGCCATCGCCCGGGACCTGCACCTGGCCGACGTGGCGTCGCTGTACGCGGCCGTCGGCGACAGTCAGGTCTCCGCCCAGTCGGTGGTGCAGAAGCTGATGGCCTCCTACGGCGGGGAGGAGGGCGCGGCCGAGGACATCGCCGAGACCGCCGTGGCCACCCGCCCGCCGCGCAGCCGCGCCTCCAGCCACGACCCCGGTGTGGTCGTACGCGGGGTCAGCGACGTGTGGATCAAGCTGGCCCGCTGCTGCACCCCGGTCCCGCCGGACTCGGTCTTCGGTTTCGTGACCCGTTCCGGCGGGGTGAGCGTGCACCGCGACGACTGCGCCAACGCGGAGGACCTGCGCGCCCAGGGCGAGCGGGTGGTCGAGGTGAACTGGAAACTCACCTCCGCCTCGACGTTCCTGGTGGCGATCCAGGTGGAGGCGCTCGATCGGCACAAGCTGCTGGCGGACGTCACCCGGGTGCTCTCCGAGGAGCGGGTCAACATCCTCTCCGCCACCGTCACCACCACCCGCGACCGGGTTGCGGTGAGCCGGTTCAGCTTCGAGATGGCCGACCCCAAACACCTAGGGCACCTGCTGGCGGCGGTACGCAAGGTCGACGGCGTCTTCGACGCCTACCGCGTAACCTCCGGCGCCTAACCCCCACCCACCCACCCACCCACCCCGCCCTGACCCGTTGATCAAGAAGTTTTGGTCTCGATCCGGCCGGATCGAGACCAAAACTTCTTGATCAACCAAGGCGGGAACGGGGGGTGGGGGAGAGATGGAAACGCCCGTCGGCGGAGCCGACGGGCGCTTCGGGTGGTTCGGGTCAGGCGTCGGTCATCGTGAGGTCGGTGATGACGACCTCCTTCTTCGGGTGACCGCCACCGGCCTGCTGGGCGAACGCGCCGTCGTCACCGGCCGCCGCGACATCCTTCACGATGTCCATTCCGCCGGTGATGGTGCCGAGGACGGTGTAGTTCGGGTCCAGCGGCGAATCGCCGTACACGATGAAGAACTGGCTGCCGCTGCTGGACGGCTGGCCCGAGTTGGCCATCGCGATGACGCCCTCCGGGTACGGCGGCCGCTTGTCGGCCGGCAGGTTCTCCTCCGCCATGCGGTAGCTCGGACCGCCGGTGCCGTCGGTGTCCCGCCAGCCCTCGCCGGTGGCGCTCGGGTCGCCGCACTGGAGCACCTTGATGCCTTCGGTCACCAGCCGGTGGCACTTGGTGTTGTCGAAGAAGTTCTGCTCGGCCAGGTGGGTGAAGCTGCCCGCCGTGCACGGCACCGCGGACCTGTCGATCCGGGCGGTGATCGGGCCGAGGTTCGTGGTGATCGTCATGGTCTGGACACCAACCTTGCTCTGCTGCGTGTCCGGCAGCCCGACGTCCTTGACCTGCGGGGTGCGCTCACCCTCGGGCATCTCGACCCAGTCGCACTGCACGGAGTTCGCGTCCTGGGCCGCGTTGTCGGTGCCGCTGTCGTCGCCGAGCACGTTGCTGGCGAGCCAGGCCGTGCCGGCGACCACCAGCAGCAGGACCACGCCGGCCCCGACGACCGCCTGCGTCTGGCGGCGCTTACGGGCCCGAGCGGCCCGCTCGGCCATCTCCTTCTCGAGCCGGGCGCGGGCCGCCGCGCGCTGCCGCTCTCTGGTGGACGTCACGCCTCGATCCTCCTGGACTGTATGTGGATGCCGCTGCGGTGGGGTTGGGGCCCGGCCGCCCGTGGTCAGCCGGCGCTGGCGCTGGCCTCGGGGTCGCCCGAGGCCGCCGGACTCGGTGTGCCGGAGGACTCCGGCGTGCCCGAGGGCGCCGGATCGGCGGACGACGCCGGATCCAGCACGGGCTCGCCGACGGTCAGGCTCTGGATGACCACGTCGTCATCCTCCGGCTTGACCTTCTCCCCGGCCCCATTGTCCACCGTCGGCAGGGCGCCGATCTTCTCGACGACGTCGAGGCCCTCGGTGACCCGGCCGATGATCGGAAACTTCGGCTCGGCGGTGGTGAAATCCTTGAAGAAGATCAGGAACTGGCTGCCGTTGGCGCCGGGCGGGTTCGAGATCATCGCGACCGTGCCCTTGGGGTACGTCGGTGGCTCGTCCGGGGACGGGCTCGGCTGCGGCGACGCCTCCGGCGCGGTCGGCACGTTCTCGTCGTAGAACGAGTAGGCCGGGCCGCCCAGACCGGTGCCGCTGGGATCGCCGCAGCGCACCGCGCCGTCGGCGGTGATCTCGTGGCACTTGGTGTTGTCGTAGAACGACTGGCTGGCCAGGTGGGTGATGCTGGCCGCGGCGCACGGGGCGCTGGCAAGATCCAGCTCGACGGAGATCGGCGCACCCTGGTTGGTGGTGATCGTCATCGGCCGGGTGCCGGTGACCGGCAGCCCGGTGGTCGGGGGCTCGCCGACATCCTTGAGGTTGGCGTTGCCCTCGGTGTTCTGCGGGGTCCAGAGGCAGACCTCGTCGGCCGCGGTGTCCTCGGTCGGCTCGCTGTCGAACGCGCCGAGGGCCCACGCCGAGCCGGCGACGACCAGCACGAGGATCAGGGCGGTGCCGACACCGGCCTGGATGCGTCGGCGACGCCTGGCGGCGGCGGCCCGGCGGGCCAGTTGCCGGTCGAGCTTGGCCCGCGCCAGTTTGCGCTGCCGGTCCCTGCTGGAAGCCACCCGTGCTCCCCTTTCCTCTACCCTGGTCGTCACCCGGTGGTCGTGTACCTGTCGGGCGGCAGGTGTGCCACGCCACACGCCCGCCAGAGTGTACGGGTACCGGCTGGGAAAGTGGTGTACGAGGTCGGTGCCCTTCTACATCGGGCTCCGTCAGTGCCTCACCCGGGGGCCGGCGGGTCGGGCCGGTAGGCCGGCGACGCCGGTAGGCTGCCGGAGAGGACGACTCGACGGAAAGGGGAGCGGACGTGCTCGTGGTCGGCTTTCCCGCGGACGCCTTCGGCACCAACTGCTACGTGGTCGCCACCGGGCCGGGGGAACAGTGCGTGGTGGTCGATCCCGGCATCGGGGTGGTCGACCGGCTCGACGCGCTGCTCGCCGAGCATCGTCTGCACCCGGCCGCGGTGCTGCTCACCCACGGGCACCTCGACCACACCTTCTCCGTGGCGCCGGTCTGCGGGGCGCGCGGAATCACCGCGTACGTGCACCCGGACGACCGGGAGCTGCTGGCGGATCCGACGAAGGCGCTGTCGATGGAACTGACGCAGCTCTTCGGCGGGCGACTGCCGTACGCCGAGCCAGAGGACGTGGCCGAGTTGGCCGACGGTACGACGCTCGCCCTCGCCGGGCTGGAGATCACCGTCGACCATGCGCCCGGCCATACCGGCGGGTCGGTGCTCTTCCGGCTGCCCGGCGCCGGCTCGCCCTGGGAGGCGGAGCAGCTCTGCCTCTCCGGTGACGTGCTCTTCGCCGGCTCGATCGGCCGCACCGACCTGCCGGGCGGCAGCATGCCGACGATGGTCACCAGCCTGCGGGACAAGATCCTCCCGTTGGCCGACGACACCGTCGTCCTGCCCGGCCACGGCCCCACGACCACCATCGGCCGCGAGCGCGCCACCAACCCGTACCTTGTCGAGGTGGCGGAGTTGGGCGGCGCGCGACCGGCACCCACCCGCGGCCTGTAACGGTCGCGTCGAGACCGCACCGCGCGGACCGCGCGGGATCGTCAGCAGACTCTGCCGCGCAGCGCGCGGCTGCCGAGGGAGTACGTCATGAGCAAGCCCACGCCCATCTCCGGTTTCCCGGAGTGGACGCCCGCCCAACGGATGATCGAGCAGTACGTGCTGGACCGGATCCGGTCGACCTTCGAGCTGTACGGCTTCGCGCCGCTGGAGACCCGGGCGGTCGAGCCGTTGGACCAGTTGCTGCGTAAGGGGGAGACCTCCAAGGAGGTCTACGTGATCCGACGGCTGCACGGTGAACCGGAGGGCCCGGCCGGTGACGACGCCCTCGGCCTGCACTTCGACCTGACCGTGCCGTTCGCCAGGTACGTGCTGGAGAACGCCGGCAAGCTGAACTTCCCGTTCCGCCGCTACCAGATCCAGAAGGTGTGGCGCGGTGAGCGCCCGCAGGAGGGGCGTTACCGGGAGTTCCTCCAGGCCGACATCGACATCGTCGACCGGGACACCCTCGCGGTGCACCACGAGGCGGAGATGCCGCTCGTCGTCGGCGACGCGCTGCGGTCGTTGCCGATCCCGCCGATCCGCATCCAGGTCAACAACCGCAAGATCTGTGAGGGCTTCTACCGGGGCATCGGTCTGACCGATCCGGAGGCGGCGCTGCGCGCGGTCGACAAGCTCGACAAGATCGGCCCGGCCGGTGTCACGGAGCTGCTGGCGACCACCGCCGGGGCGAGCGAGGCACAGGCCAAGGCGGTGCTGTCACTTGCCGAGATCTCCGCGCCGGACGCCTCCTTCGCGGACGCGGTGCGCGCGCTCGGGGTCAGTGATCCGCTGCTCGACGAGGGGGTCGAGGAGTTGGTCCGGGTGGTGGAGACCGCCGCCGCGCACGCGCCGGGTCTCTGCGTCGCGGACCTGCGTATCGCCCGGGGTCTGGACTACTACACCGGCACCGTCTACGAGACGCAGCTGATCGGGTACGAGCGGTTCGGCTCGATCTGCTCCGGCGGTCGGTACGACAACCTGGCCAGCGCGGGCAACGCCCGCTTCCCCGGGGTGGGCATCTCGATCGGCGTGACCCGCCTGCTCGGGCTGCTCTTCGGCGCGGGCGCACTGTCCGTGTCGCGGGCGGTGCCCACCTGCGTGCTGGTCGCGGTGACCAACGAGGAACTGCGGGCGAAAAGCGACTCCGTCGCCGGGGCGTTGCGGTCCCGGGGGATCCCGGCCGAGGTGTCGCCGAGCGCGGCGAAGTTCGGCAAGCAGATCCGGTACGCCGAGCGGCGTGGCATCCCGTACGTCTGGTTCCCGGGTGCGGACGGCGACCCCGACGAGGTCAAGGACATCCGTTCCGGTGAGCAGGTGGCCGCCGCGCCGGGGGAGTGGACGCCGCCTCGCGAGGATCTCAAGCCCCTGGTGAGCTGAGCGCGGTGTTGCCGTAACCCTGAGATCGCTTTCCCGGTCCGGGGTGTCACACGGAGGTCGTACTGGCCGTGTGACACCCCGGTCTTCGTATGTGTCCTCCCTGTTACGGATTGCCGGTGGGTGAATTCGGGCATAGCCAGGTCTTGTTAACGATCTTAAATATGTGAATACTTTCCATCGCTTGGCCATTTCCCCAGGTGGTCGAGCTGCCCCCGTCCCTGTCGACGTGACAGGGCCTCATCCCCCATGTCGGGAGGCTGTTACATGCGACCCACGAGGTCAATGGTCCGCCGTGTCGTCACCGTAGCCGCGGCAGGAACCCTGGTCGCCGGCGTGTTGGCCGGCACCCCCGCCCAGGCGGCACCCGGGAGCGTCTCGCCCGACGCCGCCGCCGCGCTCGCCGACCGGCTCGGAGACCGTGCCGCCGGCACCTACGCCGACGCCAGCGGCAAGATGGTCGTCGCCGTCACCGACGTCGCCGCCGCCCGCCAGGCGGCCGCCGTCGGCGCCAAGGTCAAGGTCGTCAAGCGCGGTGCCGCGGAGCTGAACCGCGCCACCGCCGTGCTGGAGCGTTCCGTCAACATCCCCGGCACCGCCTGGTGGACCGACCCGGTCACCAACCAGGTGGTCGTCTCCGTCGACACCACCGTCACCGGGGCCAAGCTGGAGCGGGTCAAGGCCGCTGCGGCGCGCACCAACGGCGCGGTACGCATCGAGGCCGAGGCCGGCGTGCTGAGCACCCGCATCTCCGGTGGCCAGGCCATCTACGCCGGCGGTGGCGGGCGCTGCTCGCTCGGCTTCAACGTGCGCAGCGGCAGCACGTACTACTTCCTGACTGCGGGCCACTGCACCAACATCTCGTCGAGCTGGTACAGCAACTCGGGTCAGACCTCGCTGCTGGGCACCCGCGCCGGCAGCAGCTTCCCGGGCAACGACTACGGCATCGTCCGGCACAACAACTCGGGCAACGCGGCCGGCAACGTCTACCTCTACAACGGCAGCTACCGGGACATCACCGGCGCCGGTAACGCGTACGTCGGTCAGTCGGCGCAGCGCTCCGGCAGCACCACCGGCCTGCGCAGCGGCTCGGTGACCGCGCTCAACGCCACGGTCAACTACGCCGAGGGGCGGGTCAGCGGTCTGATCCGGACCAACATCTGCGCCGAGCCCGGCGACAGCGGCGGCTCGCTGTTCAGCGGCAGCACCGCACTCGGCCTGACCTCCGGCGGCAGCGGCAACTGCCGTACCGGCGGCACCACCTTCTTCCAGCCGGTCACCGAGGCGCTGAGCCGCTACGGCGTCAGCATCTTCTGACCTCCCCGTCAGGAGAACCTGCTCCGCCAGCGGGCCGCCGGATTCCTCCTCCGGCGGCCCGCACCGCTGTCCCGGACCATGTTCCATCGACTACTGTCGGCCGATGGTCGTACGACTCCTGGCGCAGTTGCGCGCGCCGATCTTCGTGGGCGGGCAGGGGTCGGCCTGGGTGCTGCTCGCCGTGGACGCGCGTCGTGAATGGAACGCGTCCTGGTTCGTCGGGCTCCTCCTGGTGCTCGGTGTGCTCGCCGCGATACCCGCGGCGGTTGTCGACCAGCCGGAATTCCGGGTGGTCGCCCTGGTCACCCAGACCGTCGGCGCTGGCGTCGTCGCGCTGGCCCTGTACGACACGGCGGACAAGCGGGCGCTGTGGGCGTACGTCCTGGCCGCTCTCGGCGCGGTGGCCCTGCCGTCGAGCCGGCCGGTGCTCGGGGCCTTTCCGGCGAGCAGGTCGGCGCTCGGTCGGGCCACCGTGATCGGCGTGGGGGCGACTCTCCTGCTCACCATCGGCGCATCGGCTCCGGCCCTGGCCTGGAGCGGTACCCAGCCCGAGGTGATGGTGTGCGTGCGGCCGGAAGCATCTGTCGACGAGCTGACCCGCGACGGCCGCCGCTTCGATCCCGAACACGTCATCGCCGGCTTCGGGTTCGACGGGCCGCGCAGCTCGTGCCTGGAGGTGTTTTTCGATCCCGGCGCCACCGCGGGCGACGCCGACGACGTGGCGCGCCGCTACTCCGTGGACCCGAGGGTCGTGTCGGTGAGCCGGACGCGCTGACGGAGCGTCCGTCCGTCACCGCAGGTGTCGACAAGGGCCCTGGTCCGCGTACCCGGGGAACGTCGACGGGCGGGTGCTGACAGAATGCCGGGGAGCAGACGTAGGGCAAGACGAGGGAGACGCACGTCGTGATCCGTACCCATGACGCCGGCAGCCTGCGCGCGACGGACGCCGGCACCACGGTGACGCTCGCCGGGTGGGTGGCCCGCCGGCGCGACCACGGCGGTGTCATCTTCGTCGACCTGCGCGACGGCTCGGGCGTGGTGCAGGTGGTCCTCCGGGAGGAGGACGCGCACGCGCTGCGCAACGAGTACTGCGTCAAGGTCGTCGGTGAGGTCACCCGGCGGCCCGAGGGTAACGAGAACCCGGAGCTGCCCACCGGCGAGATCGAGGTGACGGCGGCCGAGCTGGAGGTGCTCTCCGAGGCCGCGCCGCTGCCGCTGCCGGTGGACGACCAGGTGGTGGCCGGGGACGACGTCCGGCTCAAGTACCGCTACCTCGACCTGCGGCGCGGCGGCCCGGCGCGGGCCATGCGGCTGCGGTCACGCGCCAACCAGCTGGCCCGTACGGTGCTGCACGAGCGGGACTTCCTGGAGATCGAGACGCCCACGCTGACCCGGTCCACGCCGGAGGGCGCGCGCGACTTCCTGGTGCCGGTGCGCCTTCAGCCGGGCAGCTGGTACGCGCTGCCGCAGTCGCCGCAGCTGTTCAAGCAGTTGCTGATGGTCGGCGGGATGGAGCGTTACTACCAGATCGCCCGCTGCTACCGCGACGAGGACTTCCGGGCCGACCGGCAGCCGGAGTTCACCCAGCTGGACATCGAGATGTCGTTCGTCACCGAGGACGATGTGATCGACCTCGGCGAGGCGATCGTCGCCGCGCTCTGGTCGGAGCTGGCCGACCACGAGATCCCCCGGCCCATTCCGCGGATCACCTGGCACGACGCGATGGCCCGGTACGGCTCGGACAAGCCGGACCTGCGCTACGGCGTCGAGCTGACCGAGCTGACCGACTACCTGCGGGGTACCGCGTTCCGGGTGTTCGCCGGGGCGATCGACGCGGGAGGCTACGTGGGTGCGGTGGTCATGCCCGGTGGCGCGTCCCAGACCCGCAAGGAGCTGGACGGCTGGCAGGACTGGGCCAAGGCGCGTGGCGCCAAGGGCCTGGCCTACGTGGTGCTCGACGCCGAGACCGGTGAGGCACGCGGGCCGGTGGCGAAGAACCTGTCGGCAGAGCATCTGGCCGGGCTGGCCGACGCGGTCGGTGCCAAGCCTGGCGATGCGATCTTCTTCGCCGCCAGCGGGGAGACCCGCGAGGCCCAGGAGCTGCTCGGTGCGGCCCGGATCGAGATCGCGCGGCGGGCCGGCCTGGTCGACGAGAGCGCCTGGGCGTTCTGCTGGGTGGTCGACGCCCCCATGTTCGAGAAGACCGACGAGGGGGGATGGACGGCTGTGCACCACCCGTTCACCTCGCCGAACTCCGAGTGGGTCGACCGGTTCGAGGAGGCGCCGGACCGGGCTCTGGCGTACGCGTACGACATCGTCTGCAACGGCAACGAGATCGGCGGCGGTTCGATCCGTATCCACCGCCGTGACGTGCAGCAGCGGGTGTTCGACCTGCTCGGCATCAGCCCCGAGGAGGCACAGGACAAGTTCGGCTTCCTGCTGGAGGCGTTCAGCTACGGCCCGCCCCCGCACGGCGGTATCGCGTTCGGCTGGGACCGGGTCTGCATGCTGCTCGCCGGGGCCGACTCGATCCGCGAGGTGATCGCCTTCCCGAAGACCCGGGGCGGCTTCGACCCCCTCACCGGCGCACCCACCCCGATCACCGCCCAGCAGCGCACCGAGGCCGGCATCGACGCCAAACCCAAGCCCCAGCAGCCCCCGTCCCACGCCGGCACCGCCGGCCCCGCCGCCCCCGTATCCGACCCCACCTGACCACCCCCCTGGCCCCTCTCCCCGCTTGCCCCTCTGTCCGGCTGCCCTCTGTCCGTTGATCAAGAAGTTTGCGTCATGATCTGGGCCGGATCGAGACCAAAACTTCTTGATCAACCGGTGCGGGAGCGGGGGAGCGGGGGAGCGGGGGAGTGGATGAGGGGGCGACTGTGCGGGTGTTGGTGGTGGGTGGTGGTGGGGACGTGCCACTCCGGTGAGATCGGGTTGCCGGGTGTCGAGGTCCGTCGACTGGACGTGACCGATCGGGCCGCGGTGGTCGCGCTGGTCGCGGCAGTACGTCCGGACGCCGTGGTCGCCACCCCCTACCGGTACGGCGACTGGGCGGTCACCGCTGACGGGGCGGCGCACGTCGCGTACGCCGCCGCGCGGGTGGGGGCCCGGTTGGTGCACATCTCCAGCGACGCGTTGCACGCCGGGCGACCCGAGGCGTACGCCGACGACGATCCACCCACACCGATTTTTCCGTACGGGGCGGCGAAGGCGGCTGCGGAGACGGCGGTGCGGGCGATCGACCCGGGTGCTGTGCTGGTGCGCACCTCGCTGATCCTGGGGGAGGGGAGCAAGCAGATTCAGCTCTGCCGGGATGCGCTGGCCGGTCGGGCGACCCTGTTCACCGATGAGCTGCGCTGCCCGATCGACGTCGGTGACCTCGCCGCCGCCGCGTTGGAGCTGGTGGGCACCGACGTCGCCGGCCCGCTGAACGTGGCGGGCCCGAACGCGGTGAGCCGGGCGGAACTGGGCCTGCTGGTGGCCCACCGGGAGGGCATCGACCCCGCCGGCCTGAAGACCACCACCGGTGCCGGTGCCGGGGTGGTGCGCCCCACCGAGGTACGCCTCGACTCCACCCGGGCCGTCGGTCTGCTCCGCACCCGGCTGCGCGGTGTCTCGGAGCTGCTCGCCGCCGGCCGCTGACTGTTTCTGCCCGACATAGCGGCCAACGTCCCGTCACCCCGCACCCAGCCACCCGCACGTCGACAACTGTGCACAACTATTGTGCACAGGAGTTGTGCACAGTTATTGTGCATTCATGACCGAGGGAGAGCGTCGCCCACCGCCGCGACAGGTCCGCATCGATCACCGACAGGTCCGGGTGCTGGCGCATCCACTGCGGGCCCGGCTGCTCGGCGCGCTGCGGGTCAAGGGACCGGCCACCGCGACCACCCTCGCCGGACTGCTCGACAGCAACACCGGCGCGACCAGCTATCACCTGCGCCAGTTGGCCGAGGTCGGCCTGGTCGTCGAGGAGCCCGACCGGGGCACCGGGCGACAGCGCTGGTGGCGAGCCGCCCATGACGTGACCAACTGGGAGAACACCGACTTCGACAACGACCCCGACGCCCGGGCCGCGATGGAGTGGATCCAGGCCGAGCAGGTCCGCCTCTTCGTCGAGCACACCGAGCGATGGTTCGCCGTCCGCGACGAGTGGTCACC
The DNA here is from genome assembly GCF_016863575.1 of Micromonospora sediminimaris. Classification (NCBI taxonomy): domain Bacteria; kingdom Bacillati; phylum Actinomycetota; class Actinomycetes; order Micromonosporales; family Micromonosporaceae; genus Micromonospora; species Micromonospora sediminimaris. Next base: position 180,053 of record NZ_BOPD01000015.1, read on the forward strand.
CGAGTGGCGGGACGCCTTCGGCATGAGCGATGCCTTCCTGACCATTCCGGCGGCCCGGCTGGCCGAGTTGCAGCAGGAGCTGTGGCGCATCCTGGAGCGCTACCGGGCCGAGGCCGATCCGGATGAGCCCGGTGCCGAGCAGGTGCAGATCTTCCTCGCCTCCTTCCCGCTGCTGCTCGGGAGGAAGCCGTGAGCGAGCTGTCCGTACGCCAGATCCGGCGTCGTTTCCTGGTTCTGCACGGTCTGCGCTGGCTACCGACCGGCCTGCTGATCCCGGTGGTGATCCTGCTGATGCAGGAGCGGGGCCTGACCCTGACCCAGATCGGTCTGGCCGCCGCCGCCCAGGGGGTGGTGGTGCTCGCCCTGGAGTTGCCGACCGGTGGGTTCGCCGACGCGCTGGGCCGCAAGCCGGTGCTGGTGGCGGCCGGTTCGGTAAGCCTCGTCTCACTGGGTCTGCTGGTGGTGGCGGACTCGTTCGCCCTGCTGGCCATCGTCTGGGCGTTGCAGGGCGTGTTCCGTGCCCTGGACAGTGGCCCGCTGGAGTCCTGGTACGTGGACAGCACCCTGGCCGTCGACCCGGATGCCGCGTACGAGAAGGGTCTCGGTCACGGTGGCACCGTGCTCGGCCTGAGCATCGCGGCCGGTGCGCTGCTCAGCGGCGGTCTGGTCGCGCTCGGTCCGCTGGGTCCGGTCAGTGCCCTGACCACGCCGGTGCTGGCCGCCCTCGGTCTGCAGGGGGTTTCGCTGCTGGCGTTGCTGACCCTGCTGGTGGAACGGCGACCGGCGAGCGGGCCCGGTGCAGTGCGGGCCTCGGTCCGGGCCGCGCCCCGCATGGTCGGCGAGGCGTTCGGCCTGCTGCGCCGGTCCCGGGTGCTGCTCGCCCTGGTCGCGGTGGAGCTGTTCTGGGGCTTCGGGATGGTCACGTTCGAGAGCCTGCTGCCGATCCGGCTGGCCGAGGTGATCGGCGACGCCGACCGGGCAGCCGCCCTGCTCGGTCCGGCGAGCACCATCGCCTGGCTGGCCTCCGCGGCCGGCGCGGCTTTCACTCCGCTGCTCATCCGCCGGCTCGGTGCCGCACCCGGCGCCGCGCTGCTGCGGATCGTGCAGGGCGTCACCGTGGTCGCGATGGCCCTGCTCGCCGGACCGGTCGGCGTGCTGATCGCCTTCTTCGCCTGCCATGCCGTGCACGGCGCGTCGAACCCGTTGCACATGGGACTGCTGCACCGGCAGGTCGACGGCCCGTACCGGACCAGCGTGATCTCGGTGAATTCGATGGTGGCCATGCCGGCCGGTGCGTTCGGCGGCGTGCTGCTCGGCTTCATCGGCGACCGGGCCGGGGTGAGCACGGCGATGCTTGTCGGTGCGGTCGCGCTGGCGGTCGCCGCACCGCTGTATCTGCCCGCCTGGCGGGCGGGCCGGGTCGCCGGCCAACCCAGGCCGCCCGCCGACCAGGCAGAACCGATCGTCGACGAACCGGTCGCAGACCGGGCAGGAAGGATCGCCGACGGCCCCACCGACGATCAGACGAAGCGGACCGAGGTGAGCGGGAACGTGTCGGCGTAGCCGAGCCGCCGATAGAGCCGGATCGCCGTCACGTTGCTCGGGTAGACGCCCAGCGCCACCATGCCGTACCGGTCCAGCAGGGCCCGCGTCATTCCGGTGGTGATCGCCGCACCCAGGCCGCGTCCTCGGTGCTGCGGTGCCACCGCCAGCCCAGCGAGGAAACCGACCTCGCCCCGGGTCCGGTCGGCGCCGCAGGCGACCAGCCGGTCACCGTCGCGGATGCCGTACCAGCCGCGCACCTGCGGACTGCCCGGACGGGCGGTGCTGGTCGGGAACGCCTCGTCGATAAGCGCCGTCAGGGCCGGGTGGTCCGCCTCGGTCAGTCGTACCACCCGCTCCTCGCCGGGTTGTGCCGGCGGCGCACCTGTCGTCCAGAGAAAATCCCAGTCCTCGTACCCGGCCACGGCCGGACCGAGCGGCGCCGGATCCGTACGGGGCAGGTGCAGCCACCGTCCGGCACCCAACCTGCCTTCCGTGACCAGCGTGCTGACCAGGTCGATCGCCGTGTCAGACGGGCCGATCACGCCACCGATCGGCCCCTGCTCGACGGTGAGCAGCCAGCACACGGCCCCGGCGCGTCGCCAGCCCTTCGCCGGTTCGTGGATCGGCAGCGAGTGCCGCACGAAGGGATGGTGGCCCGTCGCGGCCAGGATGGCGCCCCGCCCATCCAGGACCTCGTCGGCGTTGATCATGTCGTCAGCGTAGGCGGTGGGTGGGGAGGAGCCGCGTGATCCACCGTGGAGATTGGCGAGCCGACCGATCGGGTACATCCCGCGCCGACCTACTGGAACCCCCACCGGAGGAACGTCATGCTCGCCATCGCTGCGGCCGTCGTCTTCGGCTTCGCCCTGCTGCTCGACCTGCTGGACACCAAACTCGGCGCACCGGACCTGTTCAACTGGAACACCCTGGTGCTGATAGGTCTGCTGCTGCTCTCGCTCTATCTGGCCGGCGTCGGCCGGGGGCCGGGTGGCGGCGGTGGTCGCTGGTACCGGGGTCGCCGCCCGGGCCGCGGCTGACCGGTAACGATCACCCCGGGCTCGGCCGACGGCGCGATTCCGGCGAAGTCGGCCGAGCCCGGTACTGTTCTCGTGATGGAGTCCGACGCCCTCTTCACCCTCGGTGAACCCGCCGCAGCACCCGGTGCGCAGGCGGGTTCAGGTGGTGTCGGCGGCTTCACCCCGGCCGGGCCGGACGCGCCGCTGCCGGTCCGGATGCGCCCGGCCGGTCTGGACGAGTTGGTCGGCCAGGAACACCTGCTCACTCCCGGTGCGCCGCTGCGGCAGCTGGTCGCCGGCAGCGCGCCGATGTCGGTCATCCTCTGGGGGCCGCCGGGCAGCGGCAAGACCACGATCGCCCACCTGGTCGCCACCGCGACGGACCGGCGGTTCGTCGCGATGTCCGCGCTGACCGCCGGGGTGAAGGACGTCCGTGCGGTGATCGACACGGCGCGGCGACAGCGGCGCTCGGGTGGCCCGCCGACGGTGCTCTTCATCGACGAGGTGCACCGGTTCAGCAAGACCCAGCAGGATTCGCTGCTCGCGGCGGTTGAGGACCGGACGGTCACTTTGCTGGCGGCCACCACCGAGAATCCGTACTTCTCGGTCATCTCCCCACTGCTCTCGCGGTGCGTGCTGCTCACCCTTCGGCCCCTCGACGACGCTGCGGTACGCGGGCTGCTGCGCCGCGCGCTGGTCGACCAGCGCGGCCTGGGCGGGGCGCTCACCCTCGCCGCCGAGGCGGAGGCGCACCTGATCCGGTTGGCCGGCGGGGACGTCCGCAAGGCGCTCACCGCGCTTGAGGCGGCGGCCGCCTCGACGACCGCGCTGGGCAAGGACCAGATCGACCTGGCCACCGCCGAACGCGCGGTGGACACCGCAGCCGTCCGCTACGACCGGGCGGGGGACGCCCACTACGACGTGACAAGCGCCTTCATCAAGAGCATGCGCGGTTCCGACGTGGACGCGGCGCTGCACTGGCTGGCCCGGATGCTGGTCGCCGGGGAGGATGCCAGGTTCATCGCGCGGCGGTTGGTGATCTTCGCCAGCGAGGACGTCGGCATGGCCGACCCGGCGGCGCTCGGTGTGGCGACCGCCGCGGCCCACGCGGTGGAGTACGTCGGCCTGCCCGAGGCGCAGCTCAATCTCGCTCAGGCCGTCATCCACCTGGCCACCGCACCGAAGTCGAACTCGGCGACCACCGCGATCGGGGCGGCGATCGCCGACGTGCGCTCCGGCCGGGGCGGGCCGGTGCCCCGGGGCCTGCGCGACGCCCACTACTCCGGTGCCCGGGGGCTCGGGCACGGCATCGGCTACCGCTATCCGCACGACGACCAGCGGGGCGTGGTCACCCAGCAGTACGTGCCCGACGACCTGGTCGGCACCGACTACTACCGACCGAGTCAGCACGGCGCGGAGCGATCGGTGGCCGGCCGGCTGCCGTTGCTACGCCGGATCGTCCGCGGGCTGTCCACCCCTGCCCGCACGGATGAGCCGGCAAAGGGCGGTCGGCCGGCCCGGCCGACGTCGTCCGGGGGGGACGATGACGACGGTCGTAGTACGGCCACGGCAGCCCAGGTGGCCGAAGAGGTCGGCGCGAGCGCCGACGGGAGGGGTCAACAGTGAAATCGTCGGACCGACCGGACGAGAGCCCGGACGCGCGGCGCGGCAAGGGTCGTCGCTGGGGTCGGGGCAAGTCCGAGGCCGCCGCCCCGGAGGAAACGGGGAGCGGCGAGGATTTCGGCTGGATCGACGACCTGCGTTCGGCCAAGCAGCAGCGCACCGAGCTGGGCCCCGACGGCGCCGCCGTCGATCCGTCCGCCGCTGCACGCAGCGGTCCCGAGCGATCCGGTCCGCAGCCAGCCATGCGGCCCGGCCCCGCGCCGGTCAACCACCCGGGGCCGGACGCTCCGGTAGCGCCGCCACCCGGCCGCGGCCCGGCCGAACCACCACGAGCGCGTCCGGTCGACGGCCCCTGGCCGGGTAATCCGGCTGCCCGGCCGCCTGCCGGCCCGCCCGGCGGACGGCTCCCGGCCCCCCCGCCGTTCGCCGCTGCACCGCCGCCCGCCGCCCGTCACGAGCCCGACCCGCCGAACACCCCGCCGGCCGGTTGGCCGCAGCAGCCGCCAGCCGCCGGGCCGCCCGCCCGGCGGCCACATTCCGGTGAGCCGGTTCCGGTCGACGGCCCCAGGCCGGTTCCCGAGGCCGGCCCGGTCTCCGGCGCACCGACCGTCCCGGGCTGGCCGCCCGCGGGCCCGGTGTCGGGTGCGCCGGCGAGCCCGGTGTCCGGTCCGCCCGGGCAGCGGCGCCTGCCCGGCGTCCGGCCGAACGCCGCGCCGGCCGGCCCGCGCCGCCTGCCGTCGACCGAACCTCTCCCGGCATCGCCGGACACCGCCCACGGCCCGGCGGCGCCGGGCATGACGCCCGCCGTCGGTCGGCCGGGCGGCGCGCCGGCGGGCGGTCGGCGAGCTGGCCGCCGTCGGGCCGCCGAGCCGGAGGAGGACCGGCCAGTGGTGCCGCTGTCCGGCAACGCGCCACCGATCCCCGGTGCGCCGTCCGGCCGTCCGGCCGCTGGGCCCGCGCAGCCCGCACCCGTTCGTCGCGAGGAGTCCGGCGCACCGGTCGGCGCCGACCGGGACCGCCGGACCGCACCCGGCGCGGTCGGGCCCGAGGGCGCCGCCGACGCGGCGTCGGGCCGTCGGAGGCCACCCGAACCGCAGCCGCCGTTCGGTAGCCGACCTGCCGGCGGGCCACCCGAGCCACCGCGGGCACGCCGCGCGGCCGACGAGGAGGACACACCGACCCGGGGCCGGCGCGCGGCGGCCGAGGAGCCGTCCGGACGGCACGCGGTAGCGGGTGCCGCTGCCGAGACGCCAGCCGACGGTGGGCGGCCGGCCGAGGGCCGCTCCGGCCGGCCGGAGCGGCCGTCCGACTGGCTCCGGCAGGCCGGTCGACCGCACCACACCGACCCGGCGTTGCCCACGATCAGCAAGCGACCCACCGCGCCGTCCGGCCGCGTGGTCGGCACGCCCTCCGGCGGTACGCCGACGATCGGCGACCGCCGTGGCACGGAAGCCGGCGGCCCACCCCGTCGGCCGAACGCGGGCACCGCACCGGCCGATGGACGCGGGGTCGAGCCGGGTCCGGAACGTCCGGGTGCTGGGCCTGCCCGCCGCGCCGACGGGCCACCGGCTGGACCGGGCCGTCCCATTCCGCCGACCGGCCCTGCCCCGGGCCCGGGCGGACCTGAGCCAACCGGTCGGGCCGGTGCCCTGCCCCGGATCGGTCCCACCGGCCCGGCAGCCCGGCCCGACGGCCCGCCCCGTGGTGCGGCGCGTCCGGAGGGCCCGCCGGGAAC